>DAIQAR010000007.1:0-37036 GCA_036781605.1 Candidatus Nanopelagicaceae bacterium
CAATCGCATGGTGCGAGGTTTGGATTACTACACAGGAACCGCTTTTGAATTTGTGCATGAGGGACTTGGCGCGCAATCTGGAATCGGTGGCGGTGGTCGCTATGACGGGTTAATGGCTGCCCTTGGTGGTTCGCAGCTTTCAGGAATTGGATATGGATTAGGTGTTGATCGCATACTTCTCGCTTGTGAAGCTGAGGGTCTCTCACTTCCTGAAGATTTGCAGATTGATCTTTTTATAGTCCCACTCGGCACGGCAAATGAAGCTTTGGTGCTAGCAGAGCAATTGCGAAGTCGTGGCCTGTCAGTGGATCTCGCCTTTGGGGATCGCGCATTGAAGGGTGGAATGAAGGCGGCCGATAAGAGCGGCGCCAAGTACTCCATTGTTCTTGGCGCAGATGAAGTGGCAAGCAAGAGCGTTGCACTTAAAAACATGAAAACGGGAGAGAGCGTTTCGGTTACTCTTGGCTCTTTGGCGAACGAATTGATTTCACTTACTGTGAATTTGGGAGAACATTCTTAAATGCTACGCACGCATAGCGCAGGCACCCTTTCTAAGAAGGATGCCGATACCACCGTTACTTTGGCGGGCTGGGTTGCAAGACGCCGAGATCACGGGGGAGTTGCCTTTATTGATCTTCGGGATTCAACTGGCGCGGTTCAAGTAGTAATCAAGGATGAGATTGCAGGAGCCTTGCGCGCAGAGTGGTGTGTATTGATCACAGGCAAAGTGCGAGTTCGCCCTGATGGAAATGAAAACCCGAATATTCCTACAGGTGAAATTGAAGTTGATTGTCTAGAGCTTAAAGTTTTGAGTGAGGCAGCAGCACTCCCATTCCCAGTAGATAGCGGAGAAGTTTCAAATATCAGCGAAGAAGTTCGTTTGAAGTATCGCTACCTTGATCTTCGCAGAGAAGAGCCGGCACGCAACCTTCGCATGCGCTCACAAGTGACATCAACCATTCGTACAGTTATGGATAGCCTAGATTTTCTAGAGATTGAAACACCCTATCTAACTCGATCAACACCTGAAGGAGCACGAGATTTCCTAGTGCCTGTTCGCCTGCAACCAGGTAGCTGGTATGCGCTGCCGCAATCTCCTCAACTGTTTAAGCAACTTCTCATGGTCGCTGGCATGGAGAGGTATTACCAGATTGCTAGGTGTTTTAGAGATGAAGATTTCAGAGCAGACCGTCAACCTGAATTTACTCAACTTGATATTGAAATGTCTTTTGTTGACCAAGAGGATGTTCTAAAAGTTGCAGAGGAAATATTAGGAAAAGTATTTAAGAAGATCGTCAACTATGACATCCCGATGCCGATCCCTCGTATGACATATTTAGAAGCGATGCGTCGCTTTGGTTCAGATAAGCCGGATCTTCGTTTTGGTCAAGAGATTGTTGATTGCAAAGCGTTCTTCGCTCAAACAACTTTTCGCGTCTTTCAAGCAGATTATGTCGGCGCAATTGTTATGCCTGGAGGCGCCGATTCACCTCGAAGAGAGTTAGACGCTTGGCAAGATTGGGCAAAGGCTCGTGGAGCAAAAGGTCTTGCCTATATCCTGGTTCAAACTGATGGAACTCTTGCTGGACCTGTTGCGAAAAATCTTTCAGAAGAGGAAGCCTCAAAAGTTGCCGCGCATTGTGGGGCAAAGCCAGGAGATGCAATCTTCTTTGCAGCGGGTGGAAAGAGTTCCTCTCAGCAATTATTGGGCGCAGTGCGTTTAGAGATCGGACATCGTTGCAACCTGATTAATGAAAAGGCATGGGAATTTGTCTGGATTGTTGATGCACCAATGTTTGAATTAGTGGATAGCGAAAACCCCCAATCTGGTTGGACTGCTGTTCACCACCCATTTACTGGTCCAAAGCCAGAATTTGCGGAAAATTTTGATAAAGATCCAGCAAACGCATTGGCTTATGCCTATGACATCGTTTTGAACGGAAATGAAATTGGTGGCGGGTCCATCCGTATTCATGATCGAAAGATGCAGAGTCGAGTTTTTGACGTAATTGGTCTTACTCCGCAGGAAGCAACAAGTAAGTTTGGATTTTTGCTGGAAGCTTTTAATTATGGACCGCCCCCTCATGGTGGAATTGCACTAGGAATGGATCGCCTCTGCGCTCTCTTAAGTGGCGCAGAATCAATCCGAGAAGTAATTGCGTTTCCTAAGACTGCCAGTGGAGGGGACCCACTCACTGGGGCACCTACACCAATCACACCAGCCCAACGCAAAGAAGCTGGCGTAGATTTCGTACCTGAGAAACAGTAAATCCGAGTACGCCTAGCAATTCGTTCGGGTAGGCTAGAGATATGGGCCCAGGTGGAATTGCAACAATAATCGCATCATGTTCGTTGCTGATTATTGCCCTTGCTATTGGCTACACAATCATTCGCCTGTCTCGTTTAATAGATGAGGTACAAAAGACTGTGAGCAGCGCTAATCGCATTGTCACCACTGCTGAGAACATGACCCAGAAGGTCAATACTCTGGTCACTACGCTGACTGAAAAGAATTCAGGCATGCTTAAAGTCCTAGGTTCACTTGTCTCCTTAATCCCAAGTCGTAAAAATAATTCCTCAAGGGAGCACGAGTAAGCCGGTGGAATCCGCTGAAATCAGAGCGCGCTGGTTACGCTTTTTTGAATCAGGCAACCCACAGGGGTTAACCCATACAGTTGTTCCTTCGGCTTCTCTTATCGCAGATGACCCAAATCTTCTCTTAGTAAATGCAGGCATGGTGCCTTTCAAGCCATATTTTCTTGGCGAAGTGAAACCACCGTTTACGCGAGCAACATCTGTTCAAAAGTGTGTGCGTACGTTAGACATTGATGAAGTTGGAAAGACGACACGGCATGCATCTTTTTTCCAGATGTGCGGAAACTTTTCATTTGGAGACTATTTCAAAGAAGGCGCAATCACTTTAGCCTGGGATCTACTCACCAAACCTGTTGCTGATGGCGGTTACGGTTTTCCTGAAGAAAAACTTTGGGTAACTGTGTTCCACAATGATGATGAAGCTGCCGATATTTGGCACAAGGTTGTGGGCGTTCCAGAGGAGCGTATCCAGCGCAGGGGAATGGCCGATAACTTCTGGTCGATGGGTGTTGCAGGGCCGTGCGGTCCTTGCTCAGAAATTTATTATGACCGAGGCCCTGCTTATGGCAAGGAAGGTGGCCCGGTTGCTGATGAAGATCGATATCTTGAAGTGTGGAACTTGGTTTTCATGCAAAACATTCGTGCAGATGGCGGGACAAAAGATGATTATCCAATTGTTGGAGAGTTGCCAGCAAAGAATATTGATACTGGTTTAGGCCTTGAGCGTATGGCCGCTTTACTTCAAGGCGTTGAGAACATTTATGAAATTGATACAACCATGCAAATTCTTAGCAAGGCTGCTGATCTTGCCGGTGTGAAGTATGGAGTTAATGCGCGCAACGATGTTTCCTTACGTGTTGTGGCAGATCACGCCCGCACGGCCATGATGCTCATTGGTGATGGAGTGCTTCCTGGAAATGAAGGCAGGGGATATGTCTTGCGTCGCATGATGCGCAGAACTATCCGCAATATGCGAATTTTGGGAGCGCCAGACCACAACTTGAACGAACTGATTTCAGCTTCAATTGGAGCAATGGCGCCGCAGTACCCAGAACTTAAAAATGAGAGCAAGAAGATTTTGGCAGTCTCGGAGGCAGAAGAGGATTCATTTCTAGCAACGCTCAAGAGTGGTACTCAGATTTTTGACATGGCATCTACTGATGTGAAATCCAGTAAGAGCGCAACACTTGCTGGAGATACTGTATTTAAACTTCACGACACTTACGGCTTCCCATTTGATCTCACACTGGAAATGGCAACCGAGCAAGGTCTTAAAGTTGATGAAGAGGGCTTCCGCAAATTAATGAAAGAGCAGAAGGACCGCGCTAAAGCAGACGCGAAGTCCAAGAAGAGTGGCCATACCGATCTATCTGAATATCGCAAGATTGTGGATTCAAGGGGCAAGAGTCAATTTATTGGCTACACAGAAAATGAAGCAGAAGCCAAACTTCAAGCTATTTTGGTTGACGGAGAAAATGTCCAAGAAGCTGGAAGTGGCGAGGTAGAGATTGTTTTAAGTAGAACTCCCTTTTATGCCGAAGGCGGAGGTCAGCTCTCAGATGGCGGCGTGATCGTTCTGGCAAATGGGGCAGAGGTTGAAATCGAAGACGTGCAATGCCCGGTTCCAGGTTTATACGTTCATCGTGGCTCAATCATTAAAGGTTCAATTAAAGTAGATGAAGATGTAATGGCGCGAATTGATCAAGGTAAACGAAAAGCTATCTCTCGTGCCCACACGGCAACCCATATGGTGCACAAAGCCTTTAGAGAAGCTCTGGGTGAAACAGCAACTCAAGCTGGATCTGAAAATGCTCCGGGACGCTTCAGATTTGATTTTCCTGCAAGTGGAGCAGTGCCCGCATCCGTACTTAATGATGTAGAGGCGCGTGTGAATTCACTTCTTATTGAAAACCTTGAAGTCAGTGCAGAAGAAATGAGCCAAGCAGAGGCCAAAAAGATTGGCGCTATGGCGCTTTTTGGCGAGAAGTATGGCGATCGCGTTCGGGTCGTGAGTGTTGGAGATTGGGCAAGAGAGCTGTGTGGAGGAACTCACGTTCATTCATCTGCTGAGCTGGGCGTTGTGAAGCTGCTAAGTGAATCATCAATTGGAGCAGGTGTTAGACGAGTTGAAGCTTTAGTTGGAGCCGATGCATTCTCATATTTAGCTAGAGAGCATGTCTTACTCAATTCGCTTACTGAAATTATTAAGGGCGCTCGAGTCGAAGAGCTCCCGGAGCGAGTCTCAGATCTTGTGAACAGGATGAAAGTCCTGGAAAAGGAATTGGCCGGTTTTAAGTCTGCCCAAGCTCTTGCAAGTGTTGCAGTTCTTGCCAACTCCTTCGAAGTTCTCAATGGAACTTCCTCGATCTTCACTGAGGTTGAATCGGGAGTTTCAGGCGATGATCTGCGCACAATGGCACTTGATCTGAGAAATCGAAAAGCTCAAAGTGTTGTTGGTTTGTTCTCCACGCAGTCTGATCGCGTAACTTTTGTTGTTGCCGCATCTGCAGATGCGCAGAAATCTGGAATCAAGGCGGGCGCTCTTGTAAAAATTGGTTCCCAGATACTTGGTGGCGGCGGCGGCGGAAAAGATGATTTCGCCCAGGGAGGCGGAGTAGATGCGTCGAAGATTCCCGCGGCAATCAAAGAACTTAAGGCTGCAATAGGTAAGAATTGAGCACTATGAAACCGGGCCGACGGATCGCATTTGATTATGGCCTGGTAAGAATTGGTGTAGCTGTAAGTGATGCATCAGGATTAATAGCAACACCTGTGGCAACACTGCAAGCTCAAGACTCAGGGCTATCTGAGCAGATTCATGCGCTATTGAGTGAATACGATCCAATCTATCTAGTCGTTGGCCAACCCCGCCATTTATCGGGGAAGGAGAGTCAAACAATGCAAAGCGTTAAAACTTTTGTTGAACTCCTTCAAACCCTCTCAACTGTCCCGGTTCACACAATCGATGAACGCTTATCAACTGTTAACGCGGCGGCAAAATTGCGTAGCGCGGGTCATGACGCAAAAAGTAGTAAAAGTCTGATTGATGCGATGGCTGCTGTAGGTATATTGGAAAGTGCTATGGAGCGAGAGAGAATTGCTGGCTCATTGTGAGTAACTCGCTACCGGCTTTTAGCCAGTCATCCCTAGCTGGTAAAAGACGGCAAATTCTCATTGGTATCTTCGTGATTGTTCTTGCCATTGTTGGCGTAATCATCGCAACTAAGCCACAAGATTATTCCGACTCACGCCCCGGTCCTGAAGTTTCTATCGTTGTGGCAAATGGTCAAATCGGAAGCGCGATAGCCACCGATCTTGAAAAACAGGGCGTTGTGAAGAAGGCATCTGTATTTGTCGCAAAACTCACTGCCTCCCAGCTGGGCCGAGGGATTGCACCTGGCGTACATAGAATTCAAACCCATATTTCTTCAACACTTGCACTCACCCAGCTGCTTGATCAGAAACGAATAGCTGATTCTCTGGTTGTAAAGGAGGGGTCAACCCTCTCGGATGTCCTTAAGTCATTGCATTCAAATGTTTCTTTGGTTCAAAGTGACGGGATTCCTTCACTAAAACCGCCAATTGCAAACCCCGCACATTCATTAGAAGGACAGCTTTTTCCTCTTCGCTACTCTTTTGCGCCGCAGACCACTACTCACGACGCGCTTGATCAGATGCTTGGCCACTTCGTTATTAATGCAAAGAGCACTGGACTCTTAGGCGGTTATGAGAAATACAGTGCTTATCAAGTCCTCACGATCGCCTCGATGGTCCAAATTGAAGGAGATCCGACCAACTTTTCAAAAGTTTCTCGCGTGATTTATAACCGACTAAAGCTTGGAATGCCCCTACAGCTGAACTCAACGGTGCAATACGCGGCAAATCTGCGAGGACGTATAGGTCTTAGTAATAAGGCTACGCAGATAAGGTCGCCATATAACACCTATATCCATATTGGGTTGCCTCCCACTCCTATTAGCAATCCAGGGGCAGATGCGATCGCGGCCTCACTTAAACCATCAGACGGGAATTGGCTCTACTTCATTACAGTTAAGCCCCATGACACCCGTTTCACAAATGACTTTGCGCTATTTCAAACGTGGAACACTCTCTATAACAACAACGTGGCTTCGGGGGCATTTAAATGATTAAGGCCGCCGTTTTAGGCTCGCCTATTTCTCATAGTCTTTCACCGCTGTTACATAACGCTGCCTACAAAGAACTTGGTCTTAAAGCAGATTACCAAGCAATCGATGTAACACTAGAAAAGGCCCCAGAATTTTTTTCCCGAGCGCTGAGAGAAGAATGGACCGGTTTTTCTCTTACGATGCCACTCAAGGAGAGCGTCTTTAGCTCTGGCTTTGAGATTGATCCAGACGCGTTGCGGATGCAAAGCGCCAATACATTGCTTTACAAGAATGGAAACTTCTCTGCGCTTTCAACGGATAGAACTGCATTCATCCGGTTGCTTGAACCTGTCAAGAGGGAACGCGTGGCAATAATTGGAGGGGGAGGGACAGCCAGAGCGGCGCTTAGTGCTTTGGATAGTCCATCTGTTGCGGTTGATTTTCTTCTTCGCTCGGAGCAACGATCGCAAATGCTCAGCCAGATTGCCAATTCATCGCAAGTTGGGTTTTTTGACATGGAACATGATTTACAAGGATATGACTTAATTATTTCTACCGTTCCTGCCGGAGCCAGTGAGCTGGTAGCTTCAAAGAACTGGTCAAAAGAGGCAATCTTCTTTGAAGTTCTCTATAACCCGTTCCCAACAGCTGCCCTTAAAAAAGCAAAAGAACTTGGCTGCAAAACAATGGACGGGATGCAACTTTTGGTTGAACAGGCGCTAGATCAGATCCATCTATTTTCAGGTGCCGAGTTTGATTATGATCAAATGCGGAGCCTTTTACTTGGTGTCGGTCGTGCTCATCTTTGATTGTGGATAACTAAATCCACAAATCTTCACTTACTCCTACTTTGGGGGCGTGCTTACTGGCGTCTTTCTTATGATCCTGCTTGGTTCTCCAATTATTTATCACGATATTCGGAGCCACAGAATTCCGAACTCACTTGTGGCCATGATGTGTACCAGTGGGTTACTTCTAGATCTTGGGTTCCCTGTGCGTGAGATGATCAACAGACTATCTTGCGGATTTTTCATTTCGATTATTGCGATTGCGCTTTCGCTCATATCCGGTGGTGGTTTGGGAATGGGAGATGTGAAATTAATCATCGCCCTTGGATTTTGTATGGGAAATTTCCAACAATCCCTAAGCGCAATCTTCGTTTCCCTCATAATTGGACTGTTCTGGATGCTGGTATCTCGCAAGAGAATCATCCCTTTCGCTCCCGCATTGCTCGTTGGCTTTATTAGCAGCAACTTCTGGCTCTAATCTGACACAATAAGCACATGCTTAGATGGCTTACTGCTGGTGAATCTCATGGCCCAGCCTTGTCCGCGATTCTTGAAGGCCTTCCGGCTCATGTTGAGATTACAACTGAAGTCATCGATGCTGATCTTCGTCGTCGCCGATTAGGAGTTGGGCGCGGTGCTCGTCAGAATTTTGAAGCCGATGCGGTTTCAATTTTAGGTGGCATTAGACATGGCAAAACGCAGGGTGGGCCAATCTCAATTCAAGTTGCTAACTCTGAGTGGCCAAAGTGGGAAAAAGTAATGTCAGCTAACCCGGTGCCTGAGAACGAGTTGGCAGAGTTAGCTCGGAATGCCCCTTTAACTAGACCAAGGCCTGGTCATGCAGATTTAGTTGGAATGCAAAAATATAATTTTGATGATGCACGGCCAATTTTGGAACGTGCAAGTGCTCGTGAAACTGCCGCGCGTGTTGCCCTTGGTTCGGTAGCGCGTGCCTTTCTTGAGCAAGCAGTTGGCATAAAGATTATGAGCCACGTTCTCTCGATAGGAACTGTAGAAGTTGAAGCGGGGCATCCGTTGCCAACGTATGCTGACAGAGAGAAAGTCGACGACGATCCGGTTCGAACTTTTAGTACAAAAGCCAGTGCAGCTATGGTCGCCGAGATCGAAGCTGCCCACAAAGATGGTGACACCCTTGGTGGAGTAGTTGAAGTACTTGCTTTTGATTTACCACCTGGACTTGGTTCTCATGCTCATTGGGATCGTAGATTAGATGCTCGGTTAGCGGCAGCTGTCATGGGTATCCAAGCAATTAAGGGTGTTGAAATTGGAGATGGATTTACAACTGCTCGCAGACGAGGCTCAGTTGCACACGATGAGATTGAACGTGATTCTTCCGGGAAAATTATTCGCAGGACAGATCGTGCAGGCGGAACAGAAGGCGGAATGTCTAATGGCGAAATTTTGCGTGTCCGCGCCGCAATGAAGCCAATCTCTACAGTTCCAAAAGCACTCGACACAATTGATGTGAAGACGGGAGAGGCAGCTAAGGCTATTAACCAACGTTCAGATGTATGCGCCGTACCTGCATCAGGCATTGTGGCTGAAGCGATGGTCGCACTTGTTCTTGCAGATGCTGTTCTCGAAAAATTTGGTGGAGATTCAGTCTCTGAAACTCGCCGTAATTACCTCGCTTATTTAGCAGCCCTAGAAATTAAATAAATGGCGATCGCGGTATTGATCGGCCCTCCAGGTAGCGGTAAATCTTCTATTGGCCGCGCTCTGGCAAAACTTCTAGGCCAGGATTTTGTTGATACAGATGCGCTGATAGAGGAACAAGAAGGCAAAAGCATCAGTGAAATCTTTCAACAAAGTGGGGAAGAGAAATTCAGAGAAATAGAGAGCGCAGTTGTTGCCCATCAGCTTGTTCACGCAGAGGGAATCATCGCACTCGGCGGAGGGGCCGTTTTGAGCCCCGCTACACAGGCTGCCTTGAAAAATAGCACTGCCGATGTCATTTTTCTCAATGTCTCAGCAAGCAATGCAGTACCCCGAGTGTCTGCAAACTCCTCTCGGCCATTGCTGAGTGAGAACCCTTCTGATCAATGGTCTGCTTTGTTGAAAAAGCGACTCCCTATCTACACCGACCTTGCCGATATAACTATTGATACAGATAACAAAAAAGCCCAAGAAGTTGCCAATGAGATCGCTGTATTGCTCAAGGAACTTGCATGAAGAAGATCTCAGTAGTTGCAGAGCGTTCATACGACGTGGAAATTGGTATTTCATGGAAGAGCGCACTTGAAGGTACCGCCGCCAAGCATTCACATTTATTTGTGATCATCCCAGTAACGATGGAAGAGAAACTGGGATTAAAGAAACTCTTCACAAATCAATCAGGAGTAACTATTCGCGTTGTCCCAGATGGGGAAGAACAAAAAGACCACAAGGTAGTTACAACACTGTGGGATGAAATTGCTAGAGCCAAGATCTCGCGCACTGATGCAGTAGTAGGAATCGGTGGGGGAGCAAGTACAGACCTTGCAGGCTTCGTTGCAGCTACGTGGCTACGAGGTGTGAATTGGTATGCAATTCCTACGACACTAGCAGGAATGGTTGATGCATCAGTTGGTGGCAAGACTGGAATTAATACAGAGGCTGGCAAGAACCTAGTTGGCGCATTTCATTCACCGTCAGGCGTCTACATTGATACATCTTTTCTAGATACCTTATCGGATCGAGATTTTGCTGCTGGTTTAGCCGAAGTTATTAAGACGGGTTTTATTCGAGACGTTGAAATCCTCAACTTGTTGGAGAAACATCCAACGATCAAAGAAGCTCGCGCGGTTTCTGAAGAGCTAATTTGGCGAAGCGTGAAAGTGAAGGCAGATGTAGTCTCGGCCGATTTCAAGGAAAGTAAGCTCCGGGAAATCTTGAACTATGGCCACACCTTCGGACATGCCATTGAAAGGCATGCTCAATACGCCTTGCGACACGGTGAAGCGGTCGCACTAGGAATGCATTTCGAAGCACTTTTGAGTGCTGAGGTTTTAGGTCTTGGCAAAGATGTGATTGAACGCCAAGAAGGATTGCTTAAATCCTTTGGGTTGTCAGTTGGTTTGGATGCAAAGCGTTTTCCTCTCGAAGCTCTCATTGAGTTGATGGCTGGGGATAAGAAATCTAGAAATGGAGAGCTACGTTTCGTTGGACTCACGGCCCTTGGTGAGCCAGGTTGGATCCAAGCGCCAAGTGAAAGCATCCTTAGAGCTGTCTATGAGAAGATTACCCAATGAAGATTCTTGTGCTCAATGGTCCGAATCTTGGACGCCTTGATCTTCGTGATTCAAAGATTTATGGTGACCTAAACTTTGCGGAGCTCACTGAATTTATTCAAAACGCCGCAAAGAGTGTCGGCCTTGATGCAGATGTCAGGCAGAGTGATAGTGAATTGGAACTTATCCAATGGCTGCATGAAGCTGCCGATGCTAAAACCCCCGTAATTTTCAATCCAGCTGCCTTCACTCATTACTCATATGCAATCAGAGATGCGGCTGCGATGCTTAAAGCCCCTTTGATTGAAGTACATTTGAGCAATCCATTAGCGCGAGAAGAATTTCGTCATACATCCGTTATTTCAGGAGTAGCTCATGGAACAATCGGCGGATTTGGACCAGATTCCTACCGCTTGGCAATTTTGGCCATGAAAGAACTCCTTTAACTTTCAGGTATCCTTCTCCAATGGCCACAACTAATGATCTTAAGAACGGCATGACCCTTGATATTGAGGGAAAGCTATGGACCGTCATTGAATTTCAACACGTAAAGCCTGGCAAGGGCCCTGCGTTCGTGCGCACGAAGCTCAAGCTAGTTCCTGGTGGCAAGGTAGTTGAGAAGACCTTTAACGCAGGTGTAAAGGTTGAAGTAGCGATGCTTGAAAAGCGTGACATGACATTCCTTTATCGCGATGGCGAAGACTTTATTTTTATGGATTCTCAAAACTATGACCAGATGAGTATTTCTGGGGCAGTTGTGGGCGATTCTGCTGATTACATGCTTGAAAATGTTGAGGCCGTTGTAGCAGTCCATGAAGGCAATCCTCTGTACATTGAATTGCCAGCTTCTGTTGAACTTCTTATCACTTATACAGAGCCTGGCCTACAAGGTGATCGCTCATCTGGTGGAACAAAGCCAGCAACTCTTGAGACAGGAATTCAAATTCAAGTTCCATTGTTTATTAAGCAAGACGAAAAGGTGCTGGTTGACACAAGAACTGGTGCATATCTCGGCCGAGCAAATTCTTAAAGTCTTTAGAGTCAAGCGATGAGCGCCCGCCGGAAAGCAAGAAAACGTGCGCTTGATCTTCTCTTTGAATCTGACCTTCGTGGCACAAATCCTGTTGAGCTTCTAACTTCGAGGCCTGCTCCAGACTTGTCCGAGGCCGACTACGTCGCAGTTCTCATTAATGGAATATCCGAATACAGGACCAAGATTGATGAGTTTATTAATACTTACGCCGAAGGCTGGGATATGGATCGCATGCCTGCAGTTGATAGGAATTTGCTTCGTGTAGCACTCTTTGAAATTTTATGGCAGGAAGGGTTAGATGATCAGATCGCTGCCAATGAGGCGGTCGAACTAGCCTCTGAGCTTTCAACAAAAGACTCGGCGGCGTACATCAACGGAGTCCTCGGGCGCATCATCGCCTTGAAGGCGGTTCTGCCACTCTAGTTCGTGGCTTTTTAGGGTTTTGGATTCACCATGCTATTCTTCGCGGGCAGAGAAATCTGTGATTGAAATTCCTTTAACGAACCGTCCTGTGAGGCGGGCAAGGAGAACTTATGAGTGTTGTGCTGGATTCAGGCGAGATTGATCGCTCTCTTAAACGCATTTCCCACGAAATTATTGAACATAATCACGGGCTTTCCAATGTTGTTTTGCTGGGAATACCAACACGTGGAGTGAGCCTTGCTAATCGAATAGGTAATTTTCTTCAAAGTATCGACTCGGCAGTTCCAGTTGGTGTTCTGGATATAACAATGCACCGAGACGACCTTCGTATCAGAGGCCCACGTCCTCTTACTCCGACCCTGCTTCCGAGTGAGGGTATAGAGGGTAAACACGTTGTATTAGTCGATGATGTTCTCTTCTCTGGGCGCACAATCAGAGCCGCACTAGATGCCATAGGAGAACTTGGTAGACCGAAGAGTGTTCAGCTCGCAGTTCTCATTGATAGAGGTCACAGAGAACTGCCTATCCGCGCTGATTATGTCGGCAAGAACATCCCTACCAACGTCCGCGAGAGTGTTCGCGTGAGTTTGAAAGAAAATGATGGAATCGATCAGGTAGAGGTGGGTCAGTCCCATGAATAACCTACTCTCAACAAAAGGCATGACTTCTCAAAGCGCGTTTGAAATTCTAGATACTGCCCGTGAATTGGCACGAATCACCGATGGCCCAAATAAAAAGCTCCCCACTTTGCGCGGTCGAACTATTGTGAATTTGTTCTTCGAAGATTCAACCCGAACCCGACTGTCTTTCGAGGCGGCAGCAAAACGCCTGTCAGCTGACGTCATAAACTTCTCTGCAAAAGGTTCAAGTGTTAGCAAAGGTGAAAGCCTAAAAGACACCGCTCAAACAATTGAAGCGATGGGTATTGATGCCGTTGTTTTAAGACACCCTTCATCTGGCGCTGCGCAGAGATTGGCTGAGTCAGGTTGGATCAACTCAAAGGTAGTTAACGCAGGGGATGGCACTCACGAGCACCCAACTCAAGCGCTTTTGGATGCTTACACCATACGAAGTCACTTTCCAGATCACGACCGAGACTTCTCGGGACTTCATATCGGAATTGTTGGTGACATTCTGCACTCCAGAGTTGCCCGCAGTAACGCATACCTATTGAGTAGCCTTGGGGCGAAAGTTACGATGGTGGCGCCTTCAACTTTGATTCCCATCGGAGTTGATCAATGGCCCGCAGAGCTAAGCAACGACTTAGATTCTGTGATCGGTGATTTAGATGCAGTGATGATGTTGAGAGTTCAAAGCGAACGAATGAGCGACTCGTATTTTCCTAGTGAGCGCGAATA
This sequence comes from Candidatus Nanopelagicaceae bacterium, assembly GCA_036781605.1. Taxonomy (GTDB): domain Bacteria; phylum Actinomycetota; class Actinomycetes; order Nanopelagicales; family Nanopelagicaceae; genus PALSA-747. The sequence goes on from DAIQAR010000007.1 coordinate 13,555, forward strand.
TGCAAGAGACTATGGATTAAGCGAGAACCGATTGAACGAGATGAAGAAGGGCGCGATAGTGATGCATCCAGGTCCCATGAATCGAGGCCTAGAGATCTCTACCGCAGCGGCCGATTCAGAGCGATCAGTAATTTTGGAGCAGGTAGCAAATGGTGTCGTGGTAAGAATGGCTGTTCTTTATATGCTTTTAGGCGGAGTACCAATCGCAGGAGCCGGTGAGACTATATGAAAAATCTAACGCTCAAGAGCGCCAGGCTTGCAGATGGAACAGTCGTTGATCTTAAAATTGTCCAAGGAATAATCGCTGAAATATCTTCAAACATTAAGTCAGATGGAGCAGAAGTAGATCTGGCAAAGAACCTTCTCCTTCCTGGACTTGTTGACCTGCATACTCATCTTCGAGAGCCTGGAAAAGAGAATTCAGAAACGGTTCTCACAGGAAGCAAAGCGGCTGTTCAAGGTGGTTACACAGCGCTGTCGGCAATGGCAAATACCTCACCTGTTGCAGATAGCGCCGGTGTTGTTGAACAAGTGCAACGACTGGGTAAGTTGGCAGGTCTATGTGATGTCTTCCCAATTGGAGCAGTGACGGTTGGATTACATGGAGAGCAGTTAGCTGAACTATCCGCCATGGCCCACTCCGCGGCCAATGTTCGCATTTTTAGTGATGATGGAAAATGCGTGAGTGATCCTCTTCTTATGCGCCGCGCCCTTGAATACGTAAAAAGCTTTGGGGGAGTAATTGCCCAGCATGCTCAGGAACCGCTACTAACTAAAAATGCACAGATGAATGAGGGCGTCATCTCCGGAAAACTAGGGCTAACGGGATGGCCTGCCGTCGCTGAAACTTCAATCATTGCCCGGGATATTCTCCTAGCCGATCAGGTAAAGAGTAGATTGCACATCTGTCACTTAAGTACCCGTGGGGGAGTAGAAATTGTTCGCTGGGCAAAGTCGCAAGGAATGAGCGTCACAGCAGAAGTCACGCCTCATCATTTGATGCTTACTGATGATTTGGTTGAAAGTTATGACCCTGTGTACAAAGTAAACCCACCTCTTCGCACGTTGGATGATGTTCAAGCACTTCGTGAAGGCCTTGCTGATGGAACGATCGATATTGTTGCCACAGATCATGCCCCGCACGCCGATGAAGATAAGGATTGTGAGTGGAGCGCAGCAGCCTTTGGAATGATCGGACTTGAGACGGCGCTTTCTGTTACAGCAACTGCCATGATTTCAACAAAGATGATGGATTGGAACTCACTTGCGGTGCGCATGTCCACCAAGCCCGCGCAGATTGGTGGGTACGCAAACCATGGTGTTATTGCGGTGGGAGCACATGCAAACCTCACAGCAATTGATACAGAGGCGCGTTGGAAAGTGAATCGTGATGAATCACTCTCAAAGAGTCGAAATACCCCCTTTCATGGTCAGGAATTAGTAGGAAAAGTTATGGATACCTTTTTTAATGGTGTGCATGTGTTAGCTCACGGTTCCCTGACTGGAAACAAATATGAGTAAGGCATTTTTAGTCCTTGATGATGGAACTATTTTTGAAGGTTCAAGTTGGGCTGCAACAGGTGAAACATTTGGTGAAGCTGTTTTCTCCACGGGCATGACTGGATACCAAGAGACTTTGACGGACCCGTCCTATCACAAGCAAATCGTGATCATGACTGCGCCTCATATTGGCAATACTGGAATGAATGATTTCGATATGGAATCAGATCGAATTTGGGTTTCAGGCTTTGTTGTGAGAAATCCTTCTCCGAGAGTGAGTAATTGGCGCTCTGAATATTCGCTGGAAGATGCCCTTATCAAATCGGGTGTAGTAGGCATCCAAGGCGTGGATACAAGGGCGATTACTCGTCACCTGCGTGATCGTGGCGCAATGAGAGTTGGCATATTTTCCGGGGCTGAGTATTCCCGAGATGAGATGGTTGTCAAGGTTCGCAATTCAGAGCAGATGTCAGGTGCTTTCCTGGCTAAAGATGTCACCACAGCTCAAAAGTATGTTGTAGAAGTACCAAAGGGAATCCAAAAGAAATTTACGGTTGCCGCCCTTGATCTGGGAATCAAACGAGCGACACCTCGATCGATGTCTGAAAGAGGAATGGAAGTTCACGTATTTCCGTTAGATGCAACGGTAGATGACATTATGAATATCCGTCCGGATGGTCTTTTTATCTCCAATGGTCCAGGAGATCCAGCAACCATGACTTCAACAGTTGATCTTGTGCGCGAATTTCTCATGAATTCAATTCCGGTATTTGGAATTTGCTTTGGACATCAAATCCTTGGGCGCGCTCTCGGCTTTGACACATATAAGTTGCCATTTGGCCATCGCGGAATAAATCAACCAGTTAAAAACTTGCAGTCGGGGAAAGTTGAGATTACTGCCCACAACCATGGGTTTGCAGTTGATGCACCTACTGAAGGAAATTTCTCGACCGTCTTTGGATCCGGATTTGTTAGCCACATATGTCTCAACGATGGTGTTGTAGAAGGCTTGGAACTGTTAGAACGTCCTGCGTTTAGCGTCCAGTACCACCCTGAATCTGCCGCGGGCCCTCATGATGCCAAATATCTTTTCGATCATTTTGCAGACATTATGGCGAAGTCATCAGCCTCACGAGGTGCTCATGCCTAAAGATAAGGATATCAAGAGCGTTCTTGTAATCGGAAGTGGACCGATTGTCATTGGCCAAGCATGCGAGTTCGATTACTCAGGAGTTCAAGCTTGTCGAATTCTGCGTGAGGAAGGGATTCGAGTTACTTTGATCAATTCTAATCCTGCAACGATCATGACTGATCCTGAATTTGCCGATGCCACCTACATTGAACCAATTACTCCTGAGATCATTGAAAAGATATTGGAAATTGAGAAGCCATCTGCAGTACTTGCAACACTTGGTGGTCAGACGGCATTGAATGCTGCCATGGCTCTTCATGAGCGCGGTTCATTTGAAAAATTTAATACCAAGCTCATCGGAGCAAATGTTGAGGCAATTAAGCGAGGTGAAGATCGCGAAATCTTCAAAAGTATTGTCGCAAAAATTGGGGGAGAATCTGCGCTCTCTCGTATTTGTCATTCAATGTCTGACTGCCTAACTGCGGCTAAAGAGTTGAATTATCCGGTGGTCGTTCGTCCCTCATTCACGATGGGCGGTTTGGGCTCTGGAATTGCATTTAATCAGAGTGAACTTGAACTTATAGCTGGAGCGGGCCTGCGACACTCTCCAACGAATGAAGTCTTGCTCGAAGAATCAATTCTCGGTTGGAAAGAATACGAACTTGAAGTAATGCGTGATCATCGCGACAACGTTGTGATCGTTTGTAGCATTGAAAATATTGATCCAATGGGAGTTCATACCGGCGATTCAATCACTGTGGCTCCTGCCCTAACATTGACAGACGTTGAGTATCAAAAACTCCGGGATTTATCCATCGACATTATCCGTGAAGTAGGTGTTGATACTGGCGGCTGTAATATTCAGTTTGCTGTAAATCCAACTAATGGTCGAATAATTGTGATTGAAATGAACCCAAGAGTTTCACGCTCTTCGGCCTTAGCGTCTAAAGCGACTGGGTTCCCAATTGCAAAAATAGCCACCAAGCTCGCTGTTGGTTACACACTCGATGAAATTCAAAACGACATTACGAAAAGTACACCGGCATCATTTGAGCCAACCTTGGATTACATCGTCGTTAAAGTTCCAAGATTTGCGTTTGAGAAATTTCCGGAAGCCGATCCTCGATTAACTACAACAATGAAATCCGTGGGCGAAGCAATGGCGATCGGGCGTTCATTCCCCGAGGCACTCCAAAAGGCTCTTAGATCGGTGGAGAAAAAGGGAACTTCTTTTTCATGGACGAAAGAAGGAGAAAGCCGCGAAGAACTATTGTCGAAGATCGGGATCCCAACCGAGTGGCGCTTGCAGCAAGTACAGAGGGCTCTTTGGCTTGGAGCAACTATCGATGAGGTTCACCGAATTACCAAGATTGATCCATGGTTCCTAGAACAAATCGTGATGATTAACGGACTTGCTGATGGCATTGCATCGGAAGCAGTGTTGAGTCCGGAATTCTTCGCCAAGATTAAGGCTTCTGGTTTTTCCGATCTTCAAATTGCGACTCTTCGCGGAACTAATGAACTTGCGATTCGTGCTGAGCGAAATACCTTAGGTTTAAAGCCCGTATTTAAAACTGTTGATACATGCGCGGCGGAATTTGAAGCACATACGCCTTATCACTACTCAAGCTATGACTTTGAGACAGAAGTTCTGCCTCGCACAAAGCCTGCAGTCATAATCCTGGGAAGCGGACCGAATCGAATCGGCCAAGGACTTGAATTTGACTACTCGTGCGTCCATGCTGCCTTTGCTCTTCGAGATGCCGGTTATGAAACCGTGATGATCAATTGCAATCCGGAGACAGTGTCTACAGATTACGACACATCTGATCGCCTATATTTTGAACCGCTGACGTTAGAAGATGTGTTAGAAGTAATTAAAGCTGAAACAGCTGCAGGACCAGTACTCGGTGTAATCGCCCAACTCGGAGGACAAACCCCACTCGGCCTTGCGCGTGGTCTTTTGGAAGCTGGAGTGAAAATTCTTGGCACTAGCCCTGATGCAATTGATTTAGCAGAAGATCGTGGCGAATTCGGTCGCATACTGCAAGAAAATGGACTTACTGCGCCGAAATTCGGACTAGCCCGTTCATATGAAGAAGCGGTCGCGGTCGCTGCAGAGATCTCTTATCCCGTTCTCGTTCGCCCCTCGTTTGTACTCGGTGGACGGGGAATGGAAATTGTTTATGATGATGAATCCTTGAGAGGTTTCATTCAAAAGGCAACAGAGATTACCCCGAACCAACCAGTTCTGATTGACCGCTTCTTAGATGATGCAATTGAAATCGATGTTGACGCGCTATTTGATGGCAAAGAACTTTTCTTAGCCGGAACTATGGAACACATTGAAGAGGCTGGTATTCACTCAGGTGATTCGGCGTGCGTTCTTCCGAGCATGTCTTTATCTGCTGCAAAGCTCGATGAGGTGAGAGCTGCAACAGAGAAGATCGCAAGGGGAGTGGGCGTCAGGGGGCTGATCAATATTCAATTTGCGATCTCCCGTGCTGAAAAAGATCAAACACTTTACGTTCTTGAAGCGAACCCTCGTGCCTCTCGTACAGTCCCATTTGTGAGCAAGGCCACGGGTATTCAATTAGCTAAAGCTGCATCACTGATCGCTATGGGAAAGAGCATCGCGGAGTTAAGAGAGGCCAACTTCTTGCCAAGTGCAGGAGATGGGATTGCTGTAGGAGTGTCTGTGAAGGAAGCGGTACTTCCTTGGAATAGATTCCGTAGATCAGATGGAATGGGCGTTGACTCCGTTCTTGGTCCAGAGATGCGCTCTACTGGTGAAGTCATGGGAATTGCTGAAACATTTGGTGAGGCGTATGCCAAAAGCCAGGTTGCATCATTTGGCGCACTTCCACTCTCAGGGACGGTATTCCTTTCACTATCCGAGCGCGACAAAGCACCAAGTGTTGAACCTGCCAGAGCGCTAGTGAATTTAGGATTTACGTTGTACACAACCGCTGGCACGCAAAAACTCTTGAGTGATAACGGTGTTGCTTCCAAACTTGTGCGAAAGAACTCAGAACCTGGAGAAGGTTTATCTGCTGTGGATATCATCAACACATCGATGGTTGACCTTGTGATCAACACTCCTCTAGGCCGTGGAACTAGACAAGATGGTTGGCTTATCCGGACAGCCTCTGTTCAAAGAGGCATTCCAATCATTACTACTATCGCTGGGTTTAAAGCAGCGGTTGCAGGAATTACCGCCCTTCGCGCACATGACTTCTCTGTGAAGTCTCTTCAAAAGTGGCAGAAGTCGGTGAGGTAAATGGATTTTCCAACGATTAATCCGAAAGCTCAGCAATTTGATGCGGAAGTACTTTCTAACAAGCGCGTTGGCTCATATAACCACATGGTCTTTTCGGTGAACGAAATTGCTTCTTATGCACGTCCGGGAAACTTCGTGGCAATCTCGGTCGGAGGACCCGGATCTTCGATGGTTCTACGACGAGCTTTTGCAATCTATCGAGCAACGGTGAAGCCAGATGGACAAGGTCTTCTTGAGTTGGTTATTGCTCCTTTTGGTAATGGAAGTACGTGGCTTTCCAACAGACAGGTTGGAGATTTGGTAAACATGGTTGCTCCACTTGGAACTGCCTTCGGCATTCCAACAGAACCCGTACGAGCGCTGCTTGTCGGTGGCGGTTATGGATCTGCGCCACTTTTTGCTTTGGCTGAAGTTCTAAAAAGTCGTGGGTGTCGAGTCGATATGGTTTTAGGAGCAAGCACAGCCGCCAAGATCTATGCCCCGCTTGAAGGCAAGCGATCTGTGAGCTCATTGACGATTACAACAGATGATGGAAGCGCTGGAACACACGGACGGGTCAGTGATGTAATTCCGGGGATTATTGCAAGTAGTAATATCGAAATAATTTATTCGTGTGGGCCGATGGCCATGCTTGCTGCTATTACAAATATTTCAAAAGAGCGTGGAATCATGCACCAGTGCTCGGTTGAAGAGTCGATGGCGTGTGGCATTGGAGTTTGCATGACCTGCGTTTTACCTGTTGAGGGTGAAGATGGCGTAGTTCGCATGACGCGTACATGTATTGATGGTCCGGTAATGGATGGCAGCAAAGTGACTTGGACTAAGTCCCGTGAGGTTCCGGACGGGGTGTGGGGCAAATGACTTTTGATTTCAGCACAGCCATGTCAGGGGCAAGATTTTCAAACCCAATCCTTACAGCAAGCGGATGCGCTGGATCCGGCAAGGAGCTTTCTCAATTTTTCCCTTTGAGTGAATTAGGCGCAATTGTTACTAAATCTATTATGGTCAAACCTAGAAGTGGTCGGGCCACTCCACGTATGGCGGAGACACCAAGTGGAATGCTCAATTCGATCGGACTGCAAGGCCCTGGTATTGATCAATTTTTGGAAAATGATATTCCTTGGCTCAAAGAGCAGGGAGTGAAGATTGTTATCAGTATCGCCGGTGAAACTGTTGAAGATTACGCTGTACTTGCTCGCAAAGTCCGTGGCGTTCCAGGAATCACTGCATTAGAAGTGAATATTTCTTGTCCAAATGTTGAAAATAGAGGCCAAGTTTTCGCTTGTAATCCAGACACAGCAAGAGATGCGATTTCAGCAGTTCGCCGAAATATTGGGGGAGAAGTACCGATAATCGCAAAGCTTACTCCTGATGTAACTGACATAACCGAGATCGCTCGTGAAGTTGTCGATGCCGGCGCAGATGGACTTGCACTTATAAATACCCTCCTTGGCATGGTGATAGATACCAACACCATGTTCCCCAAGTTGTCTCAAAAGACTGGCGGATTATCTGGGCCTGCCATTAGACCTGTTGCTGTTCGCGCAATTTATCAAGTACACGCAGCGCTTCCGGAGACACCGATACTTGGAATGGGAGGCGTCGCTTCAGGACGCGATGCATTTGAACTTGTACTTGCCGGGGCAAGCGCCGTATCAGTTGGCACCGCTACATTTGGTAATCCAACGGCTGCCATGGTTATCAAACAGGAGCTTGAAGAAATTTGTATTCAAAGAGGCTTCCAGAATTTTAGAGATGCCATAGGTTTTGCTCATAGAGCGGAGGGTGATCATGCCGAGTAACTCACGGATCATTCTGGCGCTAGATACTGACGATTTAGATCTTGCAGGACAATGGATTCAGGCCACACACAAGAGTGTGGGCGTATACAAAGTAGGACTAGAGTTTTTCTTAAAATTTGGTCATCAAGGTGTGAGAAAGTTGCATGAGTATGGAGACTTCGAGCTCTTTCTAGATCTCAAGCTTCATGATATTCCCAACACTGTTGCTGGAGCTGTGGCAGCTGTGCGTGAGATTAAGCCCAGATTTCTTACAGTTCATGCATCTGGTGGAACTCAAATGATTAATGCAGCAGCAAATGGCGCCCCAGAGATTGATATAACAGCAGTTACGGTCTTGACCTCACTTAGTGAAAGCATGCTAAAGGACATGGGAATTGAAAGCAGCCCTCTGAATCTTGCAATCTCACTTGCAAAAAATTCAATCGATGCAGGGGCAAAAGCAATCGTTTGCTCTCCACTTGAGGTTGCTGCGATCAGAAGCGCTGTCGGTAGCGAACCAACACTTATCACTCCTGGAGTAAGACCAGCAGATTCCCAGGCAGGCGATCAATCCCGCGTCATGACTCCGGAAGATGCGATAAGTGCAGGAGCAAACTTCCTCGTCATTGGTAGGCCGATCACTTCATATTTCAAAGAATCTGCAGAGGCGATGTCTAAAAGAGCGGCGCAGATATTGGACTCGATTTCTTGAGCAAAACCCCTCCTCCTAAGCTCAGTGCAGAGGCGCGAATGGCTGCCCTTGCCACCGCGGCGCAGTTTCGCAAGGAGAGGGCTGAAGTTAAATCTTCGATCGCGCGTAGTGAAATAACCATTTTTGATGCGATCAACGACCACAGAGAGTCGATTCGCAGAATGAGAGTCATAGATCTTTTGGCGGCTGTTCCAGGCGTTGGCAAAAGTCGAGCTTCAAACATTATGGAGAGAAGGGCCATATCTCCAACGCGTAGAATTGGGGGATTAGGTCCTCTTCAATTGATGGCTTTGCGAAAGGAGCTCGCTGTGGGAAAGACAGATCCTGTACGCGGGAACCTTATTGTTCTCTCCGGGCCCGGTGGCGTTGGTAAGAGCACGATTACAAGCGCGCTGCGTGGCGATCCAAGATTTTGGGTGAGTGTTTCTGCAACTACAAGAGAGCCGCGTCCCAATGAAAAAGAGGGAGTGGACTATTTCTTCTATTCAGAAGAGAAGTTTCAATCAATGATTGACGCCGGTGAATTTTTGGAGTGGGCAGAGTTTGCAGGCTCACGTTATGGAACACCGAGAATTCCAGTTGATGAATGGCGAAATGTTGGAAAGCACGTGATTTTGGAAATTGAAATTGATGGAGCGCGCCAAGTACGTAAGAGTGACCCAACATCCAGATCAGTTTTCATCGCGCCTCCAGATTGGGATGAGCTTGTCCGGCGCCTCACTTCAAGGGGCACAGATTCACCCGAACGCCGGGCTGCAAGGCTTGCATTGGCAGAAGCTGAGATGGCAGCGTCCTCAGAGTTCGATTTCACGCTCGTAAATGACCAGGTCGATACATTGATCGCAAGGCTGATACCCTTAGCGACTGCGTAACCCGAAAAATTGAAATCTGAGATTTTGGAGTAAAAATGGCAAGTGAAATGACTGATGGAATCACTCACCCACCTATCGATGAGTTACTTGATAAGGCAGGTTCTAAATACAGTCTTGTTCTCTATGCCGCTAAGCGCGCACGCCAAATCAATGCTTATTATTCTCAATTAGGAGAAGGCTTGCTTGAATATGTAGGACCGCTTGTTGAGACCTATGTTCATGAGAAGCCACTTTCAATCGCTCTTCGTGAGATCAATGACGGACTTCTGACCATTGAAAACTTGGAGCCTAAGAGTCCAGAAGTCCCTGCTTAACCTCCAGTAAAGAACTCTCATGTTTCCCCGCGGAAGAGAAATAATCCTTGGTGTTGGCGGAAGCATTTCAGCATACAAGTCATGTGACCTCCTAAGGCGCTTACAGGATCAAGGTTTCCTAATTACCGTTGTACCGACGCGGGCCAGCTTGAATTTTGTTGGTGTCGCCACGTGGGAAGCACTTTCACATCGCGCGGTCGCAGAGGATCTTTGGAATAACGTTCAAGAAGTACCGCATGTGGCTCTGGGCAAAAAAGCAGACGCTGTGGTTATAGCTCCAGCTACTGCTGACCTTCTCGCTCGAATAGCACAAGGACGAGCTGACGATTTGCTTACAAATATTGTCCTAACTGCAACATGTCCGATCATCGTTGTCCCCGCAATGCATACAGAGATGTGGCTAAATGACGCAACACAAAAAAATGTGAAAACCCTTCGTTCTCGAGGCTTCGTAGTTGTTGAACCTGAAGTTGGAAAACTAACAGGGGGCGATGTTGGCACTGGTCGTTATCCGAAGACTAAAGTAATTGTTCAAGCGACTCAGGAGGCGCTTAAAGGTAAAGCTGATTACCTCGGAGTTAAAGTCCTTCTAAGCGCTGGTGGAACTCGCGAAGCAATTGATCCCGTTCGCTATATTGGAAATCGCTCTTCAGGCAAACAAGGTTATGCACTCGCTTATGCTGCGGCTAAACGAGGTGCGGATGTCACGCTCGTATCTGCAAATGCTGAGTTGGATGATATTGAAGGTGTGAAGATCATTCATGTTGAAACAGCGAACCAGATGCAGCAGGCGCTAGTCCAAGAATTTGATAGCACTGATTTACTGATCATGTCTGCGGCGGTAGCGGACGTCAGACCTGAGACCGCGGAGCGTGAAAAGATTTCTAAGGGTGGGCTAAGAGAATTGAAGCTGCAGCCAAATGACGACATCCTTAAGGTGCTTTCATCTATGAAAAAGCGTCAGGTGCTAGTTGGTTTTGCAGCTCAAACTGGTGTCGATGGACTTAACCAAGCCAGGGAGAAATTGCGTGCAAAAGGTTTGCACCTGCTTTATTTCAACGACGTGACTAGAACGAAAATATTTGGGGAAGACGAGACGGAAGGTATTGTGCTAGATGCTGATGGGGGAGAGAGCAAGATCTCTCGGATTTCCAAGGTGACACTAGCCGATAAGATTCTTGATTTAGCCCTACATAAGTTAGGTTAGCCCAATGACTAAGCGCTTATTCACATCCGAGTCCGTAACAGAAGGCCATCCAGACAAGATGGCAGATCAGATTTCAGATGCAATTTTAGACTCACTTTTAACCCAGGACCCAAAGAGTCGTGTCGCTGTAGAAACTCTTATTACTACTGGGCAGGTGCACGTGGCGGGTGAAGTTACGACTACGGGTTATGCAGATGTAATGAATATTGTGCGAGATACAGTTCTTGAAATTGGGTATGACTCTTCAGACAAAGGCTTTGATGGAAACTCATGTGGTGTTTCACTTTCCATCGGTCAGCAGTCTCCAGATATCGCTCAGGGAGTTAATTCTGCCTTTGAAAAGCGCGTAGCAGCGTCCGGAGATCCGTTAGATCTACAGGGTGCTGGTGATCAAGGACTGATGTTTGGTTATGCCTGCGATGACACTCCAGAATTGATGCCACTACCCATTGCATTAGCTCATCAACTTTCCATGCAGCTTTCCAAAGTGCGAAAGTCAGGCGAGCTTGCGTATTTGCGCCCTGATGGAAAGACCCAGGTAACAATTGAATACGAAAAAGACAAGGCAGTTGCCCTCAACACCGTAGTCATCTCTTCTCAGCATGCGGCAGATATCGATCTCGATAAGACTCTTGCCCCTGATGTCGAAAGACTAGTTATTAAGCCAATTATTGGAAAAATTGGAATCGATTCTTCAAATGTTCGCATCTTGATCAACCCAACTGGTCGTTTCGTGACAGGTGGACCAATGGGAGATGCTGGGTTAACTGGTCGCAAAATTATTGTTGATACCTACGGTGGCATGGCTCGTCACGGTGGCGGAGCATTCTCGGGTAAAGACCCATCAAAGGTTGACCGCTCTGCAGCATATGCAATGCGTTGGGTTGCTAAAAATGTTGTCGCGGCTGGATTGGCCACGCGCTGTGAAGTTCAAGTTGCCTATGCAATTGGTAAAGCCCAACCCGTAGGGCTATTTGTCGAGACCTTTGGAACCGAAAAAGTTCCAGTACTTCAAATAGAAAGCGCTATTGAGTCGGTATTCGATCTCCGTCCTGCTGCGATCATTCGTGATTTGAATTTACTTCGCCCGATCTATGGACGTACTGCCAGTTATGGTCACTTCGGCCGTGAATTGCCAGAGTTCACTTGGGAGAAGAGCGATCGAAGCAGCGCCTTACAAAAAGCCGTTAAAGGATAATTCGTTGTGGCTGAGACCAAGCCACTTAAGTTGCGCCAAGAAAAGGGGCAATTAAAGCGAGAGACCTCCAAGACGCTTGCATTTGTCAGAGTTCTTCTCTCTCCTCCTGCACTTCATCTCGATTCGATCTATGACTACTCCCTTCCAGAATTGCTGGCCGAAAAGGTTGCGGTGGGCTCCCTTGTTGAAGTTCCGTTTGCCAGCCAGGAGTTGTTAGGCATCGTCGTTGAGAGATCCAGCAAGCCATCAATGGCGGGAAAAATCAAACAAATAACGAGGGTTCTATCTGAAGAACCAATCGTGACAATCGAGCAAATAAATAGCTTTCAAAACTACGCACAAAAGTATGGCGTTCAACCGTGGGATTTTTTCACGGCTGCCGTCCCACCTTATTCGAAAAGCGGCGAGAAGAGCTCCAGCGTAAAGAAGATTGCACAGAAGCCAGCTAGTTCAAGTATTGATTTACCCAAAGATCTACAAAATTACCTCGCCAGTAAGGATTTGCTCAAATCTTTTATCGAGTTGCCAATTGACGAGCCTTACTGGACAAAGATTGCCCAGATAGTTCAAGTTCGAGCGTCACTTGGTCTTGTGGCATTGGTATTACCCGATGAGAGAGAGATAGAGATTTTTGCCTCGATACTTCGAAAGCGCGGTTTATCTGTATTGCCATTAAGTAGCAGACAGAAAAAGAGTGAGCGCTTTGAGAACTATATGAGAGCTCTATCTGGTGAAGCTGACGTCGTACTTGGAACAAGGAATGTAGTTTTCACTCATTTGCCACCAGGCTCAACACTTGCCATATTTGAAGATCAGGATGAGTCTCATTATGAGAGGCGTTCACCGACGTGGAACACTCGCCAAATTGCCCTCATTCGTTCTGAAGAAGTTTCAGTTATTTTTCTTGGCAGTATCCCTTCCCTTGAAGTTGCTGATCTGTCAAAGCGGGGATGGTTGAAGCACTACCGCTTCAAAAGTAGAGATACATATAAGGCTTATTTCGCAGACAACGACGCCGATATTGATTATTACCCAATTATTTCAAGAGGGCTTTCACAGGGTTCCGTCCTTATCTCTGTGGCAAACACCGGATATGTGAAGAGTTTTAGCTGTCAAAAGTGTCGGAATATTGCTTACTGTAAATGTGGAGGCAAGCTAACTTATGTTAGGAATTCATCGCACCCAGAATGCTCAGTCTGCCGAACGAAAATATTGGATTGGCGCTGTACCTGGTGTTCAGAGAATAAGCCCAGAATTATCTCTTCCGGAGCAAGTCGAAAAGCAGAGGAGTTCGGTCGTTCCTTCCCTAAAAACCCAACTATCACATCGACCGGTCAGAACCCCGTTGCTTATCTTGGGCAGGGAAAGAATTTGGTCATCAGCACGCCAGGTGTCGAACCGATAGGAGAGTATTCGAGCATTTTATTTCTTGACCTGGAACAACATTTTGGTCGGACAGATCTGCGCTCTTATGAGATTGGCCTTGCTCATATATTAAGGATTCTCACTTTGCTTAAACCAGGTGGTGAGATTTACCTGTCGCTGCCAGTAAACCACGAGGTTAGTCAAATGGTAATTCGTCGTAATGCGGAAAAGATTATAGAACGAGAATTATCTGAGAGAAATTCCGCGCATCTTCCTCCAACTTATCGCTTGCTCAGTGTTGATACTTCTGAGGCAAAGAAAGTCATGAAAGCCCTCTCGGATTTACCAGGAATCGAAGTTATCGGTCCGATTCCAAGAGATGAGTCAGAGCGAATCATTATTAAAGCTAAATTCCGTGAATTTGCCGCGGTAGTGACCCGCTTATATGAAATAAATCGTGTCAACAGTCTAAGGCGCAAACCACTAATGCGAATTTCTGTCGATCCTTACAACCTATAGAGGTGGCGTAGGAGTTCGAGTTCTTTAGATAGAATAGAGCCATGGCAATCCAATCAATTCGTCTCTTTGGTGATCCCGTACTGACGACTAAGGCTTCACCAGTTGAGGTCTTTGACAAGGAATTGCGTACCCTGGTTTCCGATCTAACTGAAACAATGAAAAATGCACCAGGAGCGGGCCTAGCAGCCCCTCAGATTGGTGTCTCTCTGCGCGTCTTTGTTTGGGATGTGGATGATCAACTCGGCCATCTTATAAATCCGACACTTGATTTGAGTGATGAGCTTCAAGATGGTGAGGAGGGATGCCTATCATTCCCCGAGCTGCGCTATGAAACTCCAAGAGCAATGCGTGTGGTTGCAAAGGGTTTCAACATGCATGGCGAGCCGGTAACAATCGAAGGATCAGAGTTCTTGGCTCGAGCTATTCAGCATGAAACTGATCATCTTGATGGAATTGTATTTATCGATCGTCTCTCAACAGAACTTCGAAAAGTTGCAATGAAGGAAATTCGCGAAAGTGAGTGGTTTGGCAGTGCCAATGCTGCGGGACAATCTCCTATTATCAAAGTTTCCCCGCATTCAACTCGCGGCCTAGGAATATAGGCGACGTGCAGATTTCAGTAGCATCTTCTTCTCTCATCGCTAAACCACTGATAGAAGCAATCATTAGCTCAACGCACACTCTTGCTTCTGTGATCACCACACCAGATCAAAAGGCTGGCAGGGGTCAAACTTCCAAACAGACAGAACTCGCTGATTGGGCAGATGAACAAGGCTTTCCTGTGGCAAAACCGGGAGATACTCCTGCGCTGAACCAGCACTTACTCAGCGCACAACCTCAGATGATTATCACGGCATCTTACGGCCGCATGATTCCTGTTGAACTCTTACATGGACCACGTTTCGGCTGGCTCAATGTTCACTTCTCCATGCTTCCAAAATGGCGCGGAGCAGCGCCAGTGCAGTGGTCACTCCTTGAGGGTGAGAGCAGCACAGGGATATCTATATTCAAGTTAGATAAAGGAATTGATACGGGTCCCATATATTTCCAGGAAGAAGTACAAATTTCGCCTTCAGATACGACTGAATCGTTACTGACAACGATGAGTGAGTTAGCGGGAAAGCGAATCATTGATGTGGTCTCTGAAATTATGAGGGGCGTTAAGCCCAAGGCACAACCACTTGCGGGCGTTACCTTGGCTCCTAAAATCACCAAAGAGATGGCTCAGATTCATTGGGATCAAGGGGCTGAACAGATCCTTAGACTCTCACGAGCTTTATCAGTGCGCCCTGGAACTTGGTCCAATTTCAAGGGCGAGCGAATTGCAATCCACCAATTAACTGAGAATTTATCACCGAATGACCTTAAGCAGCCTGGAAGTATCGGTCTATTTGATGACGCGTTACTTGTTCGCTGTGGAGATAGCACTTTAAGTATTGATTCAATCACTCCCGCTGGGAAAAAGCGAATGAGCGGCGCTGATTTTGCAAGGGGCGCACGACTTACTCCCGAAGATAGATTCGAATAAATACATATGGCAAACGCTGGACATAAACCAAAGCCAGATCCGGCTCGTTTATTAGTTTTCACGCTGTTAACTCAGGTTAATCGTGAAGGAGCCTATGCAAATTTGCGCTTGCCCGAGTTGCTGCAGGAATCAAATCTAGATGAACGAGATCGAGCTTTTGCCACCGAGCTCGCATATGGAACTCTTCGAATGCAAGGTAAGCATGATGTTTTGATCGAGGCAAAGGCTGATCGACCATTTGCCGAATTAGACCCAGGTGTAGTGGATTGTCTGCGGATGGGAATCCATCAAATATTCGAAATGAGAGTTTCAGATCACGCCGCCGTGAGTGAGAGCGTCGAGATAGCGCGCGCTGTTTTGGGGGAGTCTAAAGGAAGCTTTATCAACGCAATATTGCGTGCAGCATCCTCTGATCTTCAGTTTTATGAACAATATGAGAATATGAAGTCAGATGAACCAGAAAAGGCACTATCTGTCATCTATTCACACCCACAATGGATCGTCCGCTCCTTTTATGACGCCTTGGGTGATTGGCATGAAGTTGAGAGGTTGATGGCAGCAGATAACCTTCCAGCGCAACCGAATTTGATTGCATGGCCTGGTAAATCAACCGTAGCTGAATTAATTGAAGAAGGCGCAACCGCTTTACCTGGAACTCAATTTGGAGCACTTGCTCATCAAATGCCTGGTTTGTACAAGGTAATTCGGGAACGACGCGCCGGTGTGCAAGATCGTGGATCACAATGGGTTGCAGAAATATTTAGAAACACAGCAACAACGTCTGCTCCACTCTCGTGGCTTGATATGTGCGCAGGTCCAGGTGGGAAAGCTTCAGCACTCTATAACATGCTCCGCGTTGACCGACCACAAGATGTGTTCACTGCGAATGAACCAAGTGAACATCGTGCTCGACTTGTCTCACATGTGATTCCTGAAGATCATGTGATTGTGCACAGGGGGCAGGATCTTGCAGCCGAAGGCAAAACTTATGATCGAATTATTGTTGATGCACCTTGTACCGGACTTGGAGCCCTGCGAAGACGTCCAGAGGCAAGGTGGAGGCGGACAACTGCAGATCTAAAAGAATTGGTGCAGATTCAAAAGGAATTACTCGACGCAGCGGTCAGTATTCTCAATCCTGGAGGAGTGATTGCATACGTTACGTGTTCACCCCACCTATTTGAAACGAAGATTCAGGTTGTAGATGCACTTAGGCGGCATAGTGAACTTGAGGCGCTCTCAATAATAGAATTTTTGCCGACAGAAGTCCCAACCTCGGTTGTGACGGTTGATGGCAGTGTTCAACTGTGGACCCATCAGAATGAATCGGACTCGATGTTCATGTCTTTGCTCAGGAAAAATGCGTAATAGAGGTATAAATCAATTAGAGTTGGCACATGAGTAAGGTTGTGAGAATTTGTCCAAGCATTCTCAATGCTGATCGGGCGCATCTAAATTCTGAGATCGACAAGGTTTCTTCAGCTGACCTCCTACACCTTGATATTATGGACAACATTTTTGTTCCAAATCAAACCTTCGATTTCCATCAAACGAAGGAGATCATCGGACATTCCCAAATACCTGTTGACACGCATCTGATGATTCATAACCCTGATGAACTTGCCGTTGATTACGCCGCAGCAGGTAGCGCAAGCGTCACGTTTCACTTTGAAGCTAGTAAGTCGCCCATAGATACTCTCAACGCAATTAAGGACTTGGGTGTTCGTGCAGGCTTGGCGATAAAGCCAAAGACAAGCATGGATCAGGTTTCCGATCTTCTTAAGTACGTGGACATGTTTTTGGTGATGACAGTAGAACCAGGTTTTGGTGGTCAAGCATTTATGACTGATCAGTTACCTAAGATTCAAGAAGCCCATACTGCGATTCAAGCGTTAGTTGGAAAGAAGCCATGGCTACAAGTGGATGGGGGCATCACCCTTGAAACAATTCTTCTGGCAGCAGATGCTGGTGCTGACACCTTTGTGGCTGGGAGTGCTATCTATAAGGCAGAGAGCCCCCAAGAGATGATTGCTTCTCTACGCCATGCCGCAACGCTTTAATTAGCAGCGGGGTCACCTTCATTCCAATTACAATTCGATTATGAAATCCTTTGATCAACTCTGGCTGGAATTGAAAGAAATTGAGAAGAACAGGCCCCAGGGCTCATCAACGGTGGATTCACTTGATGCAGGCATCCATTCAATGGGAAAGAAGATCATTGAAGAAGCTGGAGAGGTATGGCTAGCTGGTGAGCACGAAAGTAATGAGGCGCTGGCATTAGAAATCTCACAGCTAATTTATCGCCTGCAAGTTTTGATGCTTGCAAGAGGTCTGACCCCAGAAGATATCTACAAGGTTCTCTAATTACTCCGATGGAAGGCTTGGTGCGTAGTGCTTAAGGTAGCTATTCCGAATAAAGGTTCATTGTCAGATGATGCAATCGCAATGCTCAAAGAAGCGGGATACCGCCAACGAACTGATCCACGCGATCTGACTCTTATAGATAACGATAATGATGTTGAATTTTATTACCTTCGCCCAAGAGATATTGCTCTATATGTTGCTTCGGGGGAGTTAGAAGTTGGGATCACAGGTAGAGATCTTCTTTTAGATAGCGGCGCGAAGTCAGAGGAGTTTCTAGCTCTTGATTTTGGAAAAAGCACCTTTAGATTTGCCGCGGCAAATGGAAAGAACTTTAAAGAAAGCGACTTAAACGGTAAACGAATTGCAACCGCTTATCCTGGGCTCGTTTCTTCCTATCTCTCCAAGCTTGGAGTCCAAGCAGAGGTAGTGCGACTAGATGGCGCCGTTGAAAGCTCTGTTCGTCTAGGTGTTGCAGATGCAATAGCTGACGTAGTTTCCACGGGAGGCACGCTTCGGCAAGCTGGCTTAGCAACCTTTGGTGATGTGATCTTAGAGAGTGAAGCAATTTTGATTGAGCGGCCAGGTCAAAAACGCTCTGATTCGGTGGAAACTTTATTGCGTAGATTGCAAGGAGTAGTTATAGCCCGTCAATATGTCTTAGTTGATTATGACGTTAAGAAGGAAAACCTTGAAGCTGCATGTGCGCTCACACCAGGGATTGAGTCGCCAACGATTTCTCCACTCCAGAAAAGTGACTGGAACGCGGTGAGAGCAATGGTGAAGAGAAAAGAAATCAATCAGATTATGGACAGTTTATGGAAGGTTGGTGCTCGTGGAATTCTCGTGACAGATATCCACGCCTGTCGTTTATAGACCCGTACTGTCGATTTCCTCTTGCGTAATACCCATTAAGAAAAGAACATTTTCCAAATTTCCATCCGTAATCGCCGCTTTGGCTGCTGCTTGAACGACCGGTTTGGCATTGAAAGCAATGCTCAATCCAGATAGAGCCATCATGTCTAGGTCATTTGCACCATCACCCACTGCAACCGTCTGAGCAAGGGGAACTCCGCAATGGGCGGCAAATTCTTTGAGGGCTTCGGCTTTTGCTTTTCGATCAATGACTGGCCCTTGTGTTGCTCCAGTCAGCTTACCGTCGTGAGTTTCAAAGGAATTGGCTCGATAGAAATCAACACCAATTTTCTTTAGAAGTGGCCCAATGACATCATCAAAGCCTCCAGAAACGACTGCAACTTTGTGACCCAGCGCTTGGAGAACTTTAACCATTCGCTCTGCGCCGTGAGAGAGATCAATTTCTTCTCTGACCTTATCGAGAGTTTCGACCGGTAGGTCTTTCAGAAGTTTGACTCTTTCTGCCAAAGATTGCTTGAAGTCGATCTCTCCGCGCATAGCTCGTTCAGTAATTTGGGCAACTTGTTCACCAACTCCAGCAGCTTTTGCAATCAGGTCTATGACTTCTTGTTGGATGAATGTTGAGTCCATATCAAGGACAACTAAACGCTTCATGAAGGTTGATCCTTACCGAACATCTTCTTCTGAGGCGAAATCCACTGCGATGTCGTAGCCAGTATCGTCCCCGAATTTGATTAGATCCGATTCGATTGCATTAGCATGGGCTGGATCTAATCCAAAGAGCACAGTCATAATCAATCGACCTCTTACTTGAATTTTTTGAACGTCCAAAATTGAAATTGAGAAGGGGGATAAGACTTCCAGTAGTTTCTCCGGTATTTCTGGCCTGTCTTTGCTAGCCAATAAAATTAGCCCTGTGAATTCTGGTTTTTTATCGCTCACAGGACGACATTAGCCTGTTCAGAAGTCATTACGTGTATTTTTTCCCTCCTTGAGTACTCTGAGCGGGTGAGCACCGTCCTTGAATTTGATGCTGCCACCGTTGTCAGGGGCGGTAAGCAGATACTCGGGCCTATTAACTGGAGTGTCGACTCTGATCAACGTTGGGTAGTACTTGGCCCTAATGGCGCGGGCAAGACAACACTTTTCTCACTTTCATCGGCTGCGATTCACCCCACGTCAGGGAGCGTGACTGTTTTAGATTCAAAACTTGGACAAGTAGATATCTTCGAAGTAAGACCAAGAATTGGCATTACTTCGAGCAATCTTGTGGCAACAATTCCGGAAGATGAGAGAGTAATTGATGTCGTGATGACATCCGCCTACGCAATTATTGGACGTTGGAATGAGACTTACGACCTCTGGGATGAATCTCGCGCAATTAGCCTTCTGACAGTTTTAGGTGTCAGAGATTTACAGGATCGTCTTTTTGGAACTCTTAGCGAAGGTGAAAAGAAGAGAACTCTTATTGCCCGGGCACTAATGCCTAACCCAGAACTCTTGCTATTGGATGAACCTGCTGCTGGATTGGATTTGGGGGGCCGAGAGGACTTGCTCGATCGCTTAAATCAACTAGCTATAGATCCTAATAGCCCAGCAACAGTCATCATCACTCATCACGTAGAGGAGATACCCCAAGGCACCACACACTGCCTATTATTAAGCGAAGGAAAGATCGTAGCCTCAGGAGGATTAAGAGAAGTCCTTACTTCTGAGAACCTCTCAAAAGCTTACGGAATTTCGATTGAAGTTATAGAACAAGACCAACGATTCTTTGCAAAGGCGGCGCGATGATTTCTCATCTTTCATATCTTCAGGCAATCATGACTGGTTTACTTCAGGGAGTTACCGAACTGTTCCCAGTTTCAAGCCTCGGCCACACGGTTCTCGTGCCCGCCTGGATAGGTGGAAGCTGGGCAACCTTCTCTGAATCTCCTACCTACTTTTTAGTTGCCATCGCGCTTCATCTAGGTTCTGCAATCGCGCTCTTTATTGCCTTTGCCCCTCGATGGGTCGTAATTCTTCGCTCGACTCTTACCTTGAAGAGAAACGAGCCGGGGTACAAGGTCTTCATGCTTTTGTTGATCGGAACTATTCCCGTTGGACTTTTGGGTTCGATTTTTAACGACTTCTTTCAAAAGAACTTTGAGAAGCCACTGAGCGCGGCGATATTCCTTTTCGTAAATGGACTTATTCTCCTAGGCGCTGAAAGACTTACACGACGCAGGCACGTGCACCTGACAACATCTGATCCGGATGTTGCGATTGTTGAGAGAATTTCAAACGGTCAAGCTCTCGTCATTGGTGTTGGCCAAAGCGCGGCTCTTTTTGCTGGAATCAGCCGATTTGGAATCACGATGTCTTTTGGAATGCTTCGAGGACTCTCGCGCTCTCTTGCAGCCGATTTCGCTTTCCTGCTCTCATTTCCCGTGATACTCGGCGCTTCTCTCTTTAAGCTACCAAAGTTGGCACATGTAGACCTCTCAGGTCTTTATGGTCCGCTCATTGTGGGAACTGTCGTTGCATTTTTTGCTACATTCATAAGCGTAAAAGTTCTCATTAAATGGTTTAAGACTCAGTCTTTGCTTCCCTTCGCCTATTACTGTCTGCTTATTGGCTTAGTGTCAATCATCAAGTTTGGTTTCTAGTGTTTATAGGTCTCGGAACATGCATAAATATATGCACGATCATTCTTGGCTCAACGCTCGGGATTTTGGGTGGGAATAAACTTCCTGACCGTTTACGTGTTCTCATTACAGATATTTTGGGTTGCATCACATTGATTAATGCAGCTGACAACTTGCGCAGCGTGTGGAGCCCATCATTTGTTAACGCAGTGCCAAAAGGATGGACAACATTAGGAACACTCGCCGCTTTAATTTTGGGTGGATGCCTTGGATATGCACTTCACATTGAGGCACGCTTAGAAAGTTTTGGATTAACTATTAAGTCTCGTTTCGCAAGCAGGGATCGTGGATCCTTCATTGAGGGATTTATGGCAGCTTCGCTTCTATTTGCTATCGGCCCACTGGCAATCTTGGGCAGCATCAGCGATGGGATGCATACGGGAATTTCACAGCTAGTGCTAAAGAGCACTCTGGATGGTTTTGCTGCGATGGCGTTTGCCTCAACATTTGGTTGGGGAGTCGCTTTCTCAGCTATACCCGTTGGAATCTATCAATTTGGCTGGACCATTATCGGCTATTTCCTGGGGAATATCTTGAGCCCCTACCAGATTCACTCTCTCACCGCAGTTGGGGGAGTTATGCTGTTTGGAATTGGTTTGCGATTACTCAACATTAAAGTTATCTCCATCGGAGATTTGTTACCGGCATTAATCTTTGCGCCGCTAGTTGCTTTAGCGGCGCATCAATTCATCTAGATAAACGAAGCTTTAGAAACTGCGTGCGTCGATAACAAAGCGATACTTCACATCACTTGCGACAGTGCGATCATAAGCTTTATTGATGTAGTCAGCCTTGATCACTTCAACATCACTTAATATGTTGTGCTTGCCGCAGAAATCAAGCATTTCTTGCATTTGTGGAATTCCACCGATCATTGAGCCCGCTAACGAACGACGAAGGCGCAAGAGAGATCCAGCCTCAACAGCGTATGGCTTACCTGGCAGCCCGATCACTACGAGCGTCGCGTCTGTCTTGAGCAATTTGAGATAGTCATTGATGTCTAGCTCTGCAGAAACTGTATTTAGTATCAGATCGAATGATTCAGCAAGAGGTTCTAGAACTCCTGGCGTTGATGTGACGACAAAATGCTTTGCGCCCATGCGTTTTGCATCTGCTTCTTTTGCAGCTGAGTGAGAGAAAACTGTTACTTCCGCGCCAAGGGCCGCGGCAAATTTCACTCCCATATGGCCAAGACCGCCTAGACCCATTACGCCAACCTTTTTGCCTGGACCGGCGCCCCAATTCTTGAGTGGTGAATACAGAGTGATTCCAGCACAGAGAAGTGGGGCAACCCCTGCCAAATCTAGATTTTCTGGAATGTGCACTGCATAATCTTGATCGATTACAAACTTGTTTGAATAGCCTCCGAGAGCAACTGTCTTTCCATCGCGCTCGTATTCATTATAGGTACCGGTCATTCCGTCAAGGCAGTACTGCTGATTGCCATTCTTACAGTTCTCGCACTTTCTGCATGAGTCAATGAAAACACCCACGCCGATGCGATCGCCAACTTTGAACTTAGTAACCTTTGGCCCAATCTCGGTGACAATTCCTGCTATTTCATGTCCAGGGACCATAGGGAAGATTGCCGCGCCCCATTCTTCTCGAGCTTGGTGAATATCTGAATGGCAGATTCCAGCATAGGAAATATCAAGAGCAACATCTGTTTCACGAAGGTCCCTACGCTCAAATGTGTATGGCTCTAAGGGCTTCTTTGCTGCTAGCGCCGCATATCCTTTTGTTTGCATGGTTTCTCCTTATAGTGATTATGTTTGATTGCTAATTATTGGTAGTAAAGGGTAAAGCCTGGGGGAGAGCGGCATGTGAGTTACGAGAGATTACCTTGCGAAGGTGATGTCTTCGACATAAGACCTCGTATGTAATGTCTGAATTTTCATCAAGTGAATCTGAAACATCTCCGAGCGCTATTTGATCTCCCTCTGTGGTCATCGCTCCGTTTTTAATGCGCGCATTGTGGGTACCTCTCTCCCCGCACCAACAGAGTGCTTCAACTTGTAGTGGAAGAACTCGATCTGCAAGTTCAACGAGTCTAGTTGACCCTGGAAAGAGGTGGGTCCTGAAATCGGTGAGAATTCCGAAGGCATACACATCTATCCCAAGGCCATCAACTATTTGAGTAAGTTCTTCGA
>DAIQAR010000007.1:37136-41032 GCA_036781605.1 Candidatus Nanopelagicaceae bacterium
CCGAAGGCATACACATCTATCCCAAGGCCATCAACTATTTGAGTAAGTTCTTCGATTTGCTTCGCTTCGAAGAATTGAGCTTCATCGCAGATAATGAAATCGATACGTACTCCGTTTGAGAGTTGATCGGCCACAAAGCGATGAAGATCCATAAGCGGATGAACTTCAATTGCGTCAGACTGTAATCCAAGCCGGCTACTGACGACTCCTGGGCCGCCGCGATCACTGTTTGTAAAAATGATTCCAGTGCGTCCGCGGCTTTTATGATTGTGAGCTGTTTGTAAGGCAAGGGTGGATTTACCGCTGTTCATCGTTCCGCAGTAAAAAGTTAGCTCAGCCACAGGTAGGAAGTTAGCGCATCTACCCAGAAACTGGGCAGTCTTGGTGTCCGAGAGGGGACTTGAACCCCTAATCCCTTGCGAGAACTAACACCTCAAGCTAGCGCGTCTGCCAATTCCGCCACCCGGACCAGTGAAGAGGCAACAATAGCAAAGGTTCGCTCTGAAGCAGAAATAAGGGAGAATAGAGGCATGGAAGCGAAAGAGCTCATCACAGTTGAGGAAGACTGCATTGCGCTCTTGCAAGAGATGATTCGTATTCCGAGTGTGAATTATGGCGAAGGCAAGGGCGATGAAGCCGCGATGGCTCAGTTTGTTGCAGACAAACTCTCTGAAGTCGGAATCGCTTCTACTTTTTATCAAAGTGCACCGAACAGGATAAACGTCGTTGCAAAGATTCCAGGTGTTGATCAAAGTCGCAAGGGCTTAATAGTCCACGGACATCTTGATGTAGTTCCGGCAGATGCAAAGGACTGGTCTGTTGATCCATTCTCAGGCTTGCTTAAGGATGGTTATATCTGGGGCCGAGGCGCAGTAGATATGAAAGATGGCGACGCAATGTATCTTGCGATCATCCGCTCATGGGCTCGCACAGGTTTTGTTCCCTCTCGCGATATCCTCTTGGTCTTTTTTGCAGATGAAGAAGCAGGATGCAATTTTGGATCACGTTGGATGATTAAAGAGCATCCTGAAGTATTTGATGGGTACAGCGAAGCGATCTCGGAAGTTGGCGGCTTTTCAGTCACGATAACGGGAGGCCATCGTCTATACCTCGTTGAGACCGCCGAAAAAGGTATTCAGTGGATGCAGTTGACGTCTGAAGGAACCGCGGGCCACGGTTCATTTGCTAATACAAACAACGCCGTAACAAAGCTTTCGAGAGTTATCGCTCGTATCGGGGCGCATATTTGGCCAGAACGGGAGACGGCCACTAACAAAAAGTTTTTTACCAAAGTTGCTGAGCTGGTTGGGGAGAAGTATGACCCAAGCAATGCTTCGTCTCTTCTGAAACATCTCGGCGGCGCAGCGAAGATGATCGGGGCTACGATCACAAATACAGCAAATCCAACGATGTTAGAGGCTGGGTATAAAGCGAACGTTATCCCTCAAACAGCGACAGCGGTTGTTGATGGACGTTTTTTACCTGGTTTTGAATCAGAGCTTGAATCCACAATGAAGGAGCTTGTCGGAAATGATGCAAAGATAGAGATGCTTGTTCGTGACAAGGCACTGGAATCTGATTTTGCAGGGCCACTAGTCGCAGCAATGACAAGCGCGCTTCTTGCCGAAGATCCTGATGGAGTTCCAGTTCCATATCTCATGAGCGGCGGAACTGATAACAAGGCACTCTCTGATTTAGGGATTGTTGGCTACGGATTTTGTCCACTGATGCTTCCCGCTGATTTGGATTTCTTCTCGCTCTTCCATGGGGTCGATGAACGAGTGCCTGTAGAAGGTTTAAGGTTTGGAGTCAGAGTTTTAGCAAGATTTTTGGAGAGTTGTTAACGCGCGATTTGCGAAACCTCTGTAAGTGCCTGTCTGACTTGATCAGGTAAATCGATCTCTTCCACAGTAAGAATGCCACGAAGTTGGGCGCCGGTTCTTGCTCCAACAATTGCGCTTGAGACAGCTGGATTGTCGCGAACCCAAGCCAATGAAATTTCAATGGGAGAATATCCAAGGCCTTCTGCGGCCACGCATGTTGCATCAACGATTGATTTGCTGCGCGCATCCAAATATGGAGCAATAAATCCTGAATAGTGAGGACTTGCGCCACGCGAATCAGACGGCAATCCCGTTCGATATTTGCCCGAGAGAACGCCACGACCAAGTGGAGACCAAGCAAGTAATCCAACGCCGACGGCCTCTGATGCAGGTATTACTTCCTCTTCGATCTTTCGGTTGAGTAATGAGTACTCACTTTGGATACTTGAAATCGCGACCTTTCCAAATGTTGGATTCTGAAGTGTTGCTGCTCGCACCAATTGCCAAGCTGCAAAATTGGAAACACCGACGTATCTGGTCCGCCCGCTAGATACAGCAAAGTCCAAGGCGGAGAGAGTTTCTTCCAAAGGAACATTCTCATCCCATGCATGTATCTGCCATAGATCAACATATTCGACATTAAGTCTTGACAAGGAGGCATCTAGATCGGAAAGCAAGCTTGTTCTGGAATTGTTAACTGTGCGCACTCCTTCTGAAAAAGAGATTCCAGCTTTAGTTGCGATTGTAAGTTCATTGCGTGGAACCAAGGTGCCAATAAAACCGCCAATTACTCGCTCACTATCCCCATCACAGTAAATTGCAGATGTGTCTACGAACGAGCCACCAGCATCTAGATAGGATCGAAGTTGATCTGCCGCTTCGTGTTCGTCAGTATCTCGACCCCATGTCATAGTTCCAAGACCTATGCGGGAGACTTGTAAACCGGTGCTCCCAAGGGTTCGTTTCTCCATGGTGTGACCCTAGCAAGTGGAGTGCCTAATACTCGGTAACCTTCTACCTATGGCACTTGGGCGTATTGGACAAAGCTGCGAGATTATTCTTCTTCGCCATGCCCATTCATCTGCCAATCTCAAAGGAATTTTGGCGGGGCGCGACAACTCCGTCTCCTTGTCAGAGCGAGGAATTCTTGAAGCCCAAGAGGTAGCGAAGGCACTGTCCGTATATTCGTTTGATGCAATCTTCACTTCACCATTAAAGCGCTGCTTAGAAACCATAGCTCCTTATCTAAAAGCTTCGGGAAAGAAGGCTGTCAAGAGTGATGCACTTCTTGAAATGGAATATGGAGACTGGAGCGGCAAATCGTTAGCCAGACTTTCGAAGCAGAAGATGTGGAGCATCATTCAATCTAGACCGAGCACTGTGCGCTTTCCCTCAGGAGAGAGTTTCCTGGAGATGTCCACAAGAGCAAATCATGGTGTTATGGATATGGCAAAGGGCAAGAAGAGAATTTTGATCGTCTCACATGGCGATGTCATTAAGTCAATTGTCGCTCATCACCTTGGCTTGTCACTTGATTCATTTCAAAGAATCTCCGTTGACCCTGCTTCACTAACAACAATCAAGTTTCCGCCCTCCCAGGTCATCTCTCTTAATTCAACCGCGCATCTGTCGGGTTACAAGCAAGCAAATGGAACGAAGACTCGGGATCGATTTGGACTTGGTGGAGGATCAGGTCGCGCATGAGTCGAGTTGTCTATAACCATGATTCCATCACGCGCTGTGTCGTTGGAACAGTGGGAGTACCGGGAGAAAGACAGTTCTTTCTTCAGGTGTCTTCACCAACAGGTACAAACTGCGTCTCTTTGGAAAAGACCCAAGTTATTGCCCTGTCAGAACGCCTTCGCATGATGATTAAAGAACTTCGGCGTAATCAGCTTGCATCACACGACGAACTTGATTTGGGAAGCGTTCGAGATGATGCGCCCCTTGATTACCCGATAACAGAGGACTTCCGGGTTGGAGTTATCGGCATCAGTTGGGATCAAAGCACCCAGAGGATAACAATTGAGGCGCAATCCATAGGTGATGAAACTGTTACAGAATTGCTTGCCG
>DAIQAR010000008.1:0-8913 GCA_036781605.1 Candidatus Nanopelagicaceae bacterium
AGACATTTCAAGCCAGAAGGCGCCGGTGTATTTATGGGTCAGAATGATCCCGACTTAGATACAGCGCCATTATCAATTCCGCACATCAATGTAGATGTTGCTATTACAAGTCCTCTTAAGCGTGCACAGCAGAGCGCTGCGCTTATCTTTGGAGATGCAAATTTTTCAGTAAACGAAGCGTTCGCAGAGATCTGTTACGGGCAGTGGGACGGAAAGAGCTGGCAAGAGATTGAACGCCAGTGGCCAGAGATTGCCGCAGCAAAAATGGACAACTGGCTAGGCATTACACCGCCGGGCGGTGAGAGTTGGGATGATTTTTCATCCAGAGTATTGAACGCGTTTAAAGAAATTGAAAGTACTGATGCTTCTATAGCGATCCTTGCTCATGCTGGTGTGAACTCAGTGATCAATCACTATCTCACCGGGGAAGATCCTCTCGCCTTCACTCAAGAATATGGAGAAGTCATTGAGTACTAATCTGCCTCTGGATGGACAAGTCTGGCGCAGACCAGTTCCAGTTATCGGTGATACGAGCACAAGTGCCGAGCGCGCATCTGATGTCAACGGTTGGGCATTTACGGAAGAGGCGAGAGAATCTTTTTATCAAATAATTGGAGCGCGCCGAGATATCAGAAAATTTAGACCAGATGAAATATCAGAAGAAACTCTCTTAAAGATTCTAGATGCGGGCCATAAAGCACCTTCAGTTGGTCACAGCCAGCCTTGGAGATTTATTAAGATTACAGATCCTTCAATCAGGCAAAGCGCAGCTGTACTTGCCGACAAGGAACGTTTGCGCCAAGCATCACTTTTGCAACCAGATTCAGCTCGAAGACTTCTTGATCTGCAATTAGAAGGTATCCGCGAAGCACCTATCGGAATTGTTATTGCATGTGACAGGCGAACTCATGCAACTGGTGTGCTTGGACGTGCAACATTTCCAGATGCAGATATGTGGAGCGCAGCATGCGCAATTGAAAATATTTGGCTTGCCGCTCGCGCAGAAGGTTTAGGACTTGGCTGGGTAACACTCTTTAAGCCAGAAGATCTTGCTGACCTACTTCATCTTCCAGACGGAGTTGAAACTCTCGGTTGGTTATGTCTTGGGTGGCCAGATGAAAGGCCGCCTGCACCAGGACTTGAACGTGCTGGATGGTCAACAAGAGTGCCAATTGAAGATGTTATTTTTGAAAATAGATGGCCTGAAGACACTCAAGCAACCCCTGCTCCTATTTCACACTTGCGCGCGCCCACTCAAAGAGATGTTGTTTCTGCGCGTGATGTCGCAGATCCTCTACTGACTACGCCAAGTTCATTAGGACTAATTGATCGGGCAGTAGACAAAATAGCTTCCCTAAAAAATACCTATAGCAACGAGGCAATTGCCCTGATCGTTGCCTCTGATCACAAAGTCACAGAGTTTAATGTTTCCGCATTTTCACCTTCAGTTACATCAGAAGTAGCGGAAGCAACCCGCACTGGCCAATCGATCGGTGCATCTCTTGCAAGCGCTGCGCAAATTGATTGCGAGCTCTTTGATGCTGGTGTTATCGGCGGATCGATAGATATCTCATCACGTGGAGATCTTGTGAATTCACCGGCGCTCGATCCCTCTGAGGTTGACCTACTTATCAAACAAGGAATATCCATTGCCGAGAAATACTCAGGTCAATACGGAATGATCGCACTTGGCGAAATAGGAATCGGTAATACAACAATTGCCTCGGCGCTCAGCTCTGCGCTTCTTGATCTTGACCCTAAACAAACAGTTGGCCTTGGCGCAGGTTCAGATAGTCAGATTATGAAAAATAAAGAAGACGTTATTACATCAGCGCTCAAGCGAGTTGGCAAGATTAACGATCCAAAGCAAGTTCTTTCTGAATTTGGTGGCGGTGAGTTTGCAGTCATGGTTGGCTTCATTTTGGGTGCCACGTCAAAGAAGATTGCGGTTGTACTAGATGGCTTAGCAACCTCAGTTGCAGCTCTAATCGCCGTACGCATTGATAGCGCCTGCCAATCAGTACTCATCGCGGGTCAGCGAAGTCGTGAGAAAGCCCATGAACTTGTCTTGCAAGAACTTGGTTTAGAACCGCTTTTAGACAATCGCATTAGGTCCGGTGAGGGAGGCGGAGCAATTCTTGCTACCTCCATCATTAAAGTTGCTATGAGCGCCCGTACAAACATTGCCCGTACTGTCAAAGACGACGGTGGTCAACGATGATCACTCAAGAGAAATCAATTGCTCGCATTTGGAATTGGCGCATAACGGCATCAGCTGCTTTTGTCTTGCTCATTGTCGCAATCTTCGCTGTCAGTCTTGGCCCTATAAATATTGATTTTATTGAAGTCTTCAAAACTTTATTCCATCTACCAGGGCATGCAACAGGGCAGAACCAAACAGTCATTCTCCAATTGCGGTTACCACGGGTAATCCTCGGAGTGCTTGTTGGCGCAGCACTTGCAACAAGTGGCGCTGTCTATCAAACAGTTTTCCATAATCCACTTGCCGATCCATATCTACTTGGCGCCGCTAGTGGCGCAGGACTCGGTGCGACGCTCGCTCTCATAAGTACACACGGTAATTCCTATGCCCTACTCCCAATCTTTTCTTTTATTGGTGGGGTGCTTGCGGTTCTGACATCGTTTTTCATCTCCGGCAAATTCTTTGCTGAACCAAATACCTTGCTCCTTTCTGGAATCGCCGTCGGTTCTTTCGCCACCGCTATTCAAACTTATTTGCAGCAGCGCCATAGCGCGGTGCTGCGCCCTGTGTATTCGTGGATTCTTGGTGATCTCACCTCTGCCAGTTGGAGCGTGGTGGCATGGTCATCTGTCTATATAGCGATCGCGCTATTTATTCTCTTCAGCGTTTCAAAGCAACTAGATGGCTTAATGCTCAGCGATGAAGAAGCATTCTCGCTTGGCATAAATCCCAACAGATTGCGCATTATGGCCGTAGGGGCAGCAACTCTTGCCACCGCCACTGCTGTTTCAGCTTCTGGCCTTATTGGATTCGTGGGAATTGTCGTTCCGCATCTTGTTCGTGGCATCACTCGTCGGGTGACAAACAGATCACTGATAACTATCGCTCTGACCGGAGCTGCCTTTCTTGTTCTGGCAGATCTTGGCGCGCGAACACTCCTCTCCCCTGCTGAGCTGCCTATCGGCGTCATCACCGCATTTGTTGGCGCTCCGTTCTTCTTATTTGTTCTTCGAAATCGCAGAAAGGCAGGTTCATGAGCGATCACATCCAAGTAACTGATCTCACTGTTCGATATGGAGATCAGACCATTCTCAACGACATCAATGTGAGTATTTCTCATGGCAGTTGGACATGTTTAGTTGGCCCAAACGGAGCTGGTAAGACAACATTTCTAAAATCACTCCTCGGAATGACGCCCTACTCAGGATCTATTGAAGACAAAGGTAAAGAAGTATTTAAAAACCACCAACGAAACGTTGCCTTTGTTCCGCAAAACCCACAGATCCCTCAAGGGATGAGTGTTGCCGAGTATGTGATGCTCGGACGCTCAAAGAAAGACGGTTGGGGAAATGAAAGTGCAAAGAGCCGATCATTTATTCATGATGTCTTAGTCCAAACCCATCTCTATGGAATGCAAGGAAATCTCGTTTCACATTTATCAGGCGGTGAGATGCAGCGAGCACTCATAGCTAGAGCCCTAGCCCAAGAGCCAGAACTAATTCTTTTAGATGAGCCAACAAGTGCACTTGATTTACATCATCAAATTGCTGTTCTAAACAATATTGAATTGCTCAAGGAGCGAGGCGTAACAATTATTTCAACGATGCACGACATCACTCTGGCTGCCATGTATGCGACTCAGATTGTGGTTATGCACCAAGGAAAAGTCTTGCTTTCAGGTTTAGCTGCAGATGTCATCCACTCACCAGAATTAAAGAACGCATTCGATAACAGAATCTCGGTATATACCCTTGAGAGTGGTCGTCCAGTTATTGTTGCCAGTAAGGACGAAGTCCTTTAACGAACGTGGCTTGGCACAAAAGGTGGCTTTGTAACAAGTACATCACTTGTTCTGCCACGCACATCAATTTTCAAAGCTGAGCCAATAGCAATATCTGGCTTTATCAACGCCAAACCAATTCCCGCTTTGAGTGTTGGGGAGAAAGTTCCGGATGTAATAATTCCAACTACCTGATCATTGCCATCAATTACATTCATACCAGCTCGAGGGATGCCGCGATCTTGACTCAAAAGCCCTCTAAGAATGCGGCCAACACCTTTTTCTTTCTCGCCAACTAATGCATTTTTTCCATGAAATTCACTCTTACTCAGCGCAACAGCCCAACCAGCGCTTGCTTGCAGAGGTGAGATTTCAAGAGATAGTTCATGTCCATGCAATGGATAGCCCATCTCCGTGCGAAGAGTATCTCTGGAACCAAGCCCACAGACGCGTCCATCAAATTTACCTAGGGCTTGGAACATGTATTCCCAGAGCTGAGTTGCGCTATTCCAGGCAGGAAGAAGCTCATATCCAAATTCACCGGTGTAGCCAGTCCTGCAAATAATCACTTTTCCTAAGGCCTCTTTACCCGCAATTGTGATCTCGGTAAAGGCCATGTAATCCAAATTAACTTCAATTCCTAATTCCTTCAGGAACGCAGCGCTCTTTGGCCCCTGAACTGCAAGAACTCCGTAACTCTTATGGGCATTTGTAATTTCAAGACCTTGATCATTAGCCGCCACAAGTACGTCATATACAGAGGCACAGTTAGCGGCATTGGGGATTAGAAAGAGGTGATCTTCGCTATATCGATAGACGATGAGATCATCAATCACGCCGCCGCTCTCATCACATAGCAAGTTGTATTGGGCGTTTGCATTGCCAATCTTATTCAGATCATTTGTAATAATTTTGTTAAGGAATGCAAGTGCGCCTTCACCTTTTATTTCAATTTTTCCAAGGTGTGAGACATCAAATATTCCAACGCTGGTTCGAACTGCTGTGTGTTCTGCGATCACTCCACTGGCTGAGAGCGCTCCAATTTCTTTGCCATACTCAATTGGCATCTGCCAGCCACCAAAATCTGCCATCTTCGCTCCGGCATTGATATGCCACTTATAGAGGGGTGACTCCAAGGCTGCGTTCTCCATAGACCGAACTTATCTCAACTTCACATTTCTAGCCCCCTAGTGAGAGGATTCTCGAATGACCGCCTTGAAGACTAGCGATAAGACAAATAGCGAAATTCTGGTACTCGGGGTAGCAAAGAAATCAGGCAAGTTAGCGATCGAATCTGGCGCCGCCAATATCGACACAAAAGCCCTCCTGGGAATTCTGACTGACCTAGGCGCCACAGGAAAAGCTGACGAAGTAACTAAGGTTCCTGTCTCACACCCTCGTCTTATTTATTTTGTTGGTCTAGGTGAAAGCACAGGCAGTACTTACGCCCACGAAACGCTTCGCCGAGCAGCTGGCGCTGCAAGTCGTGAGTTAGGTGGAACTGCTCACGCTGATTTCGCTCTCCCGCATTCAAGTAGCGCTGAGTTTGCAGCAATTGCTGAAGGCATCGCATTGGGGGCTTATAACTTCACAGAGTTCCGCGGTTCGACTAAAGCAGAGCAAAAAGTTCCCCTAAAAAGTGCAACCTTGATTTCAAAGTTAGGGGCATCGGTCGCAATTAAGAACGCACTCAAGCGCGCTGAAATTATCGCCGAGCACACGCATTTGGCCAGAGACCTTATTAATACTCCCCCAAGCCATCTGACTCCTTCATCATTTTGTGATCGCATCAAAAAGATTGCCTACCGCAAGGGTGTGAAGATTGAAATTTTAAATGAAGGACAATTGCGCTCTAAGGGTTACGGTGGAATAACTTCGGTTGGCCAAGGATCGGCAAATCCTCCTCGCTTATTACATATCTCTTACTCCCCAGCAAAACCTAAGAAACGCTACGCCTTTGTCGGCAAAGGAATCACCTTTGACTCTGGCGGTTATGCACTCAAGCCAGCAAACGGCATGGAAGATATGAAGTCAGATATGAGTGGGGCCGCTGCAGTTATTGCCGCAACCTTAGCGATTGTCGATCTTAAATTGCCGATCGCCATTGATGCCTACGCTTGTTTAGCTGAAAACATGATCAGCGACAATGCAACAAGGCCAAGTGATGTCATCACAATTTATGGCGGTAAGACCGTTGAAGTTCTCAACCCTGATGCTGAAGGACGGCTTGTCTTGGCAGATGGCTTAGTTCGAGCCGCCGAAGATGCCAAACGTCATGGCCACCTTGATGGCATTATTGACGTTGCCACATTAACTGGCGCACAAGTCGTTGCACTTGGTACTCGGACAAGTGCCGTGATGAGTAATAACGAAGAATTGAAAGATCATTTCTTGAAAGCCGCAGAGATTTCTGGTGAAGCATTTTGGCCAATGCCACTTCCTGAAGAACTTCGGGCATCTCTTGATTCCCCAACGGCTGATATCGCAAACATTGGTGATCGTTTTGGTGGCATGTTGGTTGCAGGTCTTTTCTTGCGCGAATTTGTTTCACCTGATCAACCATGGGTGCACCTTGATATTGCAGGACCCGCCTATAACACCGCAGCGGCCCACGGCTATACAACGGTCGGCGGCACCGGAATCGCTCTTCGCTCTCTGGTCACCTTGGCCGAGTTAGCCGCATCACAGCAATAGGCACGAGCAACCGCAGGTTTAGCGCCGCCAAATTAGTGGCAGGATTAGACCCGCACAACTGAATTGAGAGGCGAGAGATTTGAACGACTTCGATCTAGTCATCCTTGGCGCTGGTAGCGGTGGTTATGCAGCGGCCCTTCGCGGAGCACAGCTTGGACTTTCCGTTGCGCTCATCGAGAAAGAAAAAGTTGGCGGAACATGTCTTCATAAGGGTTGTATCCCAACCAAAGCCCTTCTTCATGCAGGTGAGATTGCAGATAACACCAAGCACGCTGCTGAATTCGGAGTAAAAGCCCAATTCATTTCTATGGATATGTTGGCAGTCAATGCCTATAAAGATGGTGTCATTTCAAAACTCCATAAAGGTTTGCAGGGACTCGTGAAGTCTCGCAATATTAATTTTGTTGAAGGACACGGAAAACTCGTTGGTAAGAATCAAGTTGAAGTCAACGGAACTGTCTACACCGGTAAGAACATCATCTTGGCTACTGGGTCTTATCCAAAAACCCTTCCTGGTCTTGAGATCGACGGCAAACAGATCGTGACAAGCGAAGAGGCAATGTCTTTTGATTATGTACCAAAATCGGTCATCGTTCTTGGTGGCGGAGTCATCGGTTGCGAATTCGCATCGGTCTGGAATTCATTTGGTTCAGAGGTAACGATTATCGAAGGTTTACCTCGCCTTGTTGCACTTGAAGACGAATCATCAAGTAAGCAACTAGAGCGCGCCTTCCGCAAGCGTGGAATCAACTTTGAAGTAGGAGTGAAGTTTGCGTCTGCTACTAAAGATAAAAAAGGCGTCACTGTTACTTTGGAAAATGGAGCCAAGCACACAGCGGATGTACTTCTCGTTGCTGTTGGCCGTGGCCCAGTTTCAGCGAATCTTGGCTATGAAGAACAAGGCATCACGATGGACCGTGGTTATGTGATGGTTGATGAGAAGTGCCGAACGAACGTTCCAGGAATCTGGGCAGTAGGAGATCTCATCCCAACACTTCAACTTGCTCACGTTGGTTTCGCTGAAGGCATCTTGGTTGCCGAAGAAATTGCAGGTTTAAACCCTCGCGCAATCAATTATGACGGTGTTCCACGCGTTACCTATTCAGAACCTGAAGTTGCTTCCGTTGGTCTCACAACTGCGGTTGCTAAAGAGCGCGGGTATGACGTTGTTGAACTCAGTTATGACCTTGCTGGAAATGGAAAAGCAAACATTCTTAAGACCGCTGGCTCGATCAAGCTTGTTGCCCAAAAGAATGGTCCCGTCCTTGGAGTCCACATGGTTGGCTCACGCGTAGGAGAACTACTCGCCGAAGGACAGCTCATTTACAACTGGGAAGCAGACGCAAATGATGTTGCATCACTCATTCATGCCCACCCAACTCTCTCAGAGGCCATGGGTGAGGCACACTTAGCACTTGCCGGTAAACCACTTCACGCCCACGGGTAACTAGGAGAACACGTCATGACCTTTTCAGTAACAATGCCTGCTCTCGGTGAGAGCGTCACAGAAGGCACGGTCACTCGTTGGCTTAAAAATGAAGGCGACCAGGTAAACGTTGATGAACCGCTCCTTGAAGTTTCTACCGACAAAGTTGATACAGAGATTCCTTCACCAGTTTCAGGAACTCTCACAAAGATTGTTGTGCCAGTTGATTCAACTGTTGCAGTCGGCGCAGAACTTGCAGTTATTGCAGATGGAGCATCTGCTCCCGCAACAACTCCTGCTCCTGCAGCTCCCGTAGCGGCTGCTCCAACACCACCACCTGTTGCTCCAACTCCACCACCTGTCGCAGCTCCAGTTGTTGCCGCGCCAGTTGCGGCGCCATCATCTTCTGCAGGAGTTGTTGTCACAATGCCTGCTCTAGGAGAGTCTGTAACAGAAGGAACTGTTACACGTTGGCTTAAGAGCGTTGGCGACACTATTAATGTCGATGAACCACTTCTTGAAGTTTCTACCGACAAAGTTGATACAGAAATTCCATCACCAGTATCTGGAACTATTCTTGCAATTGATGTGCCAGTTGATTCAACTGTTGCAGTCGGCGCTCGTCTTGCATTAATTGGAAGTGCTAACGCAGCTCCTGTTGCAGCACCGGTAGCTCCAACTCCCCCACCCGTTGCAGCTCCTGTTCAAGCCGCGCCAGTGCAATCAGCGCCTGCGCAAGTTGCCGCGGCCCCAGCTGCAGCAGCAAGACCTGCAGCGACACTTGATGATTCATATGTCACCCCAATTGTT
>DAIQAR010000008.1:9013-27131 GCA_036781605.1 Candidatus Nanopelagicaceae bacterium
TGCAGCAGCAAGACCTGCAGCGACACTTGATGATTCATATGTCACCCCAATTGTTCGAAAGCTTGCCCAGGAATTAGGCGTTGATCTAAGTCGGGTTAAGGGATCAGGCGTTGGCGGACGTATTCGCAAAGAAGACGTGCAAGCGGCTTCAAAACCAGCAGCGCAATCGTCATCTCCAGTAAGCGCTCCAACAACCGGCCAATCAAAGCCTGCAACTCCCGTTGCTATCTCTCCTCTTCGCGGAACAACCGTGACTATGTCACGTCTTCGCAAAGTTATTGCTGCTCGCATGGTCGAGTCACTTCAGACAAGCGCTCAACTCACAACTGTTATTGAAGTAGATGTCACAAAGATTGCTCGTTTGCGCGATCAAGCGAAGGCATCATTTGCTGAGCGTGAGGGAGTCAACCTGACTTTCTTGCCATTCTTCTCAGTTGCAGTCTGTGAAGCACTTAAGCAACACCCAGTATTAAATGCATCAGTAGAGGGCGATCAAGTTACTTATCACGGCGCAGAACACCTTGGTGTTGCAGTTGATACAGAGCGTGGTCTACTTGTTCCAGTGATTCGTGACGCTGGAGATCTCAATATGGGTGGGGTTGCTCGCCGTATTGTTGATGTCGCTGCTCGCACACGCGATAACAAGATCATCCCAGATGAACTTGGCGGCGGAACATTCACCATTACAAACACAGGTTCACGTGGCGCACTCTTTGATACACCAATCATCAACCAACCACAGGTAGCAATTCTTGGAATTGGATCGATTGTTAAGAGGCCAATGGTGATGAAGGGAACAGATGGCGGAGAAACTATCGCTGTTCGTTCAATGGTCTATTTAGCCCTCTCATACGATCACAGAATCGTTGATGGCGCAGATGCTGCCCGCTTCCTCGTTACTCTTAAAGAGCGACTAGAAGAAGGTCGCTTTGAATCTGATCTAGGTCTCTAACTTTCATGCCAGCAAAGCGCATTGCAGTAACAGGCTCTTCGGGGCTCATTGGTAGCGCGCTGGTTGGTCATCTCAAAGAACAAGGTTATGAAGTTCAACGTTTAGTCCGCCGCAAAGCAACAACAAGTGAGGAAATCTCATGGGATCCAGCAGCAGGAACTGTTGATCTTGATGCACTTGAAGGTGTCTACGGAGTTATCCATCTCGCGGGAGCTGGAGTTGGAGATAAGCGTTGGACAAAAAGCTATCGCGCAACAATTTTGAATTCTCGTTTACTTGGAACAACAGCAATTGCACATGCTGTTGAAAAGGTAAAGCCCTCCGTATTTATCTCCGCAAGTGCCATTGGCTATTACGGTGAGACAGGCAATCGCGCGGTTACTGAAACCGACCGCGTAGGCGATGACTTTTTAGCAACTGTCTGCCGCGAATGGGAAGCAGCAGCTGACCTTGCCGGAAGCGTACGCACAGTAAAGATCCGTACAGGTTTAGTTTTGGATCCAGTTGGTGGGGCCCTTGGAAGAATGCTTCCGCTCTTTCGTTTAGGCGTTGGTGGAAAGCTTGGTTCTGGAAAGCAGTGGTGGTCTTGGATCACTTTGCATGATGAAATTAATGCGATTACACATCTACTTAATTCTTCAATTTCAGGTCCCGTAAATTTGACCTCTCCATTTCCTGTAACAAACCAAGAGTTCACTGGAACACTTGCACGCTCTCTTCACCGACCAGCGCTCTTTCCGGTTCCTGGTTTTGCACTCAAGGTTGCACTGGGTGGCTTTTCAACAGAGATTCTCGGATCAAAAAAGGTCTTGCCTTCAGTACTCAGTGAAGATGGCTTTGCCTTTGATTACCCACATCTAACCGGAGCACTTGCTGCGCTCTGCGAGACAGAGACGAAGTAAACAGAAATGACAACTCTTCTTACACAAAGCACGATTACTACCCAGCACCTGGGTTTAGTCGATTACATGAATACATGGAATTATCAACGCGAGCTTGTTGACGCTATTGCAGAAGGAAGCAAACCAAACACTCTGCTTCTACTTGAACACCCCTCTGTCTATACAGCAGGACGGATGACAAAGATTGATGAGCGTCCAGTCGATGGAACTCCTGTTATTGATGTAGATCGTGGCGGAAAAATTACCTGGCACGGAGAAGGCCAACTTGTTGGCTATCCAATTGTGAAATTGAAGAATAGAAATGAAGTAGTGGGCTTTGTTCGCGAAATCGAAAGCGCTCTCATCGACGTATGTAGTGATTTTGGAATTGCAACAGAGCGTATTTGTGAAAGATCTGGTGTCTGGATCAAAGACGTCAAAGGCGATCGCAAGATTGCTGCAATTGGTGTGCGCGTCTCAAAAGGTGTCACGATGCACGGCTTTGCTCTCAACGTTAACCCAGATATGAGCGCATTTTCTAAGATCGTTCCTTGCGGAATCGCTGATGCCGATGTCACTTCCATGGCCAAAGAGCTTGGTAGACAGATCAACATCGCCGAAGTTACCTCGACAGTTGAAAAAAGAGTGCTTGAAGCACTAGGGCGGGTGATCTAATGACACTTGCTCCTGAAGGCCGCCGCCTACTTCGCATTGAAGCACGTAATGCTGCTGTGCCAATTGAACGTAAGCCAGAGTGGATTAAAACTCGCGCCAATATGGGCCCGGAATACACAAAGCTTCGATCACTTGTCGTGAGTGAAGGCTTACACACTGTCTGCCAAGAAGCGGCATGTCCAAACATCTTTGAGTGCTGGGAAGACCGCGAAGCGACATTTCTTATTGGCGGAGAGCGCTGCACCAGACGATGCGATTTTTGCAATATTGATACAGGTAAGCCAGAAGAGCTCGATCGTGATGAACCAAGGCGCGTTGCAGAATCAGTAAAGAGCATGGAACTTCGATATGCAACGATCACCGGCGTCACTCGCGATGATCTTGAAGATGAAGGTGCTTGGCTCTATGCGGAGACGATCCGCGCAGTTCATGCTCTAAACCCAGATACCGGAGTTGAAATGCTCGCTCCAGATTTCAGTGGGAAACCACATCTGCTCAATGAGGTATTTGAAACTCGTCCAGAAGTCTTTGCGCATAACCTTGAAACAGTTCCACGTATTTTTAAAGAGATCCGACCAGCATTTCGTTATGAGCGCTCTCTGGATGTAATTTCACAAGCACAGGCCTTTGGACTGGTCACAAAGTCCAATCTCATTCTTGGCATGGGTGAGACCCGCGAGGAAGTTTCACAAGCACTACAAGATCTTCATGACGCAGGATGCGATTTGATCACCATTACGCAATATCTACGCCCAACACCAAAGCACCATCCTGTAATGCGTTGGGTAAAGCCCCACGAGTTTGTTGAGCTAGCAGCCGAAGCAGAGGCAATTGGTTTCCTTGGAGTAATGAGTGGTCCACTTGTTCGCTCAAGCTACAGAGCAGGAAGACTTTATAAGCAGGCACAGGAGAAGAAGGCCTTGCTTCGTGGCTGATCTGGTTTATCCCCCAGTAATTGTTGCGATAAAAACCCTTTGGAAGTATCTAGGTTTGCGCTTTGATTTTCAGGGTATTGAAAATGTGCCTAAAACTGGCGGAGCAGTAATCTGTATGAATCACGTTGGCTATCTAGATTTTGCTCTAGTTGGAACAGCAGCGCTTCCGGCTCATCGCTATATCCGCTTCATGGCAAAGCGGGAGATCTTTGATCATAAAATTTCTGGTCCCCTCATGCGCGGCATGCACCACATCAGCGTTGATCGGGATAGTGGTACAGGTTCATTTGTTGCGGCTCTTCGAGCACTACGTAAAGGTGAAATTGTAGGAATATTTCCCGAAGGAACTACCTCACTGAGTTTTGAAATCGATGAACTTAAAAGTGGAGCAGTCCGCTTGGCAATGGGAGCTGGTGTTCCGATCATCCCTGCCGCGGTTTGGGGTAGCCAAAGAATCATGACAAAAAAGCAAAAACCAAACTTTGGCCGCAATAAATTCCCAATTTCAGTCTCTTTTGGTGAGCCTTTCACCGTTGCAAAAGGTGATGATGTTGAGGCAGTTGAGGCTGATTTGAAGAACCGTATGCTCAAACTTTTAGATTCAGTCCAATCCAATTATCCTGACTCCCATACAGGTCAATGGTGGGCGCCAGCTCGTTTGGGTGGCACCGCGATAACGCTCGAGGAATCACGCAATCAACGCACAAAGGAGCAAGACAATGGCTGAAGCAGAGAAGCAGGGACAACTAGCTGTTCTGAAAGATGCATTTGCCATGACACGGAAGAACAAGCCACTTTCACTTCTGTGGTGCGCACTTGCCTTTGTCGTTGTCATTATTGGTGGTTACTTCCTCGGCAAAACTCTTCACCACCCTGTTTATTTTGGAATTCTTGGAATTCCAGTTGGTATCTTGGTCGCTTTCTTTCTCTTTACTCGCTTTGCTAACTCAGCAGCTTTTGCCAGTATTGAAGACCAACTTGGCGCAGGAGCAAGTGTTTTGATGTCGATCCGTAAGGGATTCACAACAACTCCTGCCGTAAGTGTCTCTCGCACTCAAGATATGGTTCATAGAACTGTCGGGCGTCCTGGAATCATTCTGGTCGGTGAAGGAGGCGCTGGAGTTCGCGCGCTTCTTATCGATGAGCGACGTAAGATGGAGCGATTTATTCCAGGAATCACGATTACTGAAATTATCGTGGGCGATCACAGTGGCCAGGTAGGCCTTCGTAAATTGCAGAAAGCTGTAAAGAAACTTCCAAAGAAACTTTCTAAGGCTCAAGTACGCGAAGTGCGCGCGCGTCTCAAGGGTGTTGGCGGATTAAATATGCCAATTCCAAAGGGTCCTATGCCTAAGGGTGTGCGACTTCCTAAGAGATAAGTTTTAGGAAAGCTTTTTGTCCCAGATAATCACACTGTTTGCAAAGACGTCGTGGTACCCACGTCCCTCTTTTGTCATCAGAGCTGGAAAGACCAAACACAAGAGCGCTGTGCGGATTAAGACTCTGGTTGCATTCACTCGTGAACCATCTATCGCATCAACTAGTTTTAGCAGCATCAGTTTCTGACCAGCAGAGGACCCTATAAGTGTGGTTAGAAGAAATACTTCGATAAAGAAAAACCCCAGCGGGATAAATGAACCACCGGCCCTATGGGGGCCGGGGATGAATCCGGCGACGAAGAGGCACATGAACCAATCGATGGCCAGGGCGGCCAGACGGCGGCCAAATGAGGCTTGGTTGAGCATAAGCGAAGGCTAACTCACGTGAGCCTGCCCACTACCCCCGCACCCGAAACATGACTGTAACAGTGGGGTTATCGCATTTTCGCTTTGAGATCCTATGATTTCGCCATCAGGAAAAAGCCACCTAGCCCATCGATGCGCTTGGTTGGAGATCTGACTACTTATCGGGAGACAAATGTTTAAGAATTCATCTGAAATTTTTGCTTTCATCAAGAAAGAAGATGTGAAGCTCGTCGATATCCGCTTCATTGATCTACCAGGTGTTCAACAACACTTTAACGTTCCAGTTGAGTCATTTGATGAGGCTGTCTTCACCGATGGCTTGATGTTTGACGGATCATCTATCCGTGGATTCCAAGCAATTCACGAATCAGATATGAAGCTTCTGCCAATTCCTAGCAGCGCATTCGTAGATCCTTTCCGTAAAGAGAAGACACTTGTTATTAACTTCTCAGTACACAACCCAATCGATAACTCGCCTTATAGCCGCGACCCACGTGGTGTCGTTGCTAAGGCTGTTGAATATTTGAAGTCAACTGGTATTGCTGACACAGCATTCTTCGCTCCAGAAGCAGAGTTCTATGTCTTTGATGAAGTGAACTTCGCTACCTCTCAGAACTCTTCTCACCACTTCATCGATTCCATCGAAGGTGCTTGGAATTCTGGCGTGGATATGGAGTCAGATGGCTCACCTAACCGTGGTTATAAGACCCGTTACAAGGGCGGATATTTCCCAGTATCACCAACAGATCAGCTCGCGGACATTCGCGATGCGATGGTTATGGCACTTGGCAAGGTTGGACTTCTTGTTGAGCGCTCACACCACGAAGTTGGAACAGCTGGTCAGATGGAAATTAACTATCGCTTCAGCGACATTCTTCAAGCCGGCGATGATGTAATGAAGTTTAAGTACATCATTAAGAACGTAGCTTGGGAGAACGGTAAGACTGCAACATTTATGCCAAAGCCACTCTTTGGTGATAACGGTTCAGGTATGCACGTTCACCAATCACTTTGGAAAGATGGCAAGCCACTGTTCTTCACAGATGGCACATATGGCGATCTTTCAGATATGGCCCGTTGGTATATCGGCGGACTCTTGAAGCATGCTCCATCACTTCTTGCTTTCACCAACCCAACAGTGAACTCATATCACCGTTTGGTTCCAGGATATGAAGCACCTGTAAACCTCGTCTACTCAGCGCGTAACCGCTCTGCATGTATTCGTATTCCAATCACAGGTAAGAATCCAAAGGCAAAGCGCATTGAGTTCCGTTGCCCAGATCCATCATCAAATCCATATCTAGCATTCGCAGCAATGCTCATGGCTGGTATCGATGGAATTCAAAACAAGATTGAGCCAATGGCTCCAGTCGATGTTGATCTATACGAGTTGGAAGGCGCAGAAGCTGCAGCCATCCCACAAGTTCCTGGTTCACTTCCTGAGGTTCTTGATGCTCTTGAGAGCAATCATGACTTCCTCACAAAGGGTGGCGTATTCACACCAGATCTCATCGAAACATGGATCAACTACAAGCGCACAGCAGAAGTTGATTATGTTCGCCTTCGTCCGCATCCAGCAGAGTTCGAGCTGTATTACGACATCTAAGCCTTAACTGCGGTTCATCCGTCCACAAAAGCTCCTAAGAAATTAGGAGCTTTTGTCTTTTATCTCCTGCGAAAGTAGTCGCATCAATCTCCAGTAAGATCAGTTAGTGATTGCTACCCAGAGTGTTGAACTACGCGCTGGGGCCCGTCTACTCGTAAAAGATGTGACAGTACGCATCAATCATGGCGACCGCATCGGTTTTGTAGGCAGAAACGGTGCTGGCAAATCAACCCTGGCAAAAGTTCTAGCAGGAGAAGGTATGCCTGCAGGCGGACAAGTACTGCGCACAGGAACTATTGGTTATCTCCCCCAAGATCCCCGTACCGGTGATCAGGATGTCA
The DNA here is from genome assembly GCA_036781605.1 of Candidatus Nanopelagicaceae bacterium. Taxonomy (GTDB): domain Bacteria; phylum Actinomycetota; class Actinomycetes; order Nanopelagicales; family Nanopelagicaceae; genus PALSA-747. The sequence continues at coordinate 16,149 of DAIQAR010000008.1, forward strand.
GCGTTATCAATCGTATTCTCTCTGCCAGAGGACTAGATCAGATCGTAACTCGCATGCGCAAAGCAGAAGATGCGATGGCAACTGCAACTCCTGAAGAACTGGAAGATGCGATGGATAAGTACTCGCGCATCAACCAAGAATTTGATGTTGCTGGTGGATATAGCGCTCAATCAGAAGCAGAATCAATCGCTACCAACCTAGGCCTTCCAGAGCGTTTGTTTGAAGATACTCTTCAAGGGCTTTCAGGCGGTCAAAGGCGCCGTGTTGAATTAGCTCGACTTCTCTTTAGTGGCGCTGAGACCTTGCTCCTAGATGAACCCACAAACCACTTGGACGCCGAATCAATTAACTGGCTCCGTGAATATCTTGGAAAATATAGCGGCGGTCTTGTCATTATCTCCCACGATGTTAACTTGATTGAAACTGTTGTTAATAAAGTCTTTTATATTGACGGAAATCGAAATGTTATTGATGTCTATAACATGGGCTGGAAAAAGTATCTCCAGCAACGTGAAGATGATGAACATCGACGCAAAAAAGAGAGAGCCAACGCAGAGAAGAAAGCGGCTATTCTTGCTAAGCAAGGTGAGAAGATGCGCGCTAAAGCTTCAAAGGCTGTTGCTGCTCAAGGAATGTTGCGCCGCGCTGATGCGCTCCTTGCCGGACTTGAAGATGTTCGCAAATCTGACAAAGTAGCAAAGCTTCGATTCCCGACTCCTGCCCCATGTGGCAAGACGCCACTTATGGCCCACGGTCTTTCAAAATCTTATGGATCACTTGAAATCTTCACGGACGTTGATCTTGCAGTGGACCGCTCTTCACGCGTTGTCATTCTTGGACTAAATGGTGCGGGCAAGACGACGCTTCTTAAGATGCTCGCAGGTGTTCTTGAATCTGACACAGGCGCTATCGAGCCAGGCCATGGCCTCAAGATCGGCTACTACGCCCAGGAACATGAGATGCTCGATTTTGAGAGAACAGTTCTTGAAAACATGATGTCATCAGGAGAGAAAGTTGGAGAACCACAAGCTCGCCAAGTACTCGGTTCGTTCTTGTTTAGCGGAGATGATGTGCAAAAGCCGGTCAAGGTTCTAAGCGGCGGAGAGCGAACTCGTTTAGCACTTGCCACACTCGTCGTTGGCGCAGCCAACTTACTGCTTCTAGATGAGCCAACAAATAACTTAGATCCCGCATCTAGAGATGAAATTTTGGCAGCTCTTGCTGAGTATCAAGGCGCAGTAGTGATGGTTACCCACGATGACGGCGCTGTGAAAGCACTTAAGCCAGAGCGAGTATTGCTACTTCCAGATGGAGATGAAGACCTGTGGAACGATGAGTATTTCGACCTCATCGCCCTTGAATAATTGAATTAAGCGCGAATTGCCTTAGCAAGACCAGCAAAATCTTCAACTAAAAGATCGATCTCTTTTTGAGTGTGGGCCAAACTAATCAACCACTGCTCATCAAGTCCTGGAGGGGTAATAATTCCACGGTTCATTGACCAGAGCCATGAAAGTTCAGCAACACCAAAGTCTGTAGCCTTGTAATCGCGATAGTTTCGTACTGGATTAACTGACCAGGTGATGCAACCCTTAACACCGAAACCAACAGTATGAGCAGGAAGTTCGTACTCATCAATGATTGCGGAAATACGATCGAGTGCGTCGTAATTAAGCTTCTCAGCGTTTGCCATAGCTTCAGGATTACAGAGCATGTCCATTGCTCGCACGCCAGCCATTGCTAGTGGATTAGCATTGAAAGTTCCATAGTGCGGCATGCGGCCATCGCTAATCGCATCCATAATCTCCTTTTTGCCGCCAAAAGCTGCAACAGGGATTCCGCCACCAATTGATTTAGCAAGGCAAATTAGATCAGGCTTCACTCCGATGCGCTTTGCCGCACCATGTGGACCCGCTGTTAATCCAGTCTTTACTTCATCAAAAATCAAAACAATGTTGTATTGATCGCACAAAGCGCGCACGCCCTGCAAATAACCATCATCTGGAAGAACAATCGCCAGGTTTTCAAGTACAGGTTCAACGATAAAGCAAGCGATATTCTTGCCATGTTCTTTGAACTTCTTTTCAAGTGCCTCGAGATTATTAAATGGCACAACATGAACAACGCCAGTTACTGAGCCGCCAGGAATTACTGGGGTTGGCTCGTCCGCTGGTCCTGCGAGATTCAAATCTGGTTTAGCTGAAACCGTAAGTGGGTCATAACTGCCGTGGTAGCCGCCCTCTACTTTGACGATCTCTTCTCTGCCGGTAAATACCTTTGCGGTACGAACCGCGTACATGGTTGATTCCGTACCTGAGTTGGTGAATCGAACCTGGTCAATTTCAAAGCGCTTACATAGACGCTCACCCGCATCGCGTGAGATCGGGCTGGGGGTGACAAAAATTGTTCCGAGCTTCAACGCTGCTTCTGCCTCTTTAACCACAACGGGGTTGAGGTGGCCGGCAAGCATCGCTCCAAAGCCCATGGATAGATCGAGCATTGCTCGTCCATCAACATCGGTCATCCAAGCGCCCTTGGCGCTGGCAATTGCAATTGGATAGGGATCCCAGTGTTGGAAACTTGATGGAACGCCAAGGGGCATTGATCCCAAGGCAAGGTCGTACTCAACTCTTGAACCAAATGATGATTGAGTGAAACGAGCCCATTCTTCAGCAATTAATTTTTCAACAATGCTAGTTTGAACAGGGCGCGTAGTACGTGCAGTCTTTCTAAAAGTCTCCTGCTGTAGCGTTCAGGTCATCTTCTAACTGTTTGAGCATCGAGGACTCTTGGCTGGTGCCAAGACACGATGACAATCTCCCTTATGGTTTTCGCTAGCGCTGTTTACGCAAAGTTCACGTATTCCTCGCTTGCTGTGGTTAAGGTAACACAACGGCTTGAAGTAAGCATCTTTGGCTTATTTCAGCGTTTTGAAATAGACTTTTTTCAAATAAAAATCAAATCTACACGGGAAAAATAAGGTAAAAAATGGCACGAGGAAATACAAGTGAATGGCAGCCTGGTAGCGAGGGATTAGATCCTAATCGCTGGCGCGCACTGGCCGTTATCGCAATTGCATCTTTGATGATCGTTCTAGATGCATCAATTATCAACTTAGCTCTTCCAAGTGCACAAAAAGCTCTACATATTTCAAATGCAAACCGTCAATGGGTTGTTACTGCTTACTCACTTACCTTTGGAAGTTTGTTACTTCTTGGTGGTCGAATTGCAGACTTCGTTGGCCGTAAGAAAATATTCATTATTGGACTCGTCGGATTTGCTGTTGCATCGGGAATCGGTGGCTTTGCGACCAACCAAGGTCAACTCTTTGCCATGCGTGGCTTGCAAGGTGCATTCGGTGCTCTCCTTGCGCCTGCATCTTTATCTCTCATCAACGTAACTTTCACAGTGCCTAAAGAACGTGCAAAAGCATTTGGCGTATATGGCGGCATCTCAGGTGGCGGAGCCGCAATCGGCTTGATCATGGGTGGCTTGCTCACTGAGTATGCAAACTGGCGCTGGTGCTTATTCGTAAACGTTCCTGTTGCAATTATTGCTGTCCTCATGGCCTATCCATGGCTACATGAATCAAAGGCTGTTGGGGATAACAAGTACGACATCCCAGGCGCTCTCACCGTGACAGCAGGGCTTGTCAGTCTTGTATACGGATTTAGCCAAGCAGCGACAAATGGCTGGGCTAACAGCAATACCTACTCATATTTCATTATCGCGGCCGTCCTTCTTGTCGCCTTCTTCGTAATTGAAGCCAAGACAGTCCACCCACTCTTGCCACTTCGCGTCTTGACTGAACGAAATCGCGGCGGGTCATATATCGGCTCACTTCTTGTTGGAGTTGGCCTTTTCGCCATGTTCCTTTTCTTGAGTATTTACATGCAGTCCTTCTTACATTACTCACCCATCAGAGCGGGCGTCGCCTTCTTGCCATTCACCGTGGGGATTGTCATCGGTGCTGGTGTTGCCTCCACCTTGCTTCCAAAGATCGGACCTCGTCCGTTAATGGTCGTTGGAATGAGTCTTGCAACGGTTGGAATTTTGCTCTTCTCTCGCATCACACCAACTTCTGGGTATTTGTCATACCTGTTGCTTCCCATGCTGGTCATGAGCTTTGGTTGCGCGCTGTACTTCATCCCTAACGCAAGTACAGGCCTTCACAATGCCGGGCAGCACGACACTGGTGTAGCGAGCGCAATGATCAATACCTCCCAGCAGATCGGCGGCTCTCTCGGAGCAGCTCTGCTCAACACCATTGCCATCTCATCGGCTGCTGCCTTCGCAAAGGGTCATACCGCCCTAGGCGCCCAGACAGCGGTCTTTGCCCAGGTCCATGGCTTCACAACGACCTTTAAATGGGGCGCTGTATTCCTAGCAACCTGCGCCATCATCTCGGCCCTCATGATCAATGTGGGCAAGGATTCCCTCGTAGAGCACGAAGGCGCCGGCCTCTAAGTTCTGCCCGTAAAGCCTTCTTGCGTTAGACTTGTATTTGCAAGTCATTCGCAAGAAGGAGCACGGTGAATACTCCAGTAAAAGCTCAGAGGGCCTCTAAGAACCCTTTCAAAGCTCTCTCCCCTGATGAACGCCGTCGCCTTAGCGCGATGTTTGGCGTGATCTTCTTCCTGCTTATCGGCGGAACGCTATTGATGTGGGCTGCAACATCTGGCCACTACAAACTTCATGACGGAACTATTTTTGGTTGGGGCACAGGCTTTCTCGCGCTGACCCTAGGTATGAGGCATGCCTTTGATGCTGACCATATCTCTGCCATCGATAACACAACTAGAAAACTGATGGCTGAAGGTCAGCGTCCTATGGGGGTTGGCTTCTTCTTCTCTCTGGGCCATTCCTCTGTCGTAACCTTCTTAGCCATTCTTTTGAATTTTGGTCTTAAAGCTTTAGGCGGACAAGTAACAGATTCCAATTCTGCGCTTCATCACTACACCGGTCTTGTTGGCACAACTGTCTCTGGCGCATTTCTTATGTTGATTGCGTTGCTCAATTTGTTGGTTCTCATCTCGGTGGTAAAAGTATTTAGAAAGATGCGCCAAGGTTTATATGACGAGGCACAATTGGAAAAGCACTTGGATTCACGTGGATTTATGATGCGCTTCTTTGGTCCTATTGCGCGGCGCATTGATGCCAGCTGGAAGATGTATCCGCTCGGCATTCTCTTTGGTCTTGGCTTTGATACAGCCACTGAGGTTGCGCTCTTGGTACTTGCTGGCTCCACGGTTGTTGCTGGACTTCCATGGTGGGCAATTTTGTCGCTTCCTATGCTCTTCGCTGGCGGCATGAGCCTTCTTGATACCATCGATGGATCCTTCATGAACTTTGCATATGGGTGGGCTTTTTCTAAGCCGGTACGAAAGGTCTATTACAACATTGTCATCACTGGGCTTTCAGTAGTCGTTGCGATCTTTATCGGTGGCCTGGAGGTGGCGCAGGTAATTGCTGGCCAGCTCAATCTCTCTGGAGGTTTCTGGGATTACGCGCTGGCATTTAATATCAATAAGGCAGGCTTTATTATCGTTGCCATCTTTGTTGGTGTCTGGGTGAGTGCGCTAGCTATTTGGCGCTTTGGAAATATTGAACACCGCTGGCATGAACATGCACATAAAGCTCAAATGGACCGCGGAGATATCCAGGATCACGCTAAAGCAGGCGTTGAGTTAGGCCCCATCACTGATGGATTTAGAATCGACTAAGTAGCTCTACAAAGTAGGATTTAGGGATGGTCTTCATCATTCCCTCTCGCATCTGGGAGTACATCATCGCCGGCCTTGCCATCATCTTGGCGCCAGGTCCTAGCGTGCTTTTCACTATTGCAAGAGCGATCGCGTGGGGCCGGTTAACCGCAGTGCTTACTTGTCTTGGAAATACCTTTGGAATGCTCACCGTCTCCATCATCGTTGCCTTTGGTCTAGGGCCGATCTTTCAACATAACCACGCCATCTATATCTCTATGCAATGGATGGGCGCGCTCTATCTTGTTTATCTTGGCGTCATGGCGATTAAGGAAGCTCGCGCACATGCCGCGCAGATGACAACCCTGAAGGGAAGTAAACCCTCCTACTTGAAAACTATCCGTGAGGGTTACATGGTCGGCGTCTTAAACCCCAAGGGAATTATTTTCTTTGCCGCCATCTTGCCCCAGTTCACCGACTCTTCCAAAGGCCATCTCACCTCGCAATTGCTTCTCTTAGGTTTCATCTTTGTCTTCCTCGGCTTCTTCTGCGACAGCGCATGGGGCATCCTTGCCGGCTCATTTCGTAATTGGCTTGCCTCGAACGATCGCCGCTTGGTGCAACTTCGCATCGTTGGTGGCGTGGTGATGATGGGCTTGGGCATTATTACCTTTGTAAACTCGCTCTTACAAAAGTAAATAATTAGCGCCGAGATAAGTAGGAAATTATGGGACAAGCCCGCACAACAATTAGCCCAAGCCACCTGACATATGCATGGGATAGCTGCCACAGATGCCTATGGCTTCAATATAACCACAGCGTTCAACCGCCTGTAACAATGCCTCTCATCGGCGATCTTGCCGATATGCAGGAGCGTTACTTTATTGGCGCAAAGACTTCAGATATGCACCCGGATCTTCCAGAAGGCAAAGTCCATAGCCATGGTGGGTGGGTGATGTCGAAAAATATTATTGTGGATGGAAAAGACAGCGGTTTCTTTCTTCGCGGCAAGTACGACTTACTACTTGAGTTCTCAGATGGAACATTTGGGATTGTTGATTGCAAGCTGCAGAAAAATGATTACGACAAGAGCGTTTTTTATGCTCCTCAGCTTGAGTCCTATGCATTTGCTTTGGAGAACCCACAGAAAGATGAACCTAAGAAGATCAGCCTTACTGGGCTCTACACATGGTCACTCAATAAAGCATCTGGCAATCTCAAAGTTGGCTTTGGCTATCACGTGAACAACTCCTGGTATCCAGCCGAGCGCAATCCGATCGCTCTGCAGGAGCGCCTATCTGATTTGATTCGTATGGTTCAAGGGGAATGTCCGCCATCTAAAGATAATTGCGAGCAATGTAAATATGTTGATGCAAGACGAGAAGTACTAGGAAACGGTTAATCGTTCTTAGGTAGATCCCTCAAAATCTGTGCCTTTGCATCCGAGGCGTAGATATCAACATACTCTTGGCCTGAAATCTTTTGGATTCCTTGCATAATCTCATCGGTAACTTTTCGTAGATGAGCAAGGTCTGAAGAATCACCTTGGAAATACATGGGCTCTCCGAAAACCATTTCAACTCGGCGCACCTTAGGCACAATCTGACCAGTGGGCTGAATCTCTGCGGTGTTAAACATGGCAACAGGAACAATTGGCGCACCTGAATCAATTGCCATACGCGCAATACCCGTGCGACCTTTATAAAGCTTGCCATCAGGGGAACGTGTTCCCTCAGGGTAGATACCAATGCATTGACCAACTTCTAAAAGGTTTAATCCAGTTCTAATAGCGGCCTCACTTCGCCGGCCACCAGATCGATCAACAGGAACTTGGCCAAGTGCTTGGAAGGTGAGCTTTTTGATAAAGCCTTTAAGGCCAGGAGAGGTGAAGTACTCACTCTTTGCCATGAAAGTTACTTTGCGGGGCACAACCAATGGCATAAAAATTGAATCACTAAAGGAGAGATGGTTAGAGGCGATGATCACTGGGCCAACGTTTGGCACATTGCGAAGCCCAGAAACCTTAGGGCGAAAGAGAACCATCAAGATTGGAGTCAGGAACGACTTCAAAAATGTATATGCCACGGGGAGTAATTTAGTGGTTACTGCGCACTCTGTGACACCATCTGAGCGTGAGCAAGAATACAAATACCCAGTCTTTACACCTTTCTGGGAACAAAATTGGAGTTTTGCTCCTCCACGGATTTCTCGGCTCCCCGGCATCAATCACTCCATGGGCCCAAGGAGTCAACGCTGCGGGATTTACTGTGAGCGCGCCAAGACTTGAAGGACATGGAACCAATTGGCACGAGCTAGCGCAAACAACATGGAGTGATTGGTATAAAAGCGCAGAGACAGCGCTTATTGAATTGAAAAAGAATTGTGATCAAATCTTTGTGGCTGGTTTTGATATGGGCGGGGCACTTGCGCTTCGTTTAGCACAAATTCGCGGAAGTGAAATTGAAGCGTTAATTCTTCTCAACCCCTCGATCGGTGATGAGGGAAGATTGAGCAGAGCGATTCCGCTTATAAAGAACTTTATTGGCTCTATGCGAAACACTTCAGTTAATACCGCATCGCAAGGCGAAGTACACGACACGTACGGGCGGATTCCACTCAAGGCCTATGCCTCACTTCAAAAACTCTGGAAGAGAGTTGAAGAGGATCTCTATTTGGTCGATATTCCTATGCTGATTTGTTATTCAGAAAAAGATCAAACAGTCAGCCCTGTAAGTTCAGAGATCATCATGGATGAGGTTTACTCGCCCATTATTCGTGAAGTTATTTTTGAAAAATCCCTTCATAACGTTGCCCTCGATCATGAAGCCCAAGTTCTCATTGATGAGAGCAACGAGTTCATCTTCGATGTCATTTCGGGAGAACTCGAGGTAGATGATGAGACAGAGCTGATTAATGCTGAATTTGATTCGATTGTTTCAGGACTCTCACTAGATGAATCATCGCCCAGCAATTTTCTTGATGATCTTGAGCGAATAGATGATGAGCATTTCGTTCAACCCAATCCTCCCCTTCCAACAACTGATCAGCTTGGAAGAATTGCGATTGCTGGTTTAGTGGGAGGCCCTGCATATTTGCTCATTGAATTTATCAGCGGCTTTGATCTCTTAGGTTTTGGTCCGTGGCCAGGAATATTGGAATTTATCGGAGGAGTTGTGACATCTATTATTAAATTTGCGCGCCCAGATGACGACTTTGATGAAGGAGCTGTTCTTTAGTTAGCGGCGTGCTAAATCAGCAACGCCAACCAAACCAGCGTCATTTCCTAACTTGGCAGCAAACACCTTGGGACTTGGGTGCTTTTTATTAAATGGCATGTATTTTTCAATCGCAGCCCGTGTTGGACGCATAAGGATCTCACCAGCTTCAGCAACTCCCCCGCCAATCACCACGCACGCAGGATCAACAACCATCGCGATTGTGGCAATTCCTGCTCCAAGCCAATCACCCGTTGTGTTGAAAGCTGCAATAGCCAGCGGATCTCCCTCGCGCGCAGCAGCCATGATGTGATCGCCTTTAAGGTTTTCTATCTTCCCACCTGCTCTGGCAAGTAATTTCTCAGCTTGTTCTGGCGATCTCTCAATCTCTTCTTTCAAGTGTCTATGTAGTGCTGAACCAGATGCATATTGCTCAAAGCAACCGTGAGCTCCGCAACCACATTCAATTCCATTAGGAACAACTCTGACATGTCCAAATTCACCGGCAACACCAAATGCACCACGATATAACTCACCATCATTGACTAATCCGCCGCCAATTCCTGTGCCGATAGTCAGCATCATGACATCATTTTCACCACGGCCTGCGCCGTACTTTGCTTCACCCCACGCGGCGGCATTCGCATCGTTTTCAATCACTATCGGCAATAAAATTTCTTTCTTAATTTCATTATGTAAGTTCACGCCATTCCAACCTGCAATATTTGGCGCGGCCAACATTGTATGGCGATCAGATGAAACGAACCCAGCAGCAGAAATTCCAACTGCAGCAATCTCTTTCTCGGGGTATTGCGCTAAGAGTTCTTGAATGACGCCAATAACGGCTTGGGTCAGATCTGTGCCGCCAGATTTAGGGGTGTCTTCTCTATGTGTAGTGAGAATGTTTCCGTGGCTATCAACGACGCCGCCCAGGACTTTGGTCCCCCCGACATCTATTCCGATACTGAGCTCTGGCACTAGTGAAGATTACCCTCTCCCGATAACGTTCTCCTCATGATTGAGGTCACTACGCCCCAGATTGCCCCTGAAGCAGCGACAGGTAATCTCACTCGAGTCGTGACTACACGCGCAACAAACACTCCAGATCGGATTGTCATCTCACGGCCAATGGGAGCAGGCTGGCACGGAGTAAGCGCAAAAGAATTTGATGAAGAGATCAGATCTGTTGCTAAGGGACTTATTGCGCAAGGAGTCAACGCTGGTGATCGCGTAGCGATCATGGCTAAGACCAGATACGAATGGACTGTTCTTGATTTTGCGATCTGGTATGCAGGAGCAATCTGTGTGCCAATTTATGAAACATCCAGCGCAGAGCAAGTGAAATGGATTCTAGAAGATTCAGGGGCGACGCTTCTTATTGTCGAGACGCCTCTTCTTGCAGAATTAGCCCAGCCAGTTTTACCAAGCACTTGCAAAGCAGTTTTGATTATTACAAATAACGCGCTTCCTGACCTTCAAAGCTCTGGGGCCTACATCTCAGATCATGAAGTCGCCGCTCGCATTGAAGGGACGAAACCTGATCATGTTGCAACACTGATCTATACGTCAGGCACAACCGGTAACCCAAAAGGTGTCACAATTACTCACCGCAACTTTATGTATGAGTGCGACAACGTAGTTAATTACGCCGCAGCAGAATTTTTGCGTGAGGGTGGCTCTACTCTTCTCTTTCTTCCTATCGCCCACGTTTTTGGCCGCATGATTCAAATTGGAGCCCTCACCGCTGGACTTCATCTTGCTCACTGCCAAGATGTGACAAAGTTGCCACAAGACCTTCAAAGCTTTAAGCCAACCTTGGTCTTGGCGGTTCCAAGAATCTTTGAACGTATTTATAACGGCGCAGAAGCAAAAGCCATCGAGGGTGGCAAAGGAAAAATCTTTGCTCAGGCTGTTGATGTCGCTGTGAAATATTCACAAGGCCTAGAGAGTGGAAAGATTTCGGCTTCTCTTCGAATTAAGCACGCACTCTTTGACAAGCTTGTGTATTCCAAGATTCGCACCGGTCTTGGCGGCCGTGTTAGTGCATCCATTTCAGGTGGCGCGCC
>DAIQAR010000008.1:27231-39686 GCA_036781605.1 Candidatus Nanopelagicaceae bacterium
ATTGAATCTAATGGCTACTTCCACACAGGAGATCTGGGCGCTATCGATAGCGATGGCTTTGTAAGTATTGTTGGACGAAAGAAGGAACTCATCATTACATCTGGAGGCAAGAACGTTGCTCCAGAAGTACTAGAAGATCGCTTACGTTCTCATCCACTGGTCAGCCAATGCATGGTCGTTGGCGATAACAAGCCGTTTATTGCCGCGCTCATCACCTTAGATTCAGATGCAGTTAAAACCTGGGCTCGCATTAACAAGAAGCACGAACTTGCGCCAGAAGAACTTGCGGCAGATCCTGCGCTTCTTGATGTCATTCAAAGCGCAGTAGATGAAGCAAACAAGGCTGTTAGCCGAGCTGAGTCAATTAGAAAATTCACAATCCTTCCCGTTGATTTCACCATTGCAGGTGGCCAACTCACGGCAAAACTTTCGGTTAAGCGCCATGTCGTTAACCAGCAGTTTGCCAGCGAGATCGCCGCTCTCTTTGGATAAATCTCTAGTTTTACCAAGAGATCTCACTGACGCTCTAGCAAGAGATATATCTCTGCTCTCTTACTCTCTGGACAAAGCAATCGGTCGCAGGAGTACCTCATCAACGATGCGCACTGATCTACGTCAGATGCGTCTTTCACTAACAGCGCTCTCCCACTCCATTCGCCACAGCCCAAACTTCGCTGCCTCTATAAAAAATTCACCTATTAATTTTCTCATTGAAGAAAATCTTGAAGGTGAGAAATTGCTCGTTATGAGCTTAGGCAAGACAACACATGAAAATATGGCCACGCTTACGCCGGAGTTTTCTCAGCTCATCACGCAGGTTTCACAAGGCAAATTTCATATTCGCAGATCACTAATTTCTAAAAATACCTACGGGCTTACGAAGCGAGAGGTAAGCGTTCTCAATGCGCTCAAATCTGGCGCCACAAGCAAAGAGATCTCGCTGCACTTGTTTATTTCGGAGGCGACAACCAAAACTCACTTGGGTTCTATCTACAGAAAATTTGGCGTGAGTAATCGCACGCAAGCAATCTCGCTGGGGTTATCTAGCGGAGTGATCACCAAATAGAACTTCTTTAAACTTTCCTCCCCACAGATTCCAACTCCACTGATCTACTATCCATGTGCGCCCTGCTTCGCCCATCTTCTTGATACGAACTGGATCTGCAAAAAGTCCTGTGACAGCTTTACTAATTGCCTGAACATCGCCTCCATCAACGACTAAGCCTGTTTGGTCTTTAAGTACCGCATCGGGTGCTCCCCCGGATGAGCCAGCAATAACTGGCAGGCCACATGCACTCGCCTCCAGATAAACAATTCCTAGCCCTTCTACTTCAAGCCCTGCGAGGCGAGAACGAGATGGCATAAGAAAAATATCTCCCAGCCTGAAATACCGTGGAAGATCTTTGTATGCGACTCTTCCAGCAAATACCACATGGGCTTCTAACTTATGTTTTCTGATGATCGCATCCAGTTTTGCTTGGCGCGGGCCGATGCCAACAAAGAGAACTACTGCGCTTGGTTCGCTCCTAATAATGTCGGGAAGTGCCTCGAGTAGTCGATCTTGTCCTTTGCGGTGAACTAAACGCCCCACACAAACGATAACTTTTTTGCCACTGAGTCCATACTGCGCAACTAACGATGCATCTTTGGGGCCAGGAGTGAAATGATCAAGTGGGATTCCTGGAGCAATCTGCACAAGCCGAGATTGATCAGCAACTGATCTGCCTATCGCCTTCTTTGTAAAACTTCCAAGATATGTGATTGCATCAAGGTTTTTACTCATGTGTTTTAAAATCCAATTAAATGGCGGCACTTTTGCCCACCAGACTTCATGGCCATGTGTCAGTGTTACCAGGCGCTGTGCACCATTTCTACGCAGATACCCTGCCATCCATCCAAGAGGAGTTGCTGCGCCAAACCAGATAATTTCTGATTGATACTCCTTCATCACTTTGGCGATAGCACGGTTCACTCGAGGAGTAGGAAGCAAGACCTTGCTTTTATCTCGAATGACGAGGGCTCCAGTACGGTTATTGAGTTCTTGGTCGAATTCTTTTGAGCCCTCTTGGCTCGATGTGTAGATGAGAAGTTGCGCGCCGTTGAGTTGATCAATCAAACCTAGAATGAAGGTTTCGATACCGCCAGCGCGTGGACCAAGATCATTGGTCACGAGTAATACTTGGCGCTTATTAAAAACGGCGAGCTCCTGCATAACGTAAATATCCAAAGCTTGAACCAAATGATTCAACTTTCACGCGCGCACCTGGATGAGGCGCATTTACCATTTGATTTCCACCAAGGAATATTCCAACATGGTCAACATAACCGCTTCTACTAAATGCAAAGAAGACAAGGTCTCCAGGTAGCAACTTATCCCGAGGAATTGATTTTCCGTACTTCATTTGCGCAGCAGCAGAATGCGGAAGTGAGATTCCGGCTTGCTGAAAGGCACGCATGGTGAGTCCAGAACAGTCCCACCAGACGGGTCCTGCAGCGCCAAAGACATATCGATCGCCTAGTTGTTTGATAGCAAACTTCAAGGCAACACTTCCTATGCCCGTGCCAAACTTTGCATTCTTGATATCTGCAAGGGATGCAAGCTGGTCAGCATTCTCTTGGCCATTAATGAGCGCTTCCACTCGGGCTCTTTCTTCTTTCGTAAGTTTTGCCAAAATGTCTTCTGCCTTTGCAAGTTGATCTTGCGCAGCCTTTTGCTTGGCAACATATCGCGCTTGGGCAGCCTTAGCTAAGGTAAGTTGATCTCCAACAGTAAATGATGTTGCGGTCAACGATTGTTTTGCAGCCGAATACTTGCGCAGAGCAGTTGCTTTGCCCTTGCTTAAGGAATCAAGTGAGCCCGCCGCTGCAAGAAAAAGTGTTGGGTTAGATGAAAAAAGTAATTGCATGCTCTGGCTAAAACCGCCTTGCTTATAAAGATCTGAGGCAATTGCGCCAATTGAGCCTTGCAAGGCATTCACAGCGGTTTGCTGGTTTGCAGCCTGTGCTTGGACCGACGCTAGCTTGCGCGAGAGTTGTTGGAATTGAACTTGGGCTTGTTGTGCTTGTTCACCTGCACTTGCCGCAACTTGCTGCAGGTACTGCACTTTGGCCTTAATCGATGCCAAGTCTTCAGCCTGTGATGATGGGGCTTGTACTCCTACCAACAAACTTGCCAGAAGGGCTATTGATAGAGAGGTAGCGGAAATGCCACCAATACGAATGCTCTTCACAGGTGAAGGATAATCAATATCGGCCATGAAATCTAAGTCAGATACGCTACCTACGTGAATTCACGCGTGTTGGCTAACTTAATTATTGGCTTAGATGGCTCCACAACACTCAATCATCGCTCTGCTGGACTGAGCTTTCCACAAGATCGTTTGCGCTTTCATGCCCTACGAAAAGAATCTGATGTGATTGTTATAGGCGGCAATAGCGCCCGCAATGAACCATATTCAACTACGCCAGTTCCCCTGATTGTCTTATCTCATGCGGATCAATTACCCAAAGAATTAATCGCAAATACCCAGGTAATTCTCTGGAATAAAAACATTGTTGATGCCCTAACCGATGCCAAAAAGAGTTACGCAAACATTTTGATTGAAGCGGGGCCTTCATTACTTCGCCCTGCACTTGAAGCACAATTGGTCGATGAATTACATATTTGTATTTCTCATACTTCTGGAGGCGAAAGCCAGATCTCGTTGAAGGATTTCACCGCTGGCTATAGCCAAATCAAGCGTGAAGAGGTCGAGGGTGGAGCATTTATTACCTACATACCCGCGCCTACGGAGTAATACACAGATCTCTATTTACACTTAGACAATGAGCAAAGAGATCACATTTGATGAGATTGTTGCCCAAATTCGCGCCATCATTCCTCGTTCTGAAATTTTATTGGAAGAAGTTCCTGCTCCTTCAAAACTTGCTCCTCATGCATTTGCCCTCACTGCTGATGTCCTAGAAGACGCAGCTACTGCGCGTTTTGTTCTACTTCACGACCCTGCGGGACAAGAGGGATGGCTTGGAAACTTCCGCTGCGTTACTTTCGTTCGGGCAGCTGTCGATGAAGAGATGGCGACTGACCCCATGGTTTCAAATATCGGTTGGACTTGGCTCATTGAAGCTCTAGCAAAGTATGACTGTGCCTACACAGAGCCCAGCGGAACTGTTACTCGGGTATCTAGTACCTCCTTTGGATCCTTGGATGAACGCGAGGATGATTCGGAATTAGAAGTGCGTGCATCATGGACGCCTATAGATGGAAATAACATTCCTAATCACATACGAGCGTGGCTAGATCTACTCGCTAACACTGCTGGTCTTGAACCGTTGCCTGAAGGAATAGCGCAACTTCCTAAATCATCGTCTTCAGCGAAGTAGAAATTTTTTATGGCAGAGCCGCTTCTTCATCCTCGTGCTGGGCTTCCAGAATTAATCATTGACCGCGCGGGCTTCCTTGCGTGCCTGCAAGATCTCGCAGCAGGATTTGGCCCAATTGCTATTGACGCCGAGCGAGCATCTGGTTATCGCTATAGCCAAAGAGCCTATTTAATTCAGATTTTTCGCAGAGAAGGTGGTCTGCATCTGATTGACCCAATCGCGGTTAATGACGAGAGTTTATGGAAAGAGATGAATGATGCGTTCATTGATTGTGAATGGATCATTCATGCAAGTACCCAAGATCTTCCCTGCTTACGTGAACTTGGAATTGCCCCAAAATATCTTTTTGATACTGAACTGGGTGGACGTATTGCAGGGTGTGAGCGAGTAGGCCTTGGACCACTCTGTGAAAGCCTTCTAGATCTTGCACTTGCCAAGGAACACAGCGCTGTTGATTGGTCCATTCGCCCACTGCGCGAGGAGTGGCTGAACTATGCAGCCCTCGATGTTGATGTTCTGGTTGATCTTCGCGATGAGGTAGAAAAATTGCTCATAGAAAAAGGCAAACTTGCTTGGGCGCAAGAAGACTTCGCTCAAATCCTTAATAACACTCCTCCCGCACCTCGCAAAGATCCATGGCGGCGCACATCAGGAATGCACAAAATCAAAGACCGAATGACCCTTGCCATCATTCGCGCTCTCTGGCATGCCCGGGATGAATTTGCCCGAAGCGTGGATATCTCCCCTGGAAGAATTTTTAATGATGAAGTCCTCATTGAGATCGCCACAAAGAGGCCTGAAGCAATCGATAATTTCAACAAAATAGTAAAGCGCAGAACCCGAGTAGAAAATCTGCCCACCACCGAGTGGTTCACCTTGCTGCATCAAACTCTGCAGTTGCAGGTCCAAGATCTGCCAGAACTTCGTCTTCCTTCTAGCGGTCTGCCTGTGGTGAAACTTTGGAAGGATCGAAATCCACTTGGTTATGCTCGGCTCTCTCATGCACGCGCCGCAGTCATTGCTAAAGCTGCTGAGCTTGAAATGCCAGTTGAGAATTTGATCTCACCAGATGCCATTCGACAACTGACATGGCAGTCGCCTCCTGAAACTGATGTCACCGTATTCATCACCGCAACACTTGCCGCTGCTGGCGCTCGTCCATGGCAGATCGCAGCGGTTGGTGAAATTCTTATTGCACCCTTGGCTCAGACTGAGCCGCTTCCACCACCGCCAACGCCTGAAGCGCCTGAGGCAGAGGCGGATTCTGAGCCCACGCCCGAGGAATAGTGTGTGTTGAATTACGCAACATTCAAGTTGCGTAATTCCCAGTAGGGGTCTTAGGCTTACGGAATGCTCAGCACATTCCTTATTGCCATCCGAGAGGGCCTAGAAGCCTCTCTGATCATAGGAATCTTGATCGCCTACCTCGTGCGCTCAGGACGACGTTCAACTCTCCCATTCGTATGGCTAGGGGTTGGAATAGCAGTTCTTTTGGCACTTGGCTTCGGAGCAATTCTGACATTCACCTCAGCGCAGCTTTCTCCAGCTGGTGAGCAACTCTTTGCAGGAATTACGTCCCTATCTGCTGTCGCGTTAGTGACATGGATGGTTTTTTGGATGAGGAGCAATGCTCGTTCTATCGCGAAAGAAATCCACGGCAAAGTTGATAGCGCACTTGCCATGGGTAAAGTCGCACTTACCTTTACAGCACTTTTTACCGTTGCCCGTGAAGGACTTGAAACATCGCTTTTTCTCTATGCAAACTTCAAAACGGTAAAGCAGGATACCGCTCCTCTTGCAGGACTCATCTTGGGAATCTTTGCTGCAGTAACCCTAGGAGTGCTTCTCTATAAGCGAAGCATCAATATCAACCTCAGCAAGTTCTTCCGCGTAACTGGAGTTGCCCTCATTGTGGTTGCTGGCGGAGTTCTGATTCACGGAATCAACGAGTTCCAGATGCGTGGACAGCTTCCAGGAGTCAACTCTTATGCATGGAATTTTGGTGGAGATAATTCAATTTTTATCACATTACTTGATGGATCAATCGGTATCGCTAATAGCATGACCTGGCTTCAACTAGGTGTTTATCTTGCCTATCTTGGGATTACTCTTGCCGCGTTTTTGAAGCCTCTTCGCTCTTTGAATCTAACTCACTCATCTGATCCTTCAAAGAAAGTGACCAAGTTACCAACGAACGTGTAATTGTCTGAACCGTAATACCCAGGTCAGTTAATATCTCATCACGCTTTGAATGCTCAATAAACTCTAGCGGCACGCCAATTGAATGAATAGGCGTGGCAAGCCCCGCCTCGCGGAAGAGATCTGAAATTGAACTAGCGATTCCGCCATGTCTAATTCCATCTTCAATAACAACAACACTCTTATAGCGCTGGGCCATAGTGACAAGTGCCTGGGATAAAGGCTTCACCCAACGAAGATCAATGACGGTTACGCCAACACCTTCTCTGTATGCCTGAGACGCCGCATCAACTGCAACTTGCGCAAGTGCGCCGACGCTCACAAGGAGAATGTCTGCGCTCTCCCCTCTATATAAAACATCGATGCCATCTCGGCGCTCAAATGCCGGAATGTCTGCAGGAACAGCTCCCTTAGGGAAGCGAATAAGAGTTGGCTTATCACTAATCGCCATTGCTTCACGTAATTCTTCTTTTAAGCGCGCACCATCGCGAGGAGCGGCTACGTGAAGGTGAGGAACAATCCCGGTCAGAGCTAGATCCCAAATTCCATTATGTGACGGCCCATCATCACCGGTAATTCCTGAGCGGTCTAAAACAAAGGTCACGCCCGCATCATGCAGGGCAACATCGAGCAATAGTTGATCAAAGGCGCGATTGAGAAAAGTTGAGTAAATCGCAACTACTGGGTGCAGTCCTGCATATGCCATACCTGCAGCAGATGTTGCAGCATGTTGTTCAGCAATTCCCACATCAAAAGTTCGGTCTGGATAAGCCTTCTGGAATTGATCAAGACCGGTTGGTCCAAGCATCGCGGCGGTGATCGCAACAAGGTCTTCGCGTTCTTTGCCTAACTCAAAGAGCTCCTTTGAAAAAACTGAAGTCCAGCTAGCAGAAGACTTTTTTACTGGTTGACCTGTTTCCGGTGAAACGATTCCAACTGCATGGAACTTCTCTGCCTCATCATTGACCGCAGGGGCATGCCCTCTACCCTTTTCAGTAATCACATGGACAAGAACAGGTGAGCCAAAATTCTTAGCATGCACAAGCGCGTTCTCTACCGCTTCAATATTGTGACCATCAACTGGACCGAAGTACTTCAAACCAAGATCTTCAAACATGCCGCGAGGAACAACGATATCTCTGATGCCTTTTTTAACTCCGTGCAGAGTCTCATAGATAGGCTGACCAACAACTGGGGTGCGCTCTAAAATTCCTTTGCCCCACTCCAAAAACTTTTCATAGCCTCGTGTGGTGCGCAAAGTCGAGAGATATGTTGCAACACCGCCAATAGTTGGGGAATATGAACGTTCGTTATCGTTGACGATAATGACAAGTGGAAGGTCATCACTTGCTGCAATGTTATTGAGCGCTTCCCAAGACATTCCTCCTGTGAGAGCGCCATCTCCTACAACTGCAACAACCATGCGCTCCTTAACGCCTTGCACCTTAAAACCACGGGCAATTCCATCTGCCCATGAAAGCGCGCTGGATGCATGAGAGTTTTCAATAACATCATGGTCTGACTCTGAGCGATTGGGATATCCAGAAATTCCCCCACGCTGGCGCAGTTGATCAAATCCCTCGATACGACCTGTCAAAATCTTATGAACATATGACTGGTGCCCGGTATCAAAGAGCAGAACATCTTTTGGAGAATCAAAAACTCTATGAAGCGCAATCGTGAGCTCAACTACTCCCAGATTTGGACCCAGGTGGCCACCTGTCTTGGAGACTTTTTCAATGAGGAATGTGCGAATCTCTTGAGCAAGATCAGCGAGCTGATCAGGCGAAAGGGTCTTTAGGTCTTCTGGGCCTTTGAGAGATTCAAGCATGCGGTAAGTCTAGAGCGAGGCGATCTATCCAGCCACACTTGAAGAGGCCGTAAAAGACGGCAATTTATGAGTTAAGAAGGCTCCGCAGTACGTACTGCATGATTCCACCATGGCGGTAGTAGTCAGCCTCACCTGGCGTATCAATACGAAGCTTCGCTTCAAAGCTAATGTCGCCAGCCTTCACCTTTAGAGTCTTTGGGGTTTGGCCATTATTGAGTTCCGTAATTCCGGTGATCTCGAATGTTTCACTACCTGTCAGGCCAAGTGATTTCGCATTTTGCCCATCAAGGAATTGGAGTGGAAGCACTCCCATTCCAATCAAATTTGAGCGGTGAATTCTTTCAAAAGATTCTGCAATCACAGCGCGCACTCCAAGAAGAGCAGTTCCCTTAGCCGCCCAGTCGCGTGATGAGCCTGAGCCGTATTCTTTGCCAGCCAAAATAACCAGTGGAACTCCTGCTGCTTGATACTCAGCTGACGCTTCATAAATTGTTGCCTGCGCTCCATCCTTCAGGAAGTTGCGGGTAAAGCCACCTTCAACTCCATCTAGAAGAAGATTCTTTAAACGAATATTGGCAAATGTTCCACGGATCATTACTTCGTGATTTCCTCGACGAGATCCATATGAGTTGAAGTCTGTTCGCGCGATCCCATGCTCTGCTAGGTACTTACCGGCTGGAGAATCGGCCTTAATATTTCCTGCAGGCGAGATGTGATCAGTTGTGACAGAGTCTCCAAGGATTGCAAGAACTCTCGCGCCAGCAATATTAGTTACAGCTTTTGGCTCACGTGGCATTCCATCAAAATAAGGCGGCTTGCGCACATACGTTGAATCAGCTTCCCATTCAAAGGTCTTGCCTGTTGGGGTATCAAGTGACTTCCAGCGGTGGTCGCCTTCAAAGACAGTTGCGTAATCTTTCTTAAACATATCTGATGAGATACATGAGGCGATTACTGCGTCGATCTCTTCTGCTGATGGCCAAATATCCTTCAAATAGACAGGATTTCCTGATTGATCATTACCAATCGCATCACTTTCAAAGTCGTGATTCATTGTGCCGGCAAGTGCATAGGCAACTACGAGCGGAGGCGAAGCTAAGTAGTTCATCTTCACATCAGGGCTAATACGGCCTTCAAAGTTACGGTTTCCAGATAAAACAGCCGTTACGGCTAAATCGTTCTCGTTGATTGCTTTGCTGATCTCAATCGGCAAAGGACCAGAGTTTCCAATACAGGTCACGCATCCATATCCAACAAGATTAAAGCCAAGTTGCTCCATAAATGGGGTCAGCCCTGCCTTGTCGTAATAATCGGTAACAACCTTTGAGCCTGGAGCCAAAGTTGTCTTCACCCATGGCTTGCTACGCAATCCTTTTTCAACAGCCTTCTTTGCAAGAAGCGCGGCGCCAATCATCACTGATGGGTTTGACGTGTTTGTGCAGGATGTAATGGAAGCAATCGCGACTGCGCCGTTTGAAATTGATGTTGCTGTTCCATTTACTGAAACATTTATTGCCTTGGAGCTGCTCTTATCGCTCAGATACGTAGGGATAATCTCGTTATATGCGCTCTTTGAGTGATCAAGGGAGATGCGATCTTGCGGGCGCTTAGGTCCAGCAATAGAAGGAACAACTTGCGCCAAATTGAGTTCAATATATTCAGAGAAACGTGGCTCAATGGATGGGTCGTGCCACAGCCCATTTTTCTTCGAATACTTCTCGACTAATTCGATCTGCTCAGCGCTGCGTCCAGTAAGAGTGAGGTAGCGCAAGGTCTCGTCATCGATAGGAAAAATTGCGCAGGTGGAACCATATTCAGGAGACATATTTCCAATCGCTGTTCTATTTGCCATCGGCAACGCAGCAACTCCTGGACCATAAAATTCAACAAACTTTCCTACAACGCCATGCTTACGCAATCTTTCGGTAATAGTAAGAACAAGATCGGTTGCAGTTGTGCCGACGGGTAGCTCGCCACTGAGTTTGAACCCAACAACACGAGGGATAAGCATGGAGACAGGTTGACCGAGCAGCGCAGCTTCAGCTTCAATTCCGCCAACACCCCAGCCAAGAACTCCAAGTCCATTAACCATAGTTGTGTGTGAATCTGTTCCTACAACGGTATCTGGATATGCGCGAAGTACGCCATCAACCGTTCTGGTCATAACAACTCGCGCTAAATATTCAATATTTACCTGGTGAACAATTCCTGTTCCGGGCGGAACTACCTTGAATTCATCAAAGGCGCTCTGCCCCCAGCGCAAGAAGCGATAACGCTCTTTATTTCGCTGGTATTCAATATCTGTGTTCTCTTCAAAAGATGTCTTGGTTCCAAACAAATCTGCAATCACAGAGTGATCAATAACCAACTCAGCAGGCGCAAGTGGATTTACCTTTGTGGGGTCTCCCCCTAGATCAGCGATTGCCTCACGCATAGTTGCAAGGTCAACAACGCAAGGAACTCCTGTGAAATCTTGCATAATGACGCGGGCCGGCGTGAATTGAATTTCAGTATCTGGCTCAGCTTTGGGATCCCATTTTGCTAACGAGGTGATCTGACTTGCAGTGATATTTGCGCCATCTTCGGTACGCAGGAGATTTTCAAGTAAAACTTTCAAACTAAATGGGAGATCTTTCGCCCCATCAAGGCCTGTTATATTAAAAAATTCGTAGGACTTACCAGCAACCTCAAGGGTTTCTTTGGCGTTAAAAGAGTTCTTACTCATGACTTCTTTATTCTAATGTAAAGCGCGCTACACATTCCACGTGCTGGGTCATGGGGAAGAGATCGAAGCCCACAATGTGATCCATGCGATACCCGCTGGCGAGCAAAAGTTTGGCATCCCTGGCCAATGAGGCTGGATCGCAGGAAACATAAAGGATTGTCCGAGGTTTAATCCTCTGCATTACAGTGATGACTTCCTCGCCAGCTCCTGTTCGAGGAGGATCCAGCAAGAGAACATCAGCGTGCGCAATCTTCGGCAGTTGCGCTTCAACTGATCCAGCATGAATTTCAACATTTTTATAGCCCTTAAAAATCTTCTGAGCGTCACCTATTGCGCGTCTATCAGATTCAATGAGATGTACTTTTCCTGTTAAGCCAACTGCGGTTGAAAGTGCTGCTGTGAAAAGCCCGACTCCCCCGTAGAGATCACAGACAACATCACCTTCGCGCAGATCAATTTTTGCCATGACTTCATTGACCAAAGTTGTTGGCGCACTTTTATGGCTCTGCCAAAATGATTGAGGAGATATCTGGTAAGTATTACCTAGGACTGTTTCGTTGAGCTGTGTTGGGCCCGAGATGCTGCGGCCAGCTCTTGAAATATTTACCTGCCCGGTGCTTGTACTTCCAGCCTCAATTCGATCATTACCATTCCATTTACGCGAAGTAAACGCTGGCACATCCATCACTGAATCTGCAATCAGACAATCATCTATCTCAATCACATCATTGCTGCGATGTGAATAAAGACCAATATGCCCTGAATCTCCTATGGCAAAATCCATACGGGTTCGCCAATGCAAACCATCATCAGGTTGAACTCCTAGGACTTCACATTCAATTTCCATACCTCCTAGGCGTGCAAACTGATCTTTAATAACTTCGGCTTTAAGTGTTCTTTGGTAAGCGAGATCAATATGCTGAAAGTCGCATCCACCGCATCCGCCTGGCGCGGCATACTTGCAAGGCGCTTGAACGCGATGCTGGGATGCTTGAACAATTTCAATCGCATCACCACGCGCCATTTTGGAGTTCACTGCAGTAATTTCAACCACTGCTTTCTCCCCAGGAATCCCATATCGAACAAAAATAACTTGTCCCTCAAAACGCGCGACGCAATGTCCGCCATGGGCAATGGCGCCGATATCGACCGTAACTTTTTGGCCAACGACCAAGCGTTCTGCGGTGTGTGAGCCCTTTGTTTCCATTGTTGGAGCATAAGGGTCTTTAAGGGTGTAAGTTATTACTCGTGCATGTAGTCATTATGGGTTGTGGTCGAGTTGGATCAGGGCTAGCTCATGAACTTGAGGCCGCTGGC
>DAIQAR010000009.1:0-33455 GCA_036781605.1 Candidatus Nanopelagicaceae bacterium
CTTAACGCACGGGGGGGGGGGGATAAGTAATTGGAAAGCAAGAGAGAGACACTTGCTGGGGTTTCCCTCAGCAGAATCGCGATCCCGCAATCTAATCCTTACTTCATCGTCAGAGAAGAGATGCTTGCAAAGCTTGATAAGCCTGCGCCCCATGCATTCTTATTCGTCGCGCCAAGCGGTTTTGGAAAGACAGAAATTGCAACGCAGTGGGCAAACCAAAAACCTGAGATTACGGCTTGGTACACAATTGAAGCTGGAGACTCTGCGCGCGATGTTTTGTTTCACATCATTGAGGGACTTCGGAAAATAAAGCCAGATTTTTGTTCATGGGCAGAAGATTTACCTGAAACTAATTTGGATACTTCAAAAGTTACTCAATCTTTCTCAAATGAGTTGATGGAACTAGGACCTGAAGTGCGAATTGTCTTTGACAATATGGGTGATTTAACAGGAGCCGAAGTAGAAAATCTCAATCAAGCATGGCTATCAAATGCACCAACAAACGTTAAAACTTTGACAATACGAAGAACCACACCTAAATCAAGCTTCACTTATGCTGCAAATTTAGGCATGGTGACATATTTTACAGCGAAGGACTTACGATTCACCGACCATGAGATTAGCGCACTTTTGAAATCACGTGGCCTAGAGAGCAAAGGTGCTGAAGTCAAGCTTGCGCTAACTTCAACTGACGGCTGGCCGGCTGGAACTCAAATGCTCTTAAAATTATTTTTAGAAAAGGGCAATAATGCGGAATATCTCAGGGATCTGCCACAGTCAGAAGAAAAAATCATCGAAGCAACACTTGATTCTTTTTCAGCAGCCGATCGAGATTTACTATTTTCAATTGCACTACTAGATGATGTAACCGAGAGTGAGTTAGTTAAACTCAATCTGGGTACTGATGCAGCTATACGTCTTCGAAATATGGCCATAGATGGCGCCTTTATTTCTGTGAGAAATTACGGCGAAGAAGTTTTCACGATTAACTCACTTCTTCTACAACACATTCGAAAGGTCTTACTTCGGGATTACGATGGCGTAAAGGAGCGTGCACTGCGTGCGCTTGAAATCGTCAAAGAATCTGACCCATATCGGGCATTTGAGCTCTTCTTACTTGCTGGAGAAGTTGAAAATGCAGAGAATTTCATAATTACAAATATTCGTAGGCTTTTATTTTCTGGCAAGAAATTAGAAGTAAATAGATTTGTAGAAATGGTTGCCTCTAGCCTTAAATTTGATGAAGAGCGTAAGTTAATCTTTTTTGCTTATTTGGAGGCAACCAGTGGTAATTTAGATGAAGCAGAGAGCAAACTACTGCGGTACATGAATCAATTTGGGTCAATGACATCAGCAGATCCAATGCGCATTGGTGCGCCTGCGGATATTCAAAAAACTGAAAACGCAATTGATTTCCTTAAAGGTCGTCTCTCTTCAACTATTAGAAGTGGTCTTGGCGTCCCCGAGGGAGACCGTTCGCTAGGTGACTTAGAGTTTGCAAGACAACTTGTTATCCTTCAAATGGTTGCAAGTGCAGCTTTTCTTTTGGAAGATGAGGTTAATCTCAAGACTGCATTAGAGATGGCAACTCAGGTAAAAATTAATGCAACGGACCCTTCTAATAGTATTTACCTTCCTTCTATTAAAGCACTTTATTCATTGGGCACTGGTGAACTAGACGTTGCCCGTGAGAATGCAAGACTTGCAATAATCAGCTCTTTAAAGCAAAAGCCCAGCGGGATTTTTGTGCCCTTCCCTGCCGCCTATTGTCTGGCAGAAGTGCATCGTGAAAAGGGTGAGCTGGAAGAGGCTCTGGCAATGTGTGATGAATATATTAAACTTGCCTCTAAGTTCGCGATCACGCCATGGCTTATCGCCCTCATGGCTAAAAAAGCGCTCATACTTTCACACACAGGCCGTGGCTCTCTCGCACTCAATGAAATTACTCAAGCGCGTGAATTAGTTCCTGTGCAAAAATACTCTTCAGAGATTTCTCGAATTATTGATGAGCATGAACTTCTCATCCGGGTGGCTCTAGCTGATACTGAGAGAATCAAAGAGCTTTTGTTCAGAATGCCTCAAACTGATACAACGATTGCTTTTCTAAGTGCTTATGAAGCAATGCAAAGCCCCACGAGGGCAAAGGCCATTTTGAGTACATATAGAGAGAACACCATACGAAACAAAATCAATAAAGCACTTATAAGCACAGAAATTTATAAGGATCAACCTTCTCTGGCGAAGGAGCATTTAAGGACAGCAATTAACTTAGGAATAGATAATGGTTACTTCCAGATATTTCTCCTACAAACTCCTACTGTGAAATCCCTGATTGTTGACTTAGCCTCCGGGGAACCCACTATTTTTCTTGAGCAATTGGCAAAGAAAATACGTGCCCATTCACAGAGCGCATTGTCTTTGGGCAAGCTTGCGAATCACTCACTCACAAAGCGTGAGCTTGATATTTTGCGCCGCCTTTCTACAGGTCTGCCTATTACCCAAATTGCCGCAAATTTACATATCTCCAATAACACCATTAAGAGCCACCTCAAAAGCGTCTACCGCAAACTTAAGGTGGACTCCAGGCAAACTGCAGTGACAAAGGCGCAAGAACTAGCGCTCTTGTAGATCCTTTGAGGTTGTGTAAACTTCCAATATGAGCGAAGCAGAAGTACTGACCGGCGCGGAACCCGTATACGGGGATCCAGAGGCAATTCGTCAAGCGGCAAGTTATGTTTCGAGCCCAACAATCATTGTTTATTCAGATGATAAGAGCGTTCGTCACGCTGTTATTTCTGCCCTTGGCACAAAACTTTCAGGGGAAGTTTCAGCGCATAAAATTGTTGAATTCGCTACAGCCCCAGCTCTTCGTCAATATGTGGATGATAAAAAGAAAGTTGACCTATTCATATTAGATAGCGAAGCCGTTCCAGAAGGTGGCATGGGAATTGCCCACCAACTTCGAGATGAGATGGCAGATTGCCCACCCATCATGGTGATCATCCAAAGGTCTCCAGATAAGTGGCTTGCCAAGTGGTCAGGGGCAGATGCAGTAGTCGCCCACCCCATTGACCCCTTCACATTGGGAAAGAGCGTTTTGGGCCTTCTTCAAAAGTAGGAATTTCACTCATTATTCAAGTGATCAGCGCCACAGTTCCTATTCAGGGGCTCAGGGTCGCTCTATAGTCGGCACTGTGAATCCATATGTACCGATTCTAGTTATCGGGGCCATCGGTTTTGGCTTCGCAGGATTCTCAGTTCTCGCAGGAGCACTTACAGGCCCTAAGCGTTATAACAAATCAAAAGCAGATGCATATGAATGTGGAATCGAACCATCACCACAAGCTGCTGAAGGTGGACGTTTTCCTGTTAAATATTTTCTTACCGCAATGCTCTTCATAGTTTTTGATATTGAAATAGTTTTCTTATATCCATGGGCTGTTTCTTTTAATCAGATGGGCCTCTTTGGACTTATTGAGATGTTGATTTTTATTCTCACAGTATTTGTTGCATACGCCTATGTCTGGCGCAGAGGTGGTTTGGAATGGGATTAGAAGAGCAACTACCTAGCGGAATTGTTCTGACCACAGTTGAAAACCTTGCTGGCTACATGCGCAAAGGATCTCTCTGGCCTGCAACATTTGGACTTGCTTGCTGCGCAATTGAAATGATGGCAGTAGGTGCAGGTCGTTATGACTTAGCGCGTTTTGGTATGGAGGTTTTCCGTCCCTCACCACGTCAAGCAGACCTCATGATCGTTGCGGGGCGTGTTTCAAACAAGATGGCGCCAGTTCTTCGTCAGGTTTATGACCAAATGGCTGCGCCAAAGTGGGTTATCTCCATGGGTGCATGTGCATCATCTGGTGGAATGTTTAATAACTACGCGATCGTGCAAGGCGTTGACCATGTTGTGCCTGTAGATATTTATCTTCCTGGTTGCCCTCCTCGTCCAGAGATGTTGATGGATGCAATTTTGAAATTACATGAGCAGATCAGCAACGAGAAGCTAGGTGCTAACCGCGAGGAAGTCATTCGCGCAGTGGAGGCAGCCGCGATGGCATCTACTCCTACATTTCAAATTCAAGGATTAATGAAGCGATGAGTAAAGATCACGGCTCATTTGGAGTGCATGGAACAGGTGATACCTCTGGTTACGGAGGCCTCGTTCGCACATCAACTCTCCCAGGTTCAACAGAGCGCCCTTATGGCGGTTACTTTGATGAGATTGCAGATGAATTAGAACGCGCTTATCCAGATTTCAGTGAAGCAATTGAAAAGGTAGTGATTGACCGCGGGGAGCTCACACTTCACGTGAAGAGCGCAAAGCTATTTGATGTAGCAAAAGCACTTCGAGATACACCTTCTCTCGCCTTTGAAGTATGCCTAGGAGTAAATGGCGTTCACTACCCAGAAGATAAGAACCGTGAATTGCATTGTGTCTACCCACTTCTATCTATGACGCATAACCGCCGCATTCGTATCGAAGTAAGCGTTCCTGATTCCAATCCCCACCTTCCTTCTCTTATTGAACTCTGGGCTGGAAATAATTGGCACGAGCGCGAAACTTTTGACATGTTTGGAATTATTTTTGATGGACATCCTGGGCTTACAAGAATTTTGATGCCAGATGATTGGGATGGACATCCGCAACGTAAGGATTACCCATTGGGCGGCATTCCAGTTGAATATAAAGGCGCAACTGTTCCACCACCATCAGAGCGCAGGTCATATCGATGAGTACAACGCACGATCCATACGCATCCTTTGCTGATACGACTGAAGGTCGAATCTACTCTGTTACAGGAAATGATTGGGATTCCCTTGTTGCTGAAATTGGTTCAACAAAGGAAGAACGCGTTGTCGTTAACATGGGACCACAGCACCCTTCAACACACGGTGTGCTGCGCCTAGTTCTTGAATTAGAGGGCGAAACAATTACTGAGGCCCGTTGTGGAATTGGTTATCTTCACACAGGAATTGAAAAAAATACTGAGTACCGCTCATGGACTCAGGGCACAACATTTGTTACCCGCATGGATTACTTGGCGCCAATCTTTAACGAAACCGCATATTGCTTAGGCGTTGAAAAGCTTCTTGGCATTACAGATGTCATGCCAGAACGCGCAACAGTTATCCGCGTGATGATGATGGAGTTCAATCGAATCTCATCCCACATGGTTGCTCTCGGCACAGGAGCGCTCGAACTAGGCGCACTTTCACCGATGATCTTTGCTTTCCGTGAGCGCGAGAAGGTTCTCGATATCTTTGAAATGATCTCAGGACTTCGTATGAATATGGCCTATGTGCGCCCAGGAGGAGTTGCTCAAGATCTTCCAGAGGGTGGCTTAACTAAGATTCGCCAGACTATTAAAGAACTTCGTCATAACTTTAAAGACAATGAGAAGCTTCTGATCGGAAACTCTATCTGGATGAAGCGCACACAGGGCGTTGGGTATTTGGATCTTGCAGGATGCATCACTCTTGGTGTCACAGGCCCTGTTCTTAGGTCAACAGGAATGCCATGGGATCTACGTAAAAACCAGCCATATTGTGGATATGAAAATTATGATTTTGATGTGATTACTACTGATACCTGCGATGTTTATGGAAGATTCCTTATTCGTATGGGTGAGCTTGAGCAATCACTGCGCATTGTTGAACAATGTTGTGACAAGCTTGAAAAGCTAGAGGGCGCTCCGGTCATGATTGATGATGCCAAGATCGGTTGGCCAGCAGATCTCAATATTGATCAAGATGGAATGGGTAATTCAAAAGAGCACATTGCAAAGATTATGGGTGAATCTATGGAATCTTTGATTCATCATTTCAAGATTGTGACTGAAGGATTCAGAGTTCCAGCTGGACAGGTGTATACATCTGTTGAATCCCCTCGCGGTGAGACGGGCGTCCACATGGTTTCAGATGGCGGAACACGTCCGTATCGCATGCACTTTCGTGAGCCATCATTTAATAACTTGCAATCACTCTCTGCCATGTGTGAAGGCAGCATGATCGCTGACGTTGTTGCCGCTGTTGCTTCCATCGATCCTGTGATGGGTGGTGTGGACCGCTGATGTTTACCAATGAAGAGCTAGGAACAATGGATCAGATTATTGCGCGCTATCCAAAATCACGTTCTGCAATCATGCCGCTGCTTCATTTTGTTCAATCTATTGATGGGTATGTTACTGAGCGCGGAATCGAAATGATTGCCGAAAAGCTTGATCTTTCAACTGCCGAAGTCACTGCTGTTTCATCTTTTTATACCCAATACAAGAGTGCGCCCGTCGGTGAGTATCACGTTGGAGTTTGTGTGAACACACTCTGCGCTGTTATGGGCGGCGATGAACTTTATAAAACTGCCTGTGATCGCCTAGGTATTGGCAACCATGAGACAACACCAGATGGCAAAGTTTCACTGGAGCGTATTGAGTGCAACGCCGCATGTGATTACGCACCAGTTGTTATGGTGAATTGGGAGTTTTATGACAATCAAACACCAGAATCACTTCGTGAATTAGTAGATGGTGCGCGCGCAGGAAATCCTCCAGCGCCAACACGTGGTCCAAAGAAACTTCGCACATGGAAAGAGAACTCAGCTGTTCTTGCGGGAATTTCTGATGGTTTAAGTGGTGAAGGTGTTCAAGCAGGAGAAGCGACACTACGCGGTCTTAAGGTTTCTAAATCGGCAGGGGGTAAAAAATGAGCAAGCTCACTCCAGTCCTATCTGCCGCATGGGATCAAGCGGATTCATTCACAATCGATGGCTACAAGCGCAATGGTGGCTATAACGCAATTGCAAAAGCCCTCGGTATGAGCGCAGATGATGTGATTACAACAATTAAAGATTCAGGGCTGCGCGGCCGCGGCGGCGCAGGTTTCCCAACAGGAAATAAGTGGTCATTTATTCCACAAGGAGATAACAAGGCGCATTATTTAGTTGTTAATGCGGATGAGTCAGAACCTGGAACATGCAAAGACATGCCACTTCTTCTTGCTAATCCACATGTACTCATTGAGGGAATCATTATTGGTTCATACGCAATCCGCGCAAATCATGCATTTATCTATGTGCGCGGGGAAGTTGTGCACGTCGTTCGCCGCTTGCAACAAGCTATTGCAGATGCCTATAAGGCAGGATATTTAGGTAAGAATATTCTTGGGAAGGGATATGACTTAGAGCTCACACTTCATGCTGGAGCAGGTGCTTACATCTGCGGTGAAGAGACAGCGCTACTTGATTCACTTGAGGGATTCCGCGGGCAACCACGTCTTCGTCCACCGTTTCCTGCTATCGCTGGTCTGTATGCGATGCCTACTGTTGTTAATAACGTTGAATCCATTGCCTCAGTTCCAGCAATTATTAATAACGGTGTTGAGTGGTTCCAGAGCATGGGAACAGAAAAGAGCAAGGGCTTCACCTTGTACTCACTTTCTGGCCATGTGAAAAACCCTGGTCAATTTGAGGCGCCTCTTGGAATTACTTTGCGTGAAATTCTTGAACTTGCTGGTGGCATTCGTGGGGGGCATCAATTGAAGTTCTGGACTCCTGGTGGATCATCCACGCCAATCTTTACAGCAGAGCATTTAGATACTCCGCTCGATTATGAAGGTGTATCTGCAGCTGGTTCGATGCTTGGAACGAAAGCACTTCAAATATTTGATGAAACAACTTGTGTTGTTAGAGCTGCTCTTCGCTGGAGTGAGTTCTATAAGCATGAGTCATGCGGAAAGTGCACACCTTGCCGCGAGGGAACGTGGTGGCTCGTTCAGATGCTCGAAGACTTAGAAGCAGGCAAAGGCACTGAAGCAGATCTGGACAAGCTTCTTGATCTCTGCGACAACATTGCTGGTCGCTCATTTTGCGCATTAGCTGATGGCGCAGTTGCTCCAATTATTTCAACGCTTAAGTATTTCCGTTCTGAATATATTGCTCACCAAACAAACGGCGGCTGTCCGTTTGATCCAGTTGCCTCAACACTTTTTGATGCGGTTGGTGCGAAGTGACTCCTGAGCAAGCAGTAACTGCAGTTGAGACTGTCAGCGCAATCATCGATGGCATTGAGGTGCAGGTACCAAAGGGAACTTTGATTATTCGCGCTGCAGAAAAGCTTGGCATTCAAATTCCTAGGTTTTGTGATCATCCACTTCTAGCTCCAGCTGGTGCATGTCGTCAGTGTTTGGTTGATGTTGAAGTAAATGGTCGTGCTTTTCCAAAGCCACAGGCCTCTTGCACAATGCCTGTTGAAAATGGAATGGTTGTGAAGACTCAACTCACTTCTGAAACTGCTGAAAAAGCGCAAGCAGGAATCATGGAGTTCTTACTTATTAATCACCCTCTTGATTGCCCAGTATGTGACAAGGGTGGTGAGTGCCCACTTCAAAACCAAGCAATGACTGCGGGCCGAGCAGAGTCACGTTTTGAAGGCGAAAAGCGCACGTATGAAAAGCCAATCAACATTAGCTCCCAAGTTCTTCTAGACCGTGAGCGTTGTGTTCTCTGTGCTCGTTGCACACGTTTTTCAGAGGAAATTGCTGGAGACCCTTTCATTACTCTCAATGAACGCGGGGCCTTACAGCAAGTAGGAATTTACGAGAAGGATCCCTTTGAGTCTTATTACTCAGGCAATACTGTTCAGATCTGCCCGGTAGGGGCGCTCACTGGTGCTTCTTATCGTTTCCGTGCACGTCCATTTGATTTAGTTTCAGTTAATTCTGCTTGCGAGCACTGCGCATCAGGTTGCGATATGCGTACTGATATGCGCCGCGGAAAGACACTTCGCCGTCTTGCAGGCGATGATGCAGAGGTTAATCAGGAGTGGAACTGCGACAAGGGTCGTTGGGCATTTAAATATCTCACAAGCCGTGAGCGCGTGAAGACGCCTATGGTCCGAGGAGCAGACGGTGAATTACACGAGGCATCGTGGCCAGAAGCTTTAGCTGCAGCGGCAGCAGGACTTAAAAATAAGAAGGTTGGCATATTGGTCGGTGGGCGCGCAACAGTTGAAGATGCATATGCTTATAGCAAGTTTGCCCGCGTTGCACTTGGCACCAACGATATTGATTTCCGTGCTCGCCCTCATACTGAAGAGGAGAGAAGTTTCCTAACCTCAGTTGCTCCAAAGCTTTCCACAAACTATCTTGATATTGATGCTGCAGATACTGTTGCACTTATCGGCTTTGAACCAGAAGAAGAATCTCCGATTGTTTTCTTGCGCATTTATCGCCAAGTCAGAAAGCGTGGACTCGCTGTAATCTCTGACGCACCGATTGCAAGCCGCGGATCTAAGAAACTTAAAGCAAAGTTAGTTGCCAGTGTTTCCGGCATCCCAGGCTTAACAAATAAGAGTGTTATTATTGTCGGTGAGCGCGCTGCTGAAACACCAGGGCTACTGAGCCAAGCTGTTGCACTCTCCAAATCATCTGGCGCAAAACTTGCGTGGATCCCACGTCGTGCGGGTGAACCAGGAGCTATTGCATCTGGCGCACTTGGAACACTTCTTCCAGGAGCGCGTCCTGTTTCTGATTCCTCTGCTCGTGTAGATGTTGCAGCCGCGTGGGGAGTTGGAACGCTTCCAGCAGCACCAGGACGCTCAACTTCAGAGATTCTGCATAGTCTGAGCAATCGCTCACTTGATGCAGTTGTACTTGGCGGTGTTGACCCGTTAGATATTTCAGCCGAGGCACTTTCTCAGATGCTTAATTCGTTTGTTGTTTCTTTAGAGATTTCACATAGCGCCGTTACAGCGGTTGCAGATGTTGTACTTCCTGTTGCAGCGGTAGTTGAGAAGGCCGGATCATTCCTTGATTGGAGTGGCAAGCCACGCTCATTTGAAAAGGCAGTTGAAGACGCTCAATCACGTAGTGATCTTCGCATTCTTTCTATGCTCGCCGATGAACTTGGCTCACCTATTGGACTTGATTCGATTGCCGCTACTGCGCGAGAGATTGCTTCTCTTGGCAAGTGGGATGGGACAGATGCATCATTTACTGCAGTAAGTCCAACTCCGGCGCCAACTGATCTGACTTTAGTTTCATGGCGTTTGCTTCTTGATCTTGGAACACTTCAAAGTGGAGAGACAAATCTTGCCGGAACTGCTCATAAAGCTGCAGCGCACATCTCAGCATCTCACGCATCAAAGCTTGGAGTGAGCGATGGAGATCAAGTAAAGATATCAAGTGCTTTAGGGTCACTTACTCTTCCCGTGGTTGTTGATCAGATTGCGGATAATCTTGTTTGGGTTCCACGTAATTCTGAAGGCTCACAAGTCATAGCAAACCTTGGTTTTACATCTGGATCTGTTACGGTGACAAAAGCATGAATAACACAGCGATATTAGGAGCAGACCCAGGTTGGGTTATTTTGGTCAAAGCGCTTCTTATTTTTGTTATCTGCGTTGTTCTCACACTGATGTCTGTGTGGGGGGAGCGAAGGCTCGTTGCTCGTATGCAGCAGCGCCTCGGACCTAACCGCGTAGGAAAGTTTGGTTTACTTCAAGCACTTGCTGATGGTGTGAAGTTGGCTTTGAAAGAAGATCTCATCCCTGCAGCCGCTGACAAGATAGTCTTTGTCATTGCGCCGATTATTTCTGCAACCGCCTGCTTTATGTCTTTCGCAGTTATTCCTTTGACTGGGAAGGTGAACTTCTTCGGTCACCAGACAATTATGCAGCTCACTGATCTTCCAGTTGGCGTGCTCTATATTCTTGCGATTGCCTCTGTTGGCGTCTATGGGATTGTTTTAGCTGGCTGGTCATCTGGATCAACATATCCACTTCTTGGCGGACTTCGTTCAAGTGCTCAGGTTATCTCCTATGAAGTTGCTATGGGTCTTTCGCTCGTGGCTGTCTTTATTTATTCGGGCTCTATGTCGACGAGTGAAATTGTTGCTGCGCAGCATCATTATTGGTTTGCTGTTGTGCTCTTTCCTTCTTTTGTTATTTATTCAATCTCTATGGTGGGAGAGACAAATCGCGCTCCCTTTGATCTTGCTGAAGCTGAAGGAGAACTTGTTGGAGGATTCCATACTGAGTATTCCTCGCTTAAGTTCGCGCTTTTCTTCTTAGCTGAATACGTCAACATCGTTGCCGTTTCAGCCCTTGCCACAACTTTGTTTCTTGGCGGCTATCACGCGCTACCTGGGCTTGGCTTTACAGAGAGTTGGCTGGGCGGTTGGTTCACACTTTTCTGGTTCTTTGGCAAAGTTATTTCATTCTTCTTTGTATTTGTCTGGCTCCGCGGAACACTTCCAAGGCTTCGCTATGACCAATTTATGAAGTTTGGTTGGAAGGTATTAATTCCTTCAAGCCTGGCGTGGATTATGATCCTTGCAACACTTCGCTTGATGTCAGCACATAATTTCCCTCGTTTAGTAGTTGCTTCCTTCACGGTCGGCGTCATCATTGTGATCTTCTTAGTCTTGACTCTCTTTGATCGTGCAAAGATCAAACTCGAAGAAAGTGATGTCTTACCAGATCTACCTGCCCCATCATTCCCAGTACCAGCCATACCTGGTCAATCACCCATAACTTATGTCCAGAGGAGTGAGATCAATGACTGAGCGCCCAAGTAGTTTTGCAAAGCAATTGCTCGGTTTCTGGGTGACTTTTGCAACCATGTTTAAGAAGGTCAATACAGTTCAATACCCAGAAGTGAAAGAGCCAACTGCAGAGCGTTTCCATGGCCGCCATCAACTCAATCGCTATGAAGATGGTTTAGAAAAATGTATTGGTTGTGAGCTGTGCGCATGGGCATGTCCAGCAGATGCTATTTATGTTGAGGGTGCTGACAACACGGAAGCAGAACGCTTCTCCCCTGGTGAGCGCTACGGTCAGATTTATCAAATCAATTACCTTCGTTGTATTTTCTGCGGTCTATGTATTGAGGCTTGCCCTACACGCGCCCTAACCATGACAAATGAATATGAATTAGCAGATGATTCACGCGAAAAATTAATTTTTGAAAAGGAAGATCTGTTGGCCCCGCTGCGCCAAGGAATGATCGAAGCTCCTCATGCCATGTATCCAGGAACAACGCATATTGATTACTACAAAGGCCAAATCACTGTTTCTCATCCTTCGCAGGAGATTGGTAAGTAATGTTTAACCAATCACTTGCACTTGGGCAAACCGCGACACCAGAAGCGGTTCAGTTCTGGATTCTTGCACCTATTGCAGTGATTGCTGCTCTTGGGATGTTATTTATGAAAAAGGCTGTTCACTCAGCGCTATTGCTCGCATGGGTAATGGTCACTCTTGCCATCTTTTATATTGCTCAGGATGCACTCTTTTTGGGAATTGTTCAGATCGTGGTCTACACAGGCGCAGTCATGATGCTCTTCTTGTTTATCTTGATGTTAGTTGGCGTAGATGCATCTGAGTCTCTTGTTGAAAATATTAAGGGACAACGCGGCGCATCAATTCTTGCGGGTCTTGGACTTGGTGGACTTCTTCTTTCACTTGTTGCAAGAGCAAGTGTGAGCCAGCCTGCTGCCGGGCTAAAGCTTGTGAACCAAACAGGAAATGTTCAGAGCCTTGCAGGTCAGCTATTTACACAATATGTATGGGCCTTTGAAGTTGTTTCAGCGCTCCTTATTACTGCAGCCCTTGGCGCAATGGTCCTAGCCCACAGCACCAAACCTGCTGTGCGAAATAAGCAGCGAGATCTTTCTATTGCGCGCTTTCGTGGGAAATCACTTGCAGATGCTGCAGGACTTCCTGGTTCCGGTGTATTTGCCCGCCACAATGCTGTAGATGTACCGGCTCTTTTGCCAGATGGCACACCAGCTCCGTCATCAATTTCAGCAACTTTGAAAGCACGCGGTGACGTTATTTCACCTGCGCCATTTGCTCTCGAGCATTCTGAGGAGGTGGAAGAGTAAATGGATATTTCAAATTACCTTTATCTCTCTGTCATTCTTTTCACCATTGGTGCGACTGGCGTACTGGTTCGCCGCAATGCAATCGTAATTTTCATGTGTATTGAGTTGATGCTTAATGCAGCAAACCTTGCACTTGTGACTTTCTCACGAGTGGCAGGCAATTTAGAGGGTCAAGTCGCATCATTTTTCACCATGGTGGTTGCCGCATGTGAAGTGGTTGTGGGCCTAGCCATAATCGTGACGATTTATCGCTCACGTCGATCAGCATCTGTTGATGATGCTAGTTTGCTGAAGAGCTAATGCGCACATCATCTCTTCTGGTCTATCTCATAGCGCTTCCGCTATTTTCATCTGCGCTCTTGCTGCTTCTTGGAAGAATTGCAGATAAATGGGGTCATATTCTTGCCACGCTCATCACCGCATCAACCTTTGTAATTGGTGCCTACGAGTTCATGAAGATGCAAGGCCAAGCAGGGGAATCTAGAGCAGTTACTCAAAAGCTATTTGAGTGGATCAGTGTGGGCTCACTTAAAGTGAACGCATCATTGCTCCTTGATCAACTCTCTATCTGCTTTGTGCTCCTGATTACTGGCGTTGGAACACTGATTCATATCTACTCCATTGCATATATGTCTCATGACAAAGATCGTCGCCGCTTTTTTGCATTCCTCAATCTCTTTATTGCAGCTATGTTGCTTTTGGTCCTTGGCGATTCATACCTCAACCTTTACGTTGGGTGGGAAGGTGTGGGCTTAGCTTCATACCTACTTATTGGATTCTGGAATCACAATCCAACATATGCAGTTGCTTCAAAGAAAGCTTTTGTTGCTAACCGCGTCGGTGATGTCGGTCTATCTCTTGCCATCATGATCTGTTTTGCGCAATTTGGAACAGTTTCATTTGAGGGCGTGAAAGCTGGAGCACATGGTGCATCAAGCGCCTCGCTAGCTGGAATCGGCGCAATGCTTTTGCTTGCCGCCTGCGGCAAGTCTGCGCAGTTCCCATTGCAATCATGGCTGGGTGATGCAATGGCTGGTCCAACACCGGTTTCAGCTTTAATTCACGCAGCAACAATGGTCACAGCTGGTGTCTATTTGATTAGCCGTTCAAACTTTATCTTTGACGCATCTTCTACTGCGCGCTTGCTTGTTGTGATTGTTGGAGCAATAACGCTTCTTTTTGGCGCAATTATCGGTACTGCAAAAGATGACATTAAGAAGGCGCTTGCAGCATCAACCATGTCCCAAATTGGTTACATGATCCTTGCAACAGGACTTGGCCCTATTGGATATGCCTTTGCAATCTTGCATCTTCTTACCCATGGCTTCTTTAAAGCGGGAATGTTCCTTGGAGCTGGATCTGTCATGCATGGCATGGATGATGAAGTAAACATGCGAAAGTACGGCGGGCTTGCAAAGCTGATGCCAATTACAGCAGTGACATTTGGCTTGGGTTATCTAGCGATACTTGGTGTTCCACCATTTGCTGGCTTTTACTCGAAGGACAAGATCATTGAGGTCGCGTTTAATGCTGGTGGCATAAAAGGAATTTTGTTGGGCGGGGCAGCTCTGCTTGGCGCAGCAATTACAGCTTTCTATATGACTCGCGTGATGGTGATGACATTTATCGGTGCAAAAAGATGGAAGGCAGAATCTCATCCTCATGAGAGTCCAATCCTTATGACCCTTCCAATGATTTTGCTCGCATTCGGTTCGGTTGCTTCTGGGTTCTTGTTGAGCAAGGGAAGCGCACTCGTTCATTGGCTGGAGCCTGTAGTGAATTCACAGAACGTTGAAGAAGGAAAGCCTCTTATGCCAGCGCTTACCGTTTCTCTTTTAGCACTCGGCGTTGTTGTGATTGGAGCAGCCTTTGCAATTATTAAGTATCGAACTGTAAGTGATGTTGCACCTGAAAAAGTTTCTGAATTTACAATAGCAGCACGCAAGGATCTTTATCAAGATATTCTCAATGACAGGTTACTTGTTGCTCCAGGAACGCTCTTAACTGCTGGATTAGTAAGAGCAGATGATCGGGTCATCGACGGTGGGGTCAGGTTTGTCGGTAGTTTCTTAGGTGCTACTTCAGATGCACTACGCAAGGTTCAGAATGGCTTTGTTCGTAGCTACGCCCTTCTCATGCTTGCAGGCCTTGTAATTACTGTTATTGCTCTGTGGGTGATCGGAGCATGAACATTCTCTCCGTAGTCACCCTATTCCCACTTCTTGGTGTTTTGGCGCTAGCGCTTATCCCAAAGACAAATACCTATCAAATCAAAATAGTTGCCCTCGGTACCTCAGTGGTGACTATGGTGCTTTCTTTTGTTATGGCCATTCAATACAAATCACCAGCATCTGGCTTTGCCTTTGTAACTTCACACGCCTGGGTATCAAGCTTTCATATTAATTACGCACTTGGTATCGATGGCCTAGCACTTGTCTTGATTCTTTTAACCACAGTTCTTGTTCCAATTGTTGTTCTTGGGGGCTGGAATGAATCTGAAGGTGGACGCTGGAGCGTGAAGACCTTCTATATGTTGATCTTGGTTTTAGAGACCTTCATGATCGGTGTCTTTGCCGCAACAGATGTCTTCTTGTTCTATGTGATCTTTGAGGCGATGCTGGTTCCTGTTTACTTCCTTATTGGTGGTTTTGGCACGGGTGAACGCGCAGCAGCGGCGCTCAAGTTCTTGCTCTATAGCCTCTTTGGTGGGCTACTCATGTTGGCTGCTGTGATTGGCATCTACATCATCTCTGCGCAGCAAGTTATTGGTTCATTTGATGTAAGTGCGTTATCTCATCTGAGCATTGATCACACAACACAAAATTGGTTATTCCTAGGATTCTTTATTGCCTTTGCAATTAAAGCGCCACTTTGGCCATTTCATACATGGCTTCCTGGAGCAGCAAAAGCTGCAACACCAGGGACCTCTATTTTGCTTCTCGGTGTTCTAGATAAAGTTGGAACCTACGGAATGATTCGTTTTTGCCTCACACTTTTCCCAGATGCAACAAAGACCTTTGCCCCTTACATCATTGTTCTCTCTGTCATTTCCGTTATTTATGGAGCCTTCCTCGCCATCGGGCAGAAGAACATCAATTCACTCATTGCATTTACTTCGATCTCACACTTTGGGTTTATTACGCTTGGAATTTTTGCTTACACATCTCAAGGCTTAACTGGCGCAACGTTGTATATGGTCAACCACGGCTTCTCAACAGCAGCGCTCTTCCTTGTTGGCGGCTGGATGGTTTCTCGCCGCAAATCTGCCGCAATTGAAGATTTTGGTGGGCTGCAGCGCGTTACTCCGATCATGGCGTGGATGTTCTTTATCGCAGGCTTATCTGCTTTAGCTTTGCCAGGGCTTTCAAGCTTTGTCAGTGAATTCCTTGTTCTTCTTGGAACATTTACGAGATATCCAGTGGCGGCAATTATCGGCACATTAGGAATCGTTTTAGCGGCGCTTTATGTCTTGATCTTGGTTCAGCGCTCACTGCATGGACCACTCAAGAGCGGAAATGAATCTATGAGCGATCTTAATCTTCGTGAGAAGATTGCAATTGCTCCGGTTATTGCAGCCCTTGTGATCCTTGGTTTTTATCCAAAGCCGGCAATTCATGTCATTAATCCATCAACGACATCGACCATGTCCCAGATGAATGTCTCAGACCCACATGTATTGGCAGGTAAATAATGTTTACGATGCCAACGCTTAATTACTCTCAGCTCGCTCCTATTCTTATTGTTCTAGGTGGCGCGCTATTGGGTGTATTAGTTGAAGCCTTCTTGGGAAAGAAGCAACGGGGCCCAGTACAAATCGTCCTTGCACTTGGAACACTGGCTCTTTCATTTGTGTGGCTGCTTCGCATCAGAAATGATGTCTCTGCAACTGCAGCGATGGGTTCGGTTGCGACAGACGGATTTGGAATCTTCCTGCAGGGGGCGGTTCTCGTCTTGGCTTTCTTAGCGCTCTTGTTGATTGCAGATAATGATCACTTTGCTCCTGCTGCATCCGCTCTGCCCGGCTCAGAAGAAGAAGCACAGGCGCTTTTGTCAGGAACAAGAACTACTGAAGTGTTCCCACTAACACTTTTTGCCGTTGCCGGAATGATGCTCTTTCCTATCGCAACAGACTTCATCACTCTATTTGTTGCACTTGAAGTGCTCTCACTTCCCCTCTACATCATGACTGGTTTGTCTCGTCGTCGCAGATTATTGTCACAAGAAGCAGCTCTGAAGTACTTCTTGCTCGGTGCCTACTCTTCGGCCTTCTTCCTCTTTGGCATTGCATTCCTCTATGGCTATAGCGGAACTTTGTCGCTGACTGATGTTGGAACAGCGAATATTTTCTCTGTTGGAAGTCCTGCCTTCTTGTATATCGGAATGGTTTTTCTCACCATTGGTCTGCTCTTTAAAGTCGGAGCTGTTCCATTTCACTCATGGACACCTGATGTTTATCAAGGCGCTCCAACACCTATCACTGGATTTATGGCAGCTTGCACAAAGATCGCGGCATTTGGCGCTCTACTACGTATTTTCTATGGTGCGTTTTTCTTGATGCAATTTCAGTGGAAGCCATTCCTCACAACTATTTCAATCATCACAATGGTCCTAGGTGCAATCGCAGCGATGTCACAGCGTGACATCAAGCGCACACTTGCCTATTCATCTATTACCCATGCAGGCTTCCTGCTAGCAGGCGTTGTTGCGCTCAACAAAGATGGACTAGCCGCATCGATGTTCTATCTCGTTGCATATGGTTTTGCGACAGTCGGCGCATTTGGAATTGTGACTTTGGTTCGTGATTCCTCCGGTGAGGTAACCGATCTTTCAAAGTGGGCTGGTCTTGCCAAGAAGTCGCCTCTGGTATCTGTTGCTATGGCTATCTTCTTGCTTAGCTTTGGTGGCGTGCCACTGACTAGTGGATTTATCAGCAAGTTCTCGATCTTTACTGCGGCCTATCAATCAGGCAATATCGCGATTGTCGTGGTCGGCGTGCTTTCAAGTGCGATCGCGCTTTTCTTCTACTTGCGCGTCGTACTGATGCTTTTCTTCCAGGAAGCCCCAACAGATGGTGTTTCAGTTGTTATTCCATCGATCATGACGCGTATTGCCATCGGAGTATGCGCTGTTATGACGCTGATCTTAGGGGTGTATCCAAGCTTGCTTCTTAATCTTGTGAACACAATGGCAACGCTGGTTCATTAAGCCAATTCGTCGAAGGCGCTCATTTCTCCGCGCATCTCTGGGTGATCGTAGAAATCAGTAATGATTGATAGGCAAATCTCATTCTTTTCTTTGAGCACAGCATGTGATGTGCCAGGAATAATTGCAAGCCTTCCGTTAGGAAGAGCTTCATAGAGATCAATGCCATGATGGTTATCAAAAGGCTCATCATCACCGTTGAGTACAAGAACCGGACAGGTAATTGTGCTGATTTGAGCTAAGGTCATATTTGGCTCTTTTGCCCATATTTCATATGCCTTTTTAATAATAACTTCTTGCATATAAGCAGGCTCTGGTGAGCGCTCAGCAAACTTTGCTTTATCTTCTTCGCTAATAATGATCGGCTCATCAAAGAAATCAAGGCCACAATCCCAGTGGTAGTTCGTTCCTCCGGCAACAATTGAAAGCACAAGATCAGGACGCTTGAGCGCGACCATCAGCGCAATGATTCCGCCATCGCTATGGCCGATAATATGAGTAGGGCCGCCGATGACATCTTCGATATATGAAATTGCTTCATCGGTTTGAAAATCAAAGTGGTAATAACCCTCACGTACTGGAGTTCTTCCGTGAGCTGTGCGGTCATAGCCATAAACGTGAAACCTGTGACCTACAGCTGGCATTACTTGCCAATCAAAACTCTCTGTTGAACTTAGACCGCCATGAAGAAGAAGTAGAGGCGCGCCGTTATCTTCTCCTTCAACGCTCCATACCTTGTGACCACGCAGGTCGATATATGCCATGGCGAGTGTTAAATGGAGTCCATGATGTTGCGATTACCGCGGTCAAATGTGAAGTAGTTCCAAGTCCAATCGGCAATCGTCGCAACTTTATTACGACCACCCATGAGATAGAAAAGGTGCAAGAACAACCAACCAAACCAAGCAATAGGTCCGCTGATTTTTATTCCCTTGACTTGAATGATTGCTTTGTGGCGACCAATGGTTGCCATAGAACCTTTATCCACGTATTTAAAATCAGGAAGCTTCTTGCCCTTCATCAGGCGCAAGATTTGTGCAGCAGCAAAACGACCTTGTTGCATGGCAACTGGGGCAACTTGTGGCAGGAAGCGACCGTTCGCACCTTTTGTTCCTGCAACATCGCCAACTGCGAACATATATGGGTAGTGAGAAACTTGAAGAGTTGGGTCGGTCTTGAGGCGATTGGCTTCTACCTGAACGCCAAGTTGGTTAATAGCTGGTGCACCTTTTACGCCAGCGGCCCAGACAATGACATGCGCACGCATATTTGTTCCATCGCCGAAGTTGATTTGGCCATGATCGATTGACTTCACTTGAGTATTGAGCATGACATTCACGCCCATCTTCTCAAGTTCCTTCTTGGCGTTATCTGTTAGTTTCTCTGCAAACATAGGTAGCAAGCGTGGGCCGGCCTCAATCAAATAAATGTCTACATGCTTTGATGCATGTTCATTGTCATGGCGAAGTGGGCCATGACGAAGTTCGGCAAACGCTCCAGCCATTTCAACACCAGTTGGGCCACCTCCAACAACAACGATGGAAAGGCGTGTGTCATCTTGAAAGCGGCAGAGGTCTTCAAAGCGGCGCATTACTTCTGAGCGAATAAGCACTGACTCTTGGATGGTTTTCATGCCGAGCGTGTATTCACTTACTCCTGGCACACCAAAGTCTGCGGTGACAGAACCAAGTGCAACTATAAGAAAATCAAAAGGGAGAAGCTCTGAGCTATCAAGCTTTACGGTTTTATTCTTGTGATCCACAGAGATAGGAGAGCCCATACGAAACTTTGCATCATATTTGCGTACGGCGCCTCTTATAGGAAAGGCCACATGGTCTGCTGCGATACCGGCTGTTGAAACTTGATAAAGAAGAGGCAAGAAAGTTTGGTAGTTGTTGCGATCAACAACTGTGACATCCGCGTGACGACCGAGCGCTTTTGCAGCAGCTAATCCTCCGAAGCCACCTCCGAGGATGACTACCCGAGGCTTTCCCTTGAAATCTTTGACCCAACTGGCAAACGCTGAGAGGACTTCTTGCTGTTCAGCAGGGGTCTGTCCATAGACGGGTACCGCTCCGACTGCTCCGTTGGAATTCAACGTAAAGTTCCTTTTCCGCTCGTTATTTCTATGGGGTAAGTCTACTGTTTCTCTCATGAGCGATGCACCGAAAGACCGGCTAGTTCTTGTGACTGGCGCCTCTGGCTATGTTGGAGGAAGGCTTGTTCGGGCGCTTCTCAATCAAAATATGAAGGTCAGAGTTTTCGTTCGCGACCGCCAGAAAATTTCATCACAGCCATGGGCAAATATGGTCGAAATCTTCGAAGGCAATGCCGATGATTTTGAATCTACCAAGAGCGCTCTCATGGGGGTTCACACTGCCTTCTATTTACTCCACTCCATTAATGCAGGAACTCGCTTCGATAAATTAGAAGAAAACATGGCGGCAAATTTCGCCCATGCATCGCGTGTTGCAGATGTGAAGCAAATTGTTTACTTAGGCGGCATAGCTAATGATGAGAAGCAGAGTATGCACCTTGAGTCGCGCGCTAATACCGGCAAGAGACTCGCATATGGAACGGTCCCGGTCCTTGAATTTAGAGCGGGCGTCATCATCGGTTCAGGTTCTGCGTCATTTGAAATGATCCGACACATGACTCACAGGCTTCCCATCATGATTACGCCTAAATGGGTTCGAAATCGTACGCAGCCAATTGCTGTCCGGGATGTGCTCTACTACCTCACTACTGCTGCAAAATTTCAAAAGCCAGTAGAGGGCGTATTTGATATCGGCGGGCCAGATGTTTTGACTTATGAGAATATGATTCAAACTTTCGCCAAGGTAAGCCATTTACGCAAGCGTATTTTTATCAAAATTCCATTTCTCACCCCTGCTTTTTCAAGCTTATTTATTGGCTTTGTTACCCCAGTTCCAACATCTCTTGCCAGACCACTGGTTGGATCACTAGTCAACGAAGTAATCGCAGATCCTGCGAAAAATGTGAATCAGATTATTTCTCTACCCCCTGAAGGCTTACTCACTATCGAAAAAGCATTTGCTCTGGCACTTGAAAAAGTTGAAGCTCACCTCGTTGAATCACGCTGGTCAGATGCATCTTTATATATGCCACCCTGGCAAAAGACTCAGGGAGATCCTGAATGGTCAGGGGCTGCTGAATATAAAGATGAAAGAATTTTTTATACCGACGCATCTTTAAAATCACTCTGGCGGGCCATCGAACAAATTGGTGGGGACCACGGTTGGTATGGGGCAGATCTGCTCTGGTATCTGCGTGGTCTTATGGACAGCATGATTGGTGGTGTTGGTCTTCGCCGCGGCCGTCGTGATCCTGACTTTTTGCGCCAAGGAGAGTCCCTTG
Source organism: Candidatus Nanopelagicaceae bacterium (assembly GCA_036781605.1). GTDB lineage: Bacteria > Actinomycetota > Actinomycetes > Nanopelagicales > Nanopelagicaceae > PALSA-747. Next base: position 21,461 of record DAIQAR010000009.1, read on the forward strand.
ATTTTTGGAGGGTTGAATTATTAGAGCGTGAACACATACTGACTTTGGTGGCGGAGATGATCTTGCCTGGCAAAGCATGGTTACGCTTTGAGATTGCCGAAGTAGACCATGATGGCAAGAAGCAGCGCCGCATGATCCAGACCGCAACATTTCAACCCCATGGCATGGGTGGTCATATTTACTGGGCTCTGGTTTATCCATTTCATGGATTTATCTTCCCAACGATGGCGCGTAACTTAATCCGTGCAGCGAAATCTTTCGATTACCACAGCAACATGCCATCTCTCAATTAGAGGCAAAAAGCGCCCACTGTCAGTGCTTCCTTCTATGATGTTCTCATTATGGGTAAGTCAGAATTAACAGAGCTTGAGCTATCAATCTTGGCTTTTGAGCGTCAATGGTGGCGCCATGCAGGGGCAAAGGAATCTGCCATTAAAGAGACTTTTGATTTAGCTCCCGCTGCCTATTACCAATTGCTCAGTGTTCTTATTGACAAGGAAATAGCTTACGAATTAGAACCAATGCTCATTAAACGTCTTCGCAGACTGCGTGATGTTCGCTCATCAAAAAGAGCAGAGGGTTTTAAGCTCGGTTAGCTGCGGAATTAAAATTTATAAGTCCTGCTAGTTTTGGCAATCCTTGGCATAACAACTTTGATCAAGAGAACCAATCCCATATAACTTGCAGGAATTGCAACTACAGCAGAGAAAATGTGACTGAAGAGGTCCATGGATCAATCATCCCCATTTTCACCGTCATCATCACCATGCGCTCCGCCCACAATTTGTAGAAGCGTGCTTCGGTGAGAGTGTGTGGTTCCCTTGCTAGTTGATGGCGCAGGTTGTGTGAATGATGAGCTTGTAGAAGTCGTGACGCTCTGAGTACTTTGAGTACTTTGAGAACTTTGAGAACTTTGAGAACTTTGAGAACTTTGAGAACTTTGAACAGCTTGTGTTGGGTTACTTGTGCTCACTTGGCCGCGGTGCGCCTGGGCATAAACAGCTCCAGAGCTAATAACGAGCGCCATCGCAAGGAGAGCGATTTGTGGTTTAGCTGAAGGTAACTTGCTGTTCTTTGTTCTCATGGGTAGATCATGGGGCGCCGATCTGTGGTGACACTTAGGTATTTCTGAGAGCCAACTTAGAGATTTTGGCAGTTCTGCCCCCAGCCCACGCGTGAGCAGGCTCCCTTCGGTTTGCCCAGAGCTCCAGCCTGCTCTAGATTTGGTTTTATCACTCGAAGTACCAGAGTGCTAAATCGCCTTTAAGCTAATGAAATTTATGAGGAGTAAAACATGGCAAAGATGATCGCCTTTAATGAAGAGGCTCGTCGTGGTCTTGAGCGCGGGATGAATGCGCTCGCTGACGCCGTCAAAGTAACACTTGGACCTCGCGGTCGTAACGTTGTTCTTGAGAAGAAGTGGGGCGCTCCCACAATCACAAACGATGGTGTCTCCATCGCCAAAGAAATCGAACTCGATGATCCTTGGGAAAAAATCGGCGCAGAATTGGTAAAAGAAGTAGCTAAGAAGACAGATGATGTTGCCGGCGACGGAACAACAACTGCAACAGTATTGGCTCAAGCACTCGTGCGTGAAGGTCTTCGCAACGTTGCTGCTGGATCAAATCCAATGGCTCTTAAGCGTGGTATCGAAAAGGCCGTTGAAGCAATCTCAGCTGAACTTTCTAAGATGGCTAAGAACGTTGATACAAAGGAGCAGATCGCAGCTACTGCATCTATCTCTGCTGCTGACACCACAATCGGTGAGATGATCGCTGAAGCGATGGATAAGGTCGGCAAAGAAGGCGTTATCACCGTTGAAGAGAGCAATACATTCGGTCTCGAGCTAGAGCTCACCGAAGGTATGCGTTTTGATAAGGGCTACATCTCGCCTTACTTCACAACTGATTCAGATCGCATGGAAGCAGTCCTTGAAGATGCCTACATTTTGATCTCAAGTGGCAAGATCACAAACATCAAAGATCTAGTTCCTATTCTTGAAAAAGTAATGCAATCAGGTAAGCCGCTTCTTATTCTTGCTGAAGATGTTGAGGGTGAAGCCCTTGCAACTTTGGTAGTAAACAAGATTCGCGGAACATTCCGCTCTGTCGCTGTTAAGGCACCTGGCTTTGGAGATCGCCGCAAGGCAATGCTCCAAGACATTGCAATCTTGACTGGCGCAACAGTTATCTCTGAAGAAGTTGGTCTCAAGCTTGAGAGCGCAACTATGGATCTCCTTGGAAAAGCTCGCAAAGTTGTTGTTGGTAAGGAAGAGACAACAATTGTTGAAGGAACAGGCGATGCTGATCAGATTAAGGGCCGGGTCAATCAAATTCGCGCCGAGATCGAGAACAGCGATTCTGATTATGATCGTGAGAAGCTTCAAGAGCGTCTTGCAAAGCTTGCTGGAGGAGTTGCTGTCATTAAGGCAGGAGCTGCAACAGAAGTTGAGCTTAAAGAGCGCAAGCACCGCATCGAAGATGCAGTGCGCAATGCAAAAGCTGCAGTAGAAGAAGGAATCGTTGCCGGCGGCGGCGTTGCTCTTCTTCAAGCTGGAAAGATTGCACTTGCAAAACTCTCACTCGCAGGAGATGAAGCAACCGGCGCTCGAATTGTTGAATTCGGAATTGAAGCACCTCTTAAGCAAATTGCTATTAACGCTGGCCTTGAAGGCGGAGTTGTTGTTGAGAAGGTTCGTAACTTGGAATCAGGTTGGGGACTTAATGCTGCAACTGGTGAATATGTAGACATGATCAAATCTGGAATTATTGATCCAGCAAAGGTCACACGTTCTGCTCTTCAAAACGCAGCATCTATCGCAGCGCTCTTTCTCACAACAGAGGCAGTTATTACAGATAAGCCAGAACCTAAGTCAGCGGCAGCAGCTCCTGCTGGTGGCGGAGATATGGACTTCTAATACGCGTAGATTGCATAAAGCCCTCGGGAATCCCGAGGGCTTTTTCATTGCGATATTGCCTCTACAATTAAGCCATGTCAGTCAAAGATCCGTTCAACGCACTTGAACTTGCGCGCCAAGCAGCATGTGAAGATTCCCATGATGCGAAGTATGTTGGCGAGCTTGTTTCTATTGATGCTGAAGATGAGCGCATCTGTACATACCTTTTTGAAAGCTCACTTCCTGGTTATCACGGATGGCGTTGGGCAGTAACAGTTGCAAAGCTAGATTCTGATTCTCCTGCAACTATTTGTGATGTTGTTCTGCTTCCAGGCGCCGAGTCATTACTTGCTCCTGAATGGGTTCCTTATAAGGACCGCATTTTGCCTGGCGATGTTGGCGTTGGCGACATCATTCCAACATCAGCAGATGATGTTCGTTTAGTTCCAGGTTTTGCAGAACTTCCAAGTGATGGTGAATTAGATTTGAAGGAAGCATTTGAATTAGGACTAGGACGTGCACGAGTTCTTTCAGTTGAAGGAATTGATGCAGCAAGTAAGCGTTGGCATAGTGGGGACCGGGGACCGGCAACTCCAATTGCTCAATATGCACCTAAGCCATGTCACTCATGTGGTTTCTTTATTCCTATTGCAGGATCTTTGCGAAGTGCCTTCGGTGTTTGCGCCAATGCGCTCTCACCTGAAGATGCCCGCGTAGTTTCGGTAGATCACGGCTGCGGCGCTCATTCTGAGGCGCTTATCGTGGCCGAATAAGCGCTCGAATACCCGAATAACGAGCCAGCTCATTCATCGGTTAAACTAATCCACTATTCACAAATTAAGTAAGGAAGGGAGATTGCGAAAATGCCTATAGGCCGCGTGAAATGGTTCAGCCTTGAAAAGGGTTTTGGATTTATCGCATCTGAAGAGGGCGAAGATGTTTATCTCGCTGCCTCTGCGCTCCCAACTGGCGTTCCAACTATTAAGCCTGGAACAAAACTTGAATTCGGTGTTGCCGAAGGCCGCCGTGGACCACAAGCTCTTTCAGTACGAATCATTGATGAGCCAGCATCTGTTGTTGCGAACAACCGCATCAACCCAGATGACCTTGCAACAATTATTGAAGACACAATCAAGATGCTCGACAAGGTTGGAAATGGCTTGCGCCATGGCCGCCATCCATCGAGCGCTGAATCAGAGCGTCTTGCAAAGGTGCTTCGCGGTATTGCTTCTCAAGTTGAGAACGAGAACTAAAACTTCTTTCTGTTTTTAACAAGTCCTCGCAATATATAAGCAATTCCAAGTAGCCCAAGGCCAATACCTGCAACACAAATCCAGATGCTGCTTGCTTGTGCGCTTATCGCTATCTCAACCACTAAGGCAACTGCCCATGCGCATGTTCCAACGATTACTACCGGCAGTGCTTGTTTCACATCGATATTCTAATGCCTAGTAGTGGATAGTTGCGTAGTATCAGGTTGTGAGTGAAAAAGTGAATGACAAGACCCAGAAGATTTCTACTCTTAGATCCTTTCAATACCCAAATTTCACTCTTCTCTTTACGGCAAACCTTATTTCTAATACTGGAACCTGGGCCCAGCGTGTTGCGCAAGATTGGCTTGTTGTCACTGATCTGCATAAAGGTGGATCTGAACTTGGAATTGTGACTGGACTTCAGTTTTTGCCCATGTTGCTCTTCAGTTTATATGCGGGCTCTCTTGCTGACCGCTTTGATAAACGTAAATTATTAATTGTTACAAATGCAGGCGGAGGAATTACTGCTGCAATACTTGGATGGCTAACAATAAGTCATCGAGTGAATTTAACTGAAGTATTCCTTCTCGCATTTCTCCTGGGCCTCTTTGGGGCACTTGATACTCCGGTGAGGCAGGCCTTTACATCTGAACTAGTTGGTAAGAGTGATATCGCAAATGCTGTGAGTTTGAATTCTGCAAATTTTAATATTGGCAGACTTATTGGTCCTGCTATCTCAGGGTTACTTATCTCTGCTTTTAATACCGGCCCGTCATTTCTTTTTAATGCTGGGTCATTTCTCTTCGTCATTCTGGCACTTTTCCTCATGAACCCGACAAAATTACATAGAAATGCAGTTGAAAATAAGCCTCGAAAAGTAGCCGAAGGTTTGCGCTATATCAAAAGCAGACCAGATCTGATCGCCGTTATTACAACCGTTTTCTTCGCTTCTACCTTTGGGCTTAACTTCCAAATATTTAATGCACTTCTTTCTACTAAGGTCTTCCACAAGAGTGCTGGTGCATTTGGCGCACTGGGAAGTATTTTAGCAATTGGGTCACTGCTAGCGGCTGTCATTGCAACAAAGTTAGACCAAAAACGCAAACCCCTATTTGTTATGTACTGTGCTGGGCTCTTTGGAATATCACTTGTGATTCAAGCTTCCATGCCCACCTATTTCTCTTATGCGCTCTTTCTTCCAGTCTCTGGCTTTATTGCGCTCACCACAATGATCGCTGCAAATACATATACCCAGACAACTACGCCACAAGAATTACGAGGCCGCGTTATGGGCTTTTATGTTTTAGTATTTCTGGGTGCAACACCTGTGGGTTCACCATTTATTGGCTGGCTCTCCGACACGCTAGGAATACGTCAGACCGTCGCAATTTGTGGTCTTATTACAACTTTTGGAACTCTGGCTGTTTACCTAATTATGCGAGAGAACTTATTTAATACTTCCAATAACGACTAGGGCAAATACACCGATCAGAACAGCAATAGTTACGAGCCTTCTGACTTTATAGCTCATATTTGCCTTGCTACTTAGCTAACTGCTCAACTACGTAGTCGATGCATGTGGTGAGCGCTTCAACATCTGATGGGTCAACGGCAGGAAACATTCCGATGCGAAGCTGGTTTTTACCAAGCTTGCGGTAAGGATCTGTATCTACGATGCCATTTGCGCGCAAGATCTTTGCAACGTTGAGCGCATCGATTGAGTCATCAAAGTTGATTGTTCCAACAACCTTTGAGCGCATGGCAGGATCCGTAACAAATGGAGTTGTGTAGCTTGTTTTTTCTGCCCATGCATAAAGATGAGAAGAAGACTGCGCAGAGCGTCCTGCTGAGAACTTCAAACCACCATTGCTATTCATCCACTTAATCTGCTCATTAAGAAGTACAAATGTGGCAAGTGCTGGAGTGTTATATGTCTGCTCAAGTCGGGAGTTTTCAATAGCAATACCAAGATCAAAGAATGCTGGAATAAATCTGCCACTTGCCTTGATCTTTTCAGCTCTTGCAATAGCCGCGGGGCTAAAGATTGCGATCCATAGGCCGCCATCTGAAGCGAATGACTTTTGAGGAGCAAAGTAGTAGACATCTGATTGCTTGATATCAACATCGAGTCCGCCTGCAGCGCTTGTCGCATCAACTAATACAAGTGCGCCATCTGTTCCACTGGGGCGAATAACAGGCGCTGAAACACCGGTGCTTGTTTCATTATGTGTCAATGCATATGCATCCACGCCTGCCTCGGCCTTTGCAGTTGGATGGGTGCCTGGTTCAGATTTAATCACTGTTGGTTCTTCCAAGAATGGCGCCTCACTGGAGGCAGCAGCAAACTTAGATGAGAACTCACCAAAGACAAGATGTTGTGATTTCTTTTCAATCAGACCAAAGGTTGCAATATCCCAAAATGCGGTTGAGCCACCGTTGCCAATAATTACTTCATAACCATCAGGGAGTGAAAATAATGAGGTGAGACCAGCGCGAACTTCTTTGACAACATTTTTAACCGGAGCTTGGCGATGTGACGTTCCAAGAACGAGTGGACTACTTGCAACAAGTGCTTGTAGTGCTTCTGGGCGGATCTTTGAAGGACCACATCCAAAACGTCCGTCTTTAGGCTTCAGGTTTGCTGGGATTTGAATATCGCTCATGGATGAAGATTAAGGGTTCAAGCGCCGTAATGACCAACCATTTTTGCTCTGGGTAAAGATGATTCGATCATGCAGGCGCGAGTAGCGACCTTGCCAGAATTCGATTGTTGCCGGCGCCACAATAAAGCCGCCCCAGTGAGGAGGTCTTGGCACTTCTGAGCCTTCCGGATACTTCAGTGCGAGCTCGGCATAGCGATCTTGTAATACCTCGCGAGATTCAAGATCTGAAGATTGCTCACTTGCCCACGCGCCTATTCGACTGCCCCATGGACGCGAGGCAAAGTACTCATCACTTTCCTGGCTAGAAACTTTTGTCGCATGACCTTTAACAATCACTTGTCGCTCTAGGGGATACCAAGGAAAGAGCAGACTCACATGGGGATTAGAACTTAATTCATATCCTTTATGTGAGTTGTAGTTTGTAAAAAAAGAGAATCCTTGCTCGCTCACATCTTTAAGTAGAACAGTTCTAGATGAAGGTTGCTCGCCATCAACTGTTGATAAGACCATTGCGTTTGCTTCCACAACTACAGGATTTGCAGCAGCATCTGCCAACCAACTCTTAAAACCAGCGATGGGGTCGCTGCCAATCTGTGTTTCGTGCAGACCCGCATCGCCATAGGAGCGGCGCATTGCCTTGATTGCCTCGGGGGTTAGTTCTGCGCTCATAGGTGTATCTAACGTCACTTTTTCCTAAAGGGCTACCGGGAGGCGAGGGTTTGGCACAAAGCCCAGAGCGGGGGAGAATACGAGCATCAACTGATGGAGGATCTGCACGTGAGCGAAGATTTCAAGCCCGGCCTTGAGGGTGTTATTGCATTTGAATCAACAATTGCAGAACCCGACAAAGAAGGCAGCGCGCTTCGATACCGCGGTGTTGATATTGAAGATTTAGTTGGCCGAGTTACTTTCGGAAATGTATGGGGCCTGCTCGTTGATGACGAATTTAATCCAGGCTTACCACCAGCAGAACCATTCCCGCTTCCTGTTCACTCAGGTGATGTGCGCGTAGATGTGCAATCTGCAATTGCAATGCTCGCTCCTGCATGGGGCTTTAAACCACTTTTAGATATTTCAGATGATGAAGCACGTAGCAATCTTGCGCGCGCATCTGTCATGGTGCTTTCCTATGTTGCTCAATCTGCTCGTGGAACATGGCAACCAATGGTTCCTCAATCTGAAGTTGATAAGGCGCATACCGTTGTCGAGCGGATGATGATTCGTTGGCGCGGAGAGCCTGATCCAAAACATGTGCGCGCCATCGATGCTTACTTTGTATCTGCTGCAGAACATGGAATGAATGCATCGACCTTTACTGCTCGCGTTATTGCATCAACTGGAGCAGATGTTGCCGCTTCGATGTCAGGTGCGATTGGCGCAATGTCAGGACCGCTTCACGGCGGAGCACCTGCGCGCGTATTGAGCATGATTGAAGGCGTTGAGAAGTCTGGCGATGCAAGAGCATATGTCAAAGGAATTTTAGATCGCGGTGAGCGCCTTATGGGATTTGGTCACCGTGTTTATCGCGCTGAAGATCCACGCGCTCGCACACTTCGCCGTACAGCAAAAGAACTTGGCGCACCACGTTATGACGTTGCGCTCGCACTTGAGCAAGCTGCGCTCGCTGAATTACATGAGCGCCATCCAGAGCGCGTACTAGAAACAAACGTTGAATTCTGGGCAGCGATTGTTCTAGATTTTGCGCAAATTCCAGCGCCGCTATTTACTTCAATGTTTACAGCAGCCCGTACAGCGGGTTGGTCGGCTCATATTCTTGAACAAAAGCGCACGGGTCGTTTGATTCGCCCATCCGCTCGCTACATCGGACCTGGTCCACGAAAGCCAAATGAAGTTAAAGGCTGGGATGAGTCTGTCCATCAGTTACACAACTGATTAACGACTGATTAACTACTGCCATGACAAGGCGAGCAATCTTCTGGTTTCGCCGAGATCTGCGTCTTGCTGATAATCCGGCGCTTCTTGCAGCAATTGAAGCAAGCGATGAGATTGTTCCGGTATTTATTTTGGATGAAAAACTCATCTCCCAAACTGGAACTAAAAGGCTTGCCTATTTAGCCGCCTCACTTCACAGTCTTGATGAGTCACTTGGAAATAAATTACACGTGATGGTGGGAGATCAAGTAGAAGTTCTGAGCGATCTCAAGAAACGCTACGGAGCCACAGAGGTTCACATCTCCCAGGAGTATGAGCCGTATGGCGTTGCGCGAGATGCTCGAATTGAAAAAGCTGGAATTGAATTAACCAGAACAGGTAGTCCTTACGCTGTTGCCCCAGGGCGAGTTCGCAAGCCAGACGGAACGAACTACCGCGTGTACACACCATTCTATAAAGGCTGGGTCATGCACGGGTGGAGAGAACCTGCAGTAACACCAAAAAATATTGCAGCAGTTCAACCACAGGAAAGTGATCGCAACTTTCCTACGTGGAAATTACCAGAGGGCGCAGTAATTACTCCTGCTGGAGAAAAATCTGCACTTGAAAGGTGGAAATACTTTAAGAAGACCGCGCTAGATACTTATGATGTTGGTAGGAATCTTGCTGGAATAGATGGCACCAGCAAAATGAGCGCGCATCTAAAGTGGGGAGAGATTCATCCTCGTACGCTTCTTGCTGAACTTAATGGGACTAAAGCCCATGAAACCTTTCAAAAAGAAATTGCCTGGAGAGAGTTTTATGCAGACATTCTCCATCACAACCCACATACCGAATCCGATTACTACGCAGAGCGTTTTGCCAAGATGCGTTATGACAAGCCGGGGAAGAAGCTCGATGCTTGGAAGGAAGGCAAGACTGGCTATCCATTTGTCGATGCTGCCATGCGTCAGCTCTTGCATGAAGGCTGGATGCACAATCGCACCCGTATGGTTGTTGCTTCATTTTTAGTAAAAGATCTACATATTGAATGGCAACATGGTGCTGATTTCTTTATGGAACATCTTGTTGATTTTGATGTCGCATCAAACGCACATGGATGGCAATGGACTGCGGGATGTGGCACGGATGCATCTCCTTACTACCGTGTCTTTAATCCGATTGAGCAGGGAAAGCGTTTTGATGAGAATGGTGATTACATTCGCAAATATGTTCCTGAGCTAGCGCATTTATCAGCCCCAGATATCCATGAACCGTGGAACGTATTGGATGGCTATTTACACGATTATCCAGAGCGAATTGTTGATCATGCACTCGAGCGTCTTGAGTCACTCGCCAGACTAGAGGAAATTAAGCCAGACTAAATAAGTTCTTCAGATTGCCAGAGAGCAACACCGCCACCAGAATTCTTTGCCTTATACATAGCGATATCAGCCCTTCGCATCAGATCTGCTTGTCCGTCGTTAATTACTCGCCCGATACTCACATCAACGCTGATGCTAGATGTGCCAATATGAAATGGGTAACTCAGCGATGAGCGCAACGCGAGTGCGATATCTAAACCAGCTTGCGCACCTCCATGAACAATCACACCAAATTCATCACCGCCCAAGCGTGCAAGGAGTGCATCTGCTGGAACTACGCGAGAGAACCTCACTGCAATATGTTGCAGTAGTTCATCTCCAACGCTGTGTCCCAATGTGTCATTCACTGATTTAAAACCATCAAGATCCATAAGAAGCAGCGTTCCATCAAGAGGTGTAAGTGCGTCGATCTCTGCAAGAAATCGCCGCCTATTGGCGAGTCCTGTGAGTTCATCAATACGCGCTAACTCTCGATCTTGTGATGCGCTGCGTGCTTCGCGCAGCGCAATACCCATTCTGATAAATGCAAGGGCAATTGTGATTATGGCCGGAATAAGTGCAAATGCTGGAAAAAAGCCGCGTTGGACTGCAGCTGTTATAAGTACTGTTGAACTAAAGATTAAAGCGATAGTGGCGGCAATGGAGGTAATCCGATCGCTCATTTGAGCCTCACCACCCCTATGCCAGAGCGCTTCAGCCATGATCAGCAGACCTAGCAGCCAGCCATCATCAATCAGTGAAGCAAATGCATAACCCGTAGTGGCAGATTTCCACAGAAAAATAAGATCGGTCGCAGTGAAGATCGCAATTCCAAGCAGAAAAAGGAATGATCGAAGTACTTTTACTTGGAGTACAACAATCACAACTGCGATAGCAAGGAGAACAACATCTCCAACGGGATAGAGAATTGAGAGAAACACAGTTGCTTGACTTCCAACAAAGTGGAGCATGGCAGTTTTAAGAAAAAATGATGCGATAAGGCTAGACATACCAAAGGTAATAATGACGATATCAAGTAGCTCAAGTGCGCTGGGTTTATTGCGGGAAGTCAAAGCTCGTAGAAGTGCAAAAAGCACGAGCGGGTAGAAGAGCGAGTAAGTAATTTCAGATGCAGCAGGCCATATTTGAAATGCATAAAATGAATTCCATGTTGAGATAGATGAGCCCACACCCCAAATAACAAATGCCCACCCCAAGGCAATTACCGCAAGTTGGTCATTAAATAAAGGTGCGGAGAATGCAACGGCTGCAGCCAAAAATGCCACAGTATTAAAGAGGATCAGGTCTGCAAATGGTGATGGATTCTTAAACACTAAGCGAACTCCAAGGTGAAGGAGCAAGATCGAGATCGCGATTAGGCGTAGTTTTAGGTATCCTCGCTCTGTGCCTATGGCCATTACTTGAGGCTAACGGAAGGATTGATGAGTGAAAGATACAAATATTTCTCGTCGCAGTGCGCTGTGTGGAGTGCTAGCGCTCTCATTAGGCCTTGGCGTTGATTTTCTTCCAGAAGCAGCGCAAGCAGCTGCCGGCATCACTCAACTTAAAAATGGAAAGATTCAAGTCACACTTGCTGCAAATAAGGCACTAGCAAAAGTTGGAGGATCAGTCATTCTTAATCTCAATGACGGTTCACAACTTGGAATTGTTCGTACAGCCGCAGGTGTTAAGGGATTCTCTGCTTTAAATCTCTCATGCCCTCATAATTTTGCATTGGTCAATGAAGTAGGGGGTAAGTGGGTCTGTCCTGCCCATGGCTCTGTATTTGCGTTAAACGGAAAACTTCTTCAAGGTCCTGCAAGGCAAGGGTTAAGTTCTATCCCAGTGGCTGCAACAGCTACTACTCTGACTATTGGCTAAGTGAGCCAAGTAAGTCCCAGTAGCTCAGTGGATAGAGCAACCGCCTCCTAAGCGGTAGGTCGCCGG
>DAIQAR010000010.1:0-20268 GCA_036781605.1 Candidatus Nanopelagicaceae bacterium
AGTCCCATGCCAAAGAGCAGTTCACCACTTTTACGTTTGTTTGCGCTTTGGAGCTGACGAAAATCCATACTTAAAACTTTACCTGCGGCGCCTTACGATCTTGTGGATCATCAATTTCATAAAATGGGCGCTCTTTTACTTTTGCAGCATTTACAAACATGTTTGTTGGAAAGGTCTTGATCGCGGTGTTTAGACCACGAACATTGTCGTTATAGAACTGACGCGCGAATGAAACTTTGTTTTCAGTTGATGAAAGTTCTTCTTGAAGAGCCAAAAAGTTTGATGAGGCCTTTAAATCTGGGTAATTTTCAGTGACTGCAAGCAGGCCTCGAAGTGCCTTGCTCATCTCGCCATCTGCTGCCGCAACATCTGCAACAGTGGTTGCACTTGTTGACTTCGCTCTTGCATCAACAATCGCCTGGAATGTCTTGCTTTCATGAGCTGCATAACCTTTAACGGTTTCTACTAAATTAGGAATTAAATCTGAACGGCGCTTGAGTTGAACTTCGATCTGAGCCCATGCCTCATCAACGGATACGTTCAAACGAATGAGTTTGTTCCGCGGAACGATACCGATAAATGCAAGTATCGCTATAGCGATGACGCCTGTAATAATTGAATTCATCTTTATTTACTCCGTTACTAGTAACGCACAGTGACTGGATGTAATTCTATTGCGTTTTTGATTTATGGAAGTTGAGCCAAGACTTACTTGGGGTTGGCCCACGCTGGCCTTGGTACCTGGAACCATAGAGCGCGGAACCGTAAGGATGCTCAGCAGGAGATGAGAGTTTGATGAGACAAAGCTGTCCAATCTTCATTCCTGGGAACAACTTAACTGGAAGGTTGGCAACGTTAGAAAGCTCCAAGGTTATGTGCCCAGAAAAACCAGGATCAATAAAACCTGCAGTTGAGTGAGTTAATAGACCAAGGCGACCAAGAGATGACTTTCCTTCAAGGCGACCAGCAATGTCATCAGGCAGGGTGATTACTTCGAAAGTACTGGCAAGCACGAACTCTCCCGGATGGAGAATAAAAAATTCATCATCATTGACTGCTACTTCACGAGTCAGATCTGACTGTTCAATAGATGGATCAATTACGGAATATTTATGGTTTTCAAATACACGGAAAAATCTATCCAGGCGAACATCGACACTGGAAGGTTGAATCATTGCGTCCGTAAACGGTTCGACCTTAACTCGGCCTGCTTTAACTTCTAGCGCGATATCGCGATCACTTAGTAGCACGGTCAAAACCCTATCAGCCCAGCCACAGGGTAGGTTTCATGTCGTGAACCGTCGTGGTGCTTATCTGTTGCTCATTTTTGGAGCCCTCTGCTTTTCATTCAATGGGATCGTCAGTAAGTGGCTCATGCAGGCGGGTCTGACTCCTTGGCGATTAACCCAAGTGAGATCAACAGGCGGTTTCATAGCAATGCTGATCTGGCTGCTATCTCGGGGCCGACTTTCTGAATTAAGAACCAATGTCCGCGAACTCAAGATGCTTATTCCCTTTGGTGTATTTGGGATCGCTTCCGTGCAGAGTTTCTATTTCCTCGCTATTTCAAAATTACACGTTTCTATTGCGCTCATCATTGAATTTACTGCCCCGTTTTGGATTGCATTTTATTTACGTTTTGTCCGCAAAGAGAAAGTCTCTAACACAGTCTGGATAGGACTTGCATTTGGATTCTCTGGATTAATTCTTGTTGCGCAGGTATGGCAAGGCCTCACACTCAACGGCATTGGCGTTATCGCAGCATTTGTTGATGCCTTTTCACTTGCGGCTTATTTTCTATTAGCAAGGACAATCGGTCATCAGAGAAGTGGCGACACACTCACAACATGGGGTTTTGCTGTTACGACACTTCTCTATTTAATTATTCAACCCATTTGGAATTTTCCCTGGCACATATTCACTCAAAACATCACGCTCAACGGACAATTCTCTGGTCATCAACTGCCGGGGTGGCTTCTAATTCTTTGGGTCTGCATTATGGGCACTCTGGTTCCTTACTTGTCAGTAATTATTGGAATCAAACGATTGTCGGCAACTACGGCAAGTGTGATCGGAATGTTTGAGCCAATACTCGCCGGTGTTTTCGGTTGGATACTTCTTCATGAAAAATTTACTACTATTCAACTTATAGGAGCAGTTATTGTCTTAGTGGGAATATACATTGCAAATGAACGGATTCCTGAAGGGGGCGCGAATGGATAGGTTTGATGACTTGCTTGAGGCTAATAAAGAGTTTGTTTCAAAATTCACCTCTGAAAATCTCACTGGCACTGCCGTAAAAGGATTAGCAATTGTTACGTGTATGGACTCACGTATTGATCCCCTACGTATTGTCGGCATGAGCGCGGGAGATGCAAAGATTCTCCGTAATGCTGGAGCACGTGTAACAGAGGACGTACTTCGCACACTTGTTCTTGCAACACACCTACTTGGTGTTAATCGTGTTCTAGTTATGCCACACACTGATTGCCGTATGGCCAGTACTGATGAAGCTGGCATTCATGCCGCGATTGAGAAGAAGTCTGGTGTTGATACTCGCAGCCTTGATTTTCAAACAACATCAGATCAGCGCGGAGCGCTGCTGAAGGACATCACGAAGATTGAAAGTTATCCGCTGCTTGCCCATGAGGTAAAAGTTATGGGAGCTATTTATGATGTTAAAAGTGGAACGCTTACGCCAATAAATTAGTTATCTTTAACAAAACTTTCAGCGGTATTGGTAAACGCTGGAGCCATATCTGCAAAGCGTGCAAAGTGAAGTTGCGCTGCAACAGTAATTGTTCTTGTCTGACCATTACGGTGCTTTGCGACAATCAAGTCTGCCTCACCTGATCTGCTCTGGCTGTCATACATTTCATCACGGTGGAGAAGAATGACAACGTCGGCATCTTGTTCAATAGAGCCTGATTCACGAAGGTCAGAGAGCATTGGCTTCTTATCAGAACGTTGCTCCGGAGAACGGTTGAGTTGTGAGATAGCGATGATGGGCACGTTGAGCTCTTTTGCAAGCAGCTTCAAGTTACGAGAGAACTCTGAAACTTCTTGCTGGCGGTTCTCTACTTTTTTTCCAGAAGTCATGAGCTGTAAGTAGTCGATCACAATCAATTTGAGATTATGACGCTGCTTGAGGCGACGTGCTTTAGCGCGAATTTCCATAAGTGAAAGGTTTGCTGAGTCATCAATAAACAAAGGCGCTTCTGAAATCTCACCCATGCGTTTTGCTAGGCGGCCCCACTCTTCATCTGAAAGAGAACCAGAACGAATGTTATTAAGTCCTACGCGTGCTTCTGCTGAGAGCATACGCATCGTAATTTCTGAGCGGCTCATTTCAAGTGAGAAGATCACTGATGTATCACCATTTTTAATGGATGCATGGCGGGCAATATCTAAACCAAGTGTTGACTTACCAACACCAGGACGAGCAGCAAGCACAACCATATTTCCTGCATGGAAACCATTTGTTAATGCGTCCAAATCTTTAAATCCGGTCATCACACCTTCTCTGGTGACACCAGCTGAGATTGCTTCAATCTCATCGAGGGCTGCAGGAAGAAGTTGGCTGAGTTGAATGTAATCCTCTGACATACGACTTTCGGTTACTTGATAAACCTCCGCTTGCGCAGAATCCACTGCGTCGTCAACATCGCCTTCTTCTGAGTAACCCAGTTGAACAATTTTTGTTCCAGCTTCAACTAAACGGCGAAGGATTGCCCGATCTCGAACAATGCGTGCGTAGTAACCGGCGTTAGCTGCGGTTGGTACAGATGAAATCAATGTGTGGAGATATGGCGCGCCACCTGCGCGCGCAATATCACCACGCTTTGTTAATTCGGCAACGACGGTCACTGGATCGGCAGGATCGCCACGGCCATATAAATCTAAAATTGCGTCATAAATTAATTCGTGCGCAGGGCGATAAAAATCTCGCTCTTTAATTATTTCAACTACATCTGCAATTGCATCTTTACTTAATAACATTCCACCAAGTACGGATTGTTCTGCTACTAAATCTTGTGGTGGTGTGCGCTCGAACTCAACGGCGCGAGCGCTGTTATTTCCTCTATTTGGGAGTTCTGCGATGCTCATAGGTGAATCTTGGGGGGGAGCACTGACATTGCCTATTTATGACCCGATCCTGTGTGTATCGCTGTGGGGATAACCTGTTAATCCATGTGGGTAAGGTGGGGATAACAGGTTGATAACCACGAGTGCTAAGCCTTGTTTGAGCGTGAAATCCGCCCTCTTGCTGTGTATAAAAGAAATTTGTTTTATCTCATAGAGTGAGAATTGGAGTGGGATGAGATAGAAATCTGGCCAGGAAGTTCGTGTGAACCCCTGGCCAGACAGCAATAAATGTACTGAGTTACTTACCAGCAACCACCTGAACGCTAAGAGTTGCAGCAACTTGCGCATGCAAGCTTGCCTTCACGCTATATGTACCAAGCTTCTTGATTGTTGGGGCTTTCAAACGATGACGATCGATATCAACACCGGTTGTCTGCTTGATTGCTTGAACAAGATCTTTATCAGTGACTGAACCAAAGAGTGAGCCAGTTGCTCCCACCTTTGCATTCACAGTGATTGGTGACTTCTCAAGGCTTGCCTTGATCTCACGAGCATGGTCAAGATCGCGGATCTCGCGTGCGCTACGTGCCCGGCGAATACCTTCGATCTGCTTCTCTCCGCCTTCTGACCAAGCAATTGCTTGACCACCAGGAAGAAGGAAATTACGTGCGTAACCATCTTTAACGTTTACAACATCGCCAGGTTGTCCTAGGCCATTAACTGAGCGGGTAAGAATAAGTTTCATTGTTATATCTCCCCTTATCTAGCAGTTGAGGTGTAAGGCAAAAGCGCCATTTCGCGGGAATTCTTGACCGCAGCGGCAATTGCGCGTTGATGTTGGGTGCATGCGCCGGTTACTCGGCGAGCGCGGATCTTGCCGCGATCTGAGATGAACTTACGAAGAGTTGCGATGTCCTTGTAATCGATATATTCGATCTTCTGTTGGCAGAATGAACATGGCTTCTTCTTAAACTTCTTGAGGGCCGCAGCCGACATCTTTGGCGCGGTCTTCTTCGGCTTTAGGGTCTTATTACTTCTTGCTCCCACTGTGGTGCTCCTTGTTTAGGTGCCCTGTCATTTCTGACAGGAATGGTTGGATAGTTGGTTTTATTTAGAATGGAGGTTGATCATCTGATGCTCCTGTTGCCCAGCCGCCACCGACAGGTGCTGCTGACCAAGGATCTTCAGTTGATGCAGTTTCAGAAGGTGTACTAAAGCCTCCGCCAGATGCGCCACTCTTTGTTGTCTTAGTGACCTTTGCTGTGGCGTTACGAAGTGATGGACCTACTTCGTCAACTTCCACCTCAAATACGGTTCGCTTTTCGCCTTCTTTAGTTTCATAAGAGCGTTGCTTCAAACGACCAGAAACAATAACGCGCATTCCGCGTGTTAGAGATTCTGCAACGTTCTCAGCAGCTTGACGCCAGATTTGGCAATTAAGAAAGAGGCTATCGCCATCTTTCCATTCGTTCGTTGCCTTATCGAGATAACGTGGTGTTGACGCAACGGTGAACTTTGCAACTGCAGCACCAGATGGTGTGAATCGAAGTTCAGGATCGCTCGTCAAATTACCGATCATTGTGATGTTTGTATCTCCAGCTGCCATTTTTATTCTCTCTTATTACTCTTATTAGTTAAGCGTTCAGTTGATCTGGACGTACGACTTTTGTGCGAAGCACTGCTTCGTTCAAATTGAGTTGGCGATCAAGTTCTTTGATCGCATCTGGACCACAGTGCAGATCTGCAACAGCGTAAATACCTTCTGCCTTTTTATTGATTTCGAAGGTCATGCGGCGACGGCCCCAAATATCGAGCTTGTCTACTGTGCCACCACTGTCTTTGATGATCTTGAGATATGTCTCAAGACTTGGTGCGACTGTGCGTTCTTCTAGGTCAGGATCGAGAATGACCATGATTTCATAATGACGCATGCGTTAACCCCACCTCCTCTGGACTAAAACGGTCACGGCATTTCCGCGACAGGAGGGTTACTGCTCCTTAGCGAATGCCGCAAACGGTGTTCATGGCTCGTTAAGGAAGGCTAAGGGTAACTCTTAGGGCTTAGATAGTGAAAATCGGTGCTCCTGTGCAGGAACTTCCCGTGTGGATGGAGCTGTTTTGAGCACAAAAAAGATCAGGGCAGCTATACGAATCACGCTGATCGCAGCATAGCCCCCCGCAGGCAACCCAAAGCGGCTACCAGAATATGTAGCAAGGTATTCCCAGACAGCCAAGTGATACACGATTTCAGCGCCCTGCCATATCCAAAATGCGCTTCTATCCTTCTTTTGTAGCGCGATAACTGCAAGTGGAGTCAGCCACAAGATATATTGCGGTGAATAAACTTTCGATGCAAGTGTAAAAATTGCAACTTCAATAAAAGCAACTTGAGCAAGATTTGGCACATAATCTTGTTGAACTAGAAATATTACAAATAATGCGCTTGCCACAAGAAATATGAGAATCGAAGCGACATTAATTGCTGGAATAGATATTCCAAGTAATTGGAGTGAATAATAAATTGAACCGAAATCAGCGCCTCTTGATCCATTTAGCTTAAAAAATCTCCACCAGCCCGAAGGAGTGAACAGCGCAAATGGCAGATTAATCAAAACCCATAGACCGATAGAAATGCCGAAATATCGGATAGCTGATTTAACCAGAGATCTTTTCCAGAAAATAAGAACAACTGGGATGAGTAGCACGATGGGAAAAAACTTCGTGGCAACAGAAATTCCCAGTGCAAGCGCGCTGTAGTCATACTTTTTCCGGTCGAACCAATAAATTGCAGCAAGAGCAGTAAGGACCGCCCACATATCCCAATTGATAAATAGGGAGGCGACAACGGCTGGAGCAATAACAAAGAGTTGCCAGCTTTCTGAGTTCATATGCCAAACCAAAAGGGCACTTCCAACAAAAAGTAGTAGTAGTAAGAAAACATTTATCAGGTAGTAGAAATGAAAGTTTTCTAAGCCGTGAGGAGTAATTAAGGAAGTTGCCCACATAACAACACCAGTAATAGGTGGATACTCAACAGAATTTGTCGCACTGGAATATGGCCAGGTGTTATTAACAAGATCTCTTGCACCATACAAAGCTGGAATGTCGCTATAACAGGCGTGCGTATAAACATCCGGCACTACCCACGATTTGTTGTAACAGTGATCAAATTTTATAAATGAAAGCGCTCCCATAAATAAAGCAAGAAGTATGACTGCGCCTAGGGCGTGCTTACTCTTCACGAGTTATTTCTTTTTTGCAGGTGTCTTTGCTGGTGCAGGATGAGGTATCGGCGTTGGGGACTGAGCCAATGCTGGGTCGAGCGTTGGTACAGCATTTTGCATTGGTACCGGATCTGTTCCACCAATATTTGCAGCAGGTGGAAATGGAAGCACAGGCTGCCCCTTTAAAGCATTCTTCATATACAGGCTCCAGATTCTTGCAGGGAAAGAACCTCCCGTGACGGCGTTCAACCCACCGATACCGTTCAAAGTTTGCGTTGCATCATCTCTAAAGAGTGCAACGGTCGTTGCAAGCTGTGGTGTGTAGCCATTAAACCAAGCGGCTGCGTTATCAGTTGTCGTTCCAGTTTTTCCTGCACTTGGGCGAGGGAAATCTGCAAGCGCTGCCGCAGCCGTTCCCTTTGTTGTCACACCTTGCAGTGCCGTCGTGAGATCTGCCATCACATTAGGATCAAAGACTTTCTGAGCTTGAACCTGAGATTGGAATAAAACACCTTGGTTATTGCCAAGCACTTCTGAAATTATGTAAGGCTTTGCATAAATTCCTTGCGCGGCAAAAGTTGCATAGGCTGTTGCAAGATCAATGACGTGCGGGCTAGCAACACCGAGTGCGACAGAAGGACCAGCAACCATCGCAACAGATTGGGGGATACCTGCTTGTCTTGCAACATCAATTACGTTTTGGGGTCCGACTTTTATCGTAAGTGGGACAAATACCGTATTGACAGAGTGGGCAGTTGCGTTAAGCAAACTTACATTAGGAAATTGTTCACTTCCGTAATTGAAAACTGAATACGGGGTCTGTGAGCCAGGATCAAAGAAAACCTGAGGAGATGTCCCGTCCCATACGGACTGCAGTGAAATTCCTTGCTGAAGTGCTGCAATAAGGGCAAATGGCTTAAAAGAAGAGCCCGCCTCGGCGATTGCTTGAGTAGCGTTATTGAGTTGGCTCTTTAAGTAATCCTGTCCACCATACATGGCAACGACTTCACCTGTACCGGGCCTAATAGAAACGAGTGCAACACGAAGATTTCCTTGTTTATCTACAGGTGTTCGTTTTGAAACTGCATCAACAGCAGCTTCTTGTGCTTGTTTCTCCAAGGTTGTCTTAACAACTAAACCACCTTGTTGCAGTTGGTCCTGAGTGAAACCAAGGGTTTGTAATTGATTTTCGACCCAAGAAATTACATAACCCTTTGGACCAGCTAATGACCCTGATGCAACCCGCGGTTGAATATCTGGAAATACTTGTTTGGCAGCTTGCTGTTTGGTGATCCAATTTTCTTTTACCATTCCATCAAGTACATATTGCCAACGAGCTTTAAGGCGCGCAAGATATTGAGGTCCATTCGCTGGATCGTAATAACCAGGGGCATTGAGCACACTTGCTAAGACAGCATCTTGAGAAATTGTTAACTGATCAACGTGCCGATTGAAGAAAACATCCGAGGCTGTTTGAACGCCATATGAGCCGCGACCAAAGTAAATTGTATTGAGGTAGTTTTCAAAAATCTGATCTTTTGATTGCTGTTGCTCAAGTTTCACAGCGATAACAATTTCTTTAATTTTTCGTTGGATACTTCTCTGTGGTGTTAAGAATGCCGTCTTTGCATATTGCTGAGTAATAGTTGATCCACCTTGCAGTGAACCTCCAAGAAGATTGTGATAAAGAGCTCGGATGATTCCCGTCGGGCTAAATGCATGTTCGTTATAAAAGTTTTTGTCTTCTGCGGCCATAATTGCATGACGTAAATTAAGAGGAACACTTGCAAGGGGAACACTCACTCTATCTTCGGCGCCGATACGACCAATTGGAGTTCCATCTGCGTACTCAATAACTGTTGCTTGACTATTTACGTAGGCATTTGGGTCGGGAATGTGAACTGTAAAATATGCATAAACAAAAAGAAATGAAAATAGAACAAAACCGCCACCAAGTGTGAATATGGTTCCCCTGATAAACCAGGTACGAAGGTTCTCTCTATCAATCACGGTGTAAGGCTATCGTTTCGCGTAGTCCTCATCTTCAAGCGTGCGTACCTTGCGCGGCGGTTTACGGTACTTCCCATCACCCAACTTGAATGAATATATGAGGTGGTGCCACCCACAGCCTTGGCACACTTCCACGATGTAGACCCGGAATTCACCAAATTCATTCTGCATCTCATCTAATTCACCCGATGTCTTAATGCGACCTGAGTATTGGCCGAGTTGATCGCCAAATGCATAACGCAATTCCACCATCTCTTGTTTGCGGCAAACAGGGCACAAACGCTCAACACTCTCACCGTGATATTTCGCAGCACTCTTTAGGTAAGGGTCTGCGTCGCAGGCATCTAGAGCAGAACTTGAGCCCTTAAAAAGTGCGACCAAGGTTGCCCGACGTTTAAGTGAATAATCAACGGCATCACGGCGACTCCACATAAGTAATAAGAATAAACCTTTCTTCTTAACTACGCTTACCTTATGCAGAAGCTGCCCACATATAAGAGGTTAAGCAGCTGGCCCTTTCGCCCTGGTAGCAAGTTGCCAGCCTTGCTCTCTATTAGATGGAGTGGACAGATTGGCGATGGAATATTCCAATCTGCTCTTGCATCCTTTGTGCTCTTCTCTCCAGAGCGCCAACCAAACGCTGTTGCAGCAGCACTTGCATTCGCAGTCGTTTTACTTCCCTACACACTCGTTGGCCCTTACGCAGGTGTCTTTCTAGATAGATTCTCCAGAAAGAAAATTGTTCAAATTGCCAACTTCATTCGCGCTATCGATCTACTCGCGATTGTATTGCTGATTAAGGGGGGCCATACCGGCATCCCCTTAACACTCCTAGTCCTCATCGCATTTGGTATTAATCGTTTAATTCTCGCTGGCCTTTCGGCAGGATTGCCACTCGTAGTTTCAAAAGATGATTTGATCTCGGCAAATGCAATGGCTGTTACTGGTGGAAGCATCGGAGTTGTTATTGGTGGTGGTATTGGAATTGGACTGAAGAAAATATTTGACCACTCTAGTAAAAGTGATATTTCAGATTCGCGTGTGCTTTTCTTCGCTATTGCTTGTTACCTAGTTGCTGCATTTGCGACTAGAAGATTTTCTCATAAACAAATTGGCCCAGCTGAGCACGAAATAACAAAAGAGATCCAAGGGTGGAGAGAGCTCCAACACGGTTTTAATATATTGAAAATTCACCCTGATGCATTGCGTGGTATTGCTGCAACAGCTATTCAGCGCGGTGGCCTCACATCACTCTTACTTACAGGACTTCTACTTGAGCGCAATACCTTTAATCCACCAAACAATCCTGACGCCGGCCTTTCAGCTTTTGCATTTGCTTTGGCGGTTGCAGGTGTTGGAATCGGAATTGGTTCTTTGATGACACCATTATTTATTGGATATTTTGGAAGGCATCGTTGGATTCGGCTCATGATGTCAGCACCTACCCCAGTGCTATTAGTTTTTGCCCTCTACCAAAAAGAGTGGGTGCTGATCACTGCAGCATTTTTTGTTGGAATGTGTGGGCAAGCAGTAAAAGTAACGAATGACGCCCTTGTGCAATCACAAATTGCTGATGAATACCGTGGACGCGTCTTTGCATTTTATGATGTCGCAACAAACAGCATGATTGTTTCAGGAGCAGTAATTGCAGCTCTCATTCTTCCAACCAGCGGGAAATCAATCATCTTGCCTATTTTTGTCTGCGCTGTTTACCTTTTAACTTCGTTAGTACTCCTGCGCTCAGGTAAGTTTTTTATCGCGCGCCCAGTTCAATAACTCTGATGTAGCGGCATCAATTCCAAGGGGTCCACGATCTAGGCGTAATTCCAGTAAAAATGAATATGCCTCACCAACTACTGGCCCAGGTTTAATTCCAAGAATTTCCATAATTTGGCCTCCATCTAAATCAGGCCGAATTTGATCTAACTCTTCTTGCGCTTTAAGTGTTGTGATGCGCTCTTCTAAAGAGTCATAGGTAGCAGAAAGTTGTTCTGCTTTGCGCTTATTGCGGGTTGTGCAATCTGCTCTCGTGAGAACATGCAAATGTTCAAGCAGCGGGCTGGCATCACGGATATAGCGACGTACTGCTGAATCAGTCCACTCACCACTTCCGTATCCATGAAAGCGAAGATGCAAAAAGACAAGTGTGGAAACTGCTTCGATTGTGTCGCCATCAAAGCGCAGTTCTTGCAGGCGCTTTTTTGTCATCTTTGCGCCAACAACTTCGTGATGATGAAATGAAACACCGCCACCAGGAATAAGTTCCCGTGTACGAGGCTTACCAATATCGTGCATGAGAGCGGCAAGGCGAATAACCAAATCTGGTCCACCTAAGCGGGGCTCAAGTGCAATCGCCTGATCTAAAACAGTCAAAGTATGTTCATACACGTCTTTGTGGTGGTGGTGCTCATCAATTTCTAGTTTGAGTTTTGGTAGCTCAGGCAAGAAATGTTCCGCGAGGCCGGTTTCAACAAGTAAAACTAAACCAAGGCGCGGGTTAGGCGACATCAATGTTTTAGTGAATTCATCTCTAATGCGCTCTGATGAAACAATTGAAAGTCTGTCAGACATCTTGGTCATCGCTTCAATTACTTCTGGTGCAACAGTGAAACCTAGTTGGCTCATAAATCGTGCAGCACGCATCATCCGTAGTGGGTCATCAGAGAAAGAATCTTCTGGGCTGCCCGGAGTTCTTAAAACGTTCTTTGCCAAGTCTTCAACACCATTAAATAAATCAATAAATTCTGGTTTATCTCCGGTGAGCTCAAGTGCCATCGCATTCACGGTGAAATCTCTTCGTGCTAAATCACCTTCGATTGAATCACCAAAGTCAACATCCGGTTTGCGTGATGTCGAGTCATAGCTTTCAGAGCGATATGTTGTAATTTCAATTGAGTGATCATCTTTTTTTGCTGCGATCGTTCCAAATGCTGCGCCAATTTCCCACACTGCATCGGCCCATTGTTTGAGAATTTTTGTTGAGTCTTCTGGTCTTGCATTTGTTGTGAAATCTAAGTCATTTCCAAGTCGACCTAAAATCGCATCACGGACCGGTCCACCCACTAATGCCAAGGTAAATCCAGCAGACTTATATGCAGCGACAAGCGACGAGATCATGGGGGATTGCGCATCCAGAGCGGTAAGCGCTAACTCGGTCGCAATATTTTTTGGATTATTCATCTATCCCCCTTCCCAGTAGGCAAGGCTAGAGCAGTACCCTTCTCTTATGACCCCGGCACCTGGTGCGGGTGGCGAAGCGAAGCGGAAGAATCGTCGGAGACGGCGTCCAGCGGGCCCACAAACACCAACTTCTACTAATTCTGTAGCAGCAACAAGCGCTACAACATCAAATCCGCCTGCCAAAAAGTCAGAGCCTAGAAAACCTAAAAGGCATAGCACGTATGCCAAACGTGTAGATGAAGTCAGCGCTGGTGGTTTGGTCATCGATGAAACTGGAACCAAGGGCTTACTCATTGGACGTAGAGATTTAAAGGATGCAACACGGGAGCGTTTGCTCTGGTCACTTCCAAAGGGACACATTGAAGCTGGTGAAACACCAGAGATGGCTGCCATCCGTGAAGTGCATGAAGAGACTGGAATTGAAAGTGAAATCGCTAGAGAGCTAGGCGTAATTGATTTTTGGTTTATGGCTAGTGGAAAAAGAATTCATAAAACAGTCCACCATTATTTATTCCGCAAGGTGGGTGGAACCCTTGCCCCACAAATTACTGAAGTAGATGATGTTGGTTGGTTCCCGCTAGAAGAAATTGTTAACTTACTTGCCTACCCAGATGAGAAGAAACTTATTGCTAAATCTGGTGAGCTGAAAGTATGAAGCGTTTAGTCGTAGCCGCAATTGCATTCATCTTTACATTTACTGCCCTTCCTGTGGCTCAAGCACAAACAACAGTTGTACTTACCGAACCGACCCATAGAGAAATTAATGGGCAATTCGTAGATGATAATTTGGCAGCCCAACTTGGAGTCACTGGAAGGCTAGGACAAATTGTTTTTAACCCACCAAATGGAAATATACATTGGCTTATCGACCCTGCTCTTGTAGACGAAGTTACTGATATGTCCAATGGTTACAAACTGATAGATAATAAGCCAGGCGTCGGGCAACTATTTGCACAAGCATGGCTCGCTCAACTGAAACGTGACGTGGGCTTTGGACCAGTAACAGCCCTAGTTTATGGAAACCCTTCTGCCTATTTGGTAAGACAACTAAGTTCTCACAATGAAAGTTACTTGCTAACTATTTCACAAACAAAACTTGAATCTTTGCTAGAGCGCCCAGTTAGCCCTCCAATAGGGTTTGATTCTTCCTCAACTTTTCGCCTTCAAAACAGTGATGCTGCTGCAATAAAAGCAGATGCTGCAGCATTTGATGAAACAGCTGCGTATATCACAGCCTCAAAAATTGATACATATCGTTTAGCTTTAATCAAAACGTTGAATCCACTTTTATCAAAATCAAGACGCGATTACCTCATACGTGATCTCACTGCGAATGCTTATGCACTGACACATCTGGTTCGTGTAATACCGGGTAAATTTACGATCACATCAGAGAAACAAAAGTTGCCAATTACGTTAGTCAATGATTTTCCTCAAGCAATAACTGTGAACATGAATGTCTCTGCACGAAATGCGCGAATAATGGCCCACGGCGACCAAGTTGTGAACCTTCCCCCAAAATCAAAAACCCAAGTCTTTGTCTCAGTAGAAGTTTTCACTTCTGGTCGTTCAGGACTGACGATTACCCTCGCAACGAAGAGCGGAACCCAACTAGGGGATGCCGCGGTTTATCCGTTGAACATTCAAGTGATCAGCCCAATTGCTACCTGGTTAACGACTGGGGCTGCAATATTGTTATTCCTAGCTGCAAGTGTTCAAAGTATTAGACGCATCAGAAAGCGAAACAAATGAGTACAGATGATGCACTAGTGCGCTCATCTGCGACGATGGCCATTGGCACAGTCGTATCACGAGTAACTGGCTTGGTTCGAGGACTATTACTCGTAGCAGTTTTAGGAACGGCGCTACTTGGCGATACTTATAACGTCGCAAATACGATGCCAAATATTTTGTATAACTTAGTTATTGGCGGTGCGCTCACAGCAGTATTTGTTCCTCAAATGGTGCGGGCAATTCGCCAGCCTGACGGCGGCTCAGCATTTATTTCTAGGTTACTTACTGCAACCTGCGTAGTTCTTGGAACCCTTACAGTGGTGTCAGTAATCGCAGCGCCCCTTCTTGTTCGGTTATTTGCCGGAAGTTACGTTGGGAGACCTGAATTTCACCTCACCGTTTTGTTTATGCGCTACTGCTTGCCACAAATCTTCTTCATGGGTCTTTTTGCTCTTCTTGGTCAAGTAGCTAACGCAAAAGGAAAATTTGGACCAATGATGTGGGCGCCCGTTGCTAACAACATTATCGTGATCTTTGTCTTTGCCTATTTTCTTCATATCTCAAAAGGTTGGAACGCGTCGACTATTTCAGATGGTCAAGCAACTATTTTAGGTGTCGGAACAACCTTAGGTTTTGTTGCCCAGGTGGTATTTCTGATTCCAGTTATTAAAAAGACGCAGATCAAGATCCGCGCACGCTTTGATTGGAAAGATCCAGAAATTCGCAAATCACTTCACCTTGCAACATGGACGCTTGCCTTTGCTGCGATCTCACAATTGAGTTATTTAGTTACGGTAAACCTTTCAACCAGTGCTGCTGTAAGAGCGGCGAAGGCTGGGATAGCAACAGGTGTGGGCTACACACCATATGGAAATGCTTTTCTTATCTTGATGCTTCCACATTCTGTAATAACAATTTCTATCGTTACTGCTCTTCTGCCAACGATGTCGGCGCATGTATTGGACAAGAATATTGAAAGTGTTCACGACCAGCTTGTCCGTGCTATTCGATTAGTCGGAATAGCCACTGTTCCAAGCGCCATTGCGTTCCTACTCTTTGGTCCGATGATTTGTCACGCACTCTTTTTTGGAATCTCACATGCCGACAGCCAATACCTGGGGTATGTATTGGCCGGCTTTTCTCTAGGTCTGCTTCCGCTGAGCATTAACCTGATAGCTCTTCGAGGCCTTAACGCTTTTGAAAATATTAAATTACAAGTCTTGAGCAACCTGATCATGAACATTATTGCAAGCGTTGCATCGGTCATTGCGGCTCTCGCACTTCCTGCTAAGTGGGTCACAGTTGGTTTAGCTATTGCTCTTACCTTGAGTTACTACTTTGGAGCTTGGACAACTGTTCGTCTCTTGCATCGTTATGGCATTTTCATTCAGCTTGGTGAAATTGCTGGGCTTTATGCAAAACTCGCAGGAATCTTTGGGGTAATAGCGGTACCACTCTTCCTTGTGAGAGATCACTTGCCTGGGGGGAATGTTCTTCACCTAGTAATTGTTCTTGGAGTAAGTGGCTTGGGATACCTTGGTGTCGCCAAGCTCTTTAAGATCGATGAAGTCGGCGCCGCCTTTGGGTTGTTCTTCAAGCGAAATAGATAAGTTAAAAGATAAGGTGCGCAGATGAGCGAAAAGATTCACGACCTAGTAATTGTAGGTTCAGGACCAGCTGGCTACACCGCTGGAATCTACGCAGCAAGAGCGCAGCTTGAACCAGTTCTTTATGAAGGTTCAGTTACTGCCGGTGGCGCCCTCATGAACACAACTGAAGTAGAAAACTTTCCTGGTTTTCCTGCAGGTGTTATGGGCCCAGATCTTATGGATTCACTTAAAGCACAGTGTGAGAAATTTGGAACCAAGCTTGTTCGTGATGACATCGTAGAAATGAAACTTGATGGAGATATTAAGACCCTGACAGATGGTTCAGGAAATGTACTTCAGGCTCGCGCCGTTATTTTGGCAACAGGTTCTGCATATAAAGAAATTGGTTTAGAGAACGAAAAAAGACTTTCAGGCCGCGGAGTTTCATGGTGCGCTACCTGTGATGGTTTCTTCTTTCGTGATCACGAGATAGCAGTTGTTGGTGGAGGAGACTCCGCAATGGAGGAAGCAAGTTTCTTAACTAAGTTTGCTAAGAAAGTTGTCATTATTCACCGCCGCGATTCATTCCGTGCATCGAAGATTATGATTGAAAGAGTTTTAAGTAATCCAAAAATTGAAGTTATGTGGAATACAGAAGTTATAGATGTTTTAGGCGCGGACAATATGACTGGGCTTAAATTACGAAATACATTAGATGGCAAAGAGTCAGAACGCGCACTTACTGCGCTCTTTGTTGCAATTGGTCACCTTCCAAGAAGTGAACTACTTGCAGGGCAAGTTGATTTAGATGCTGAGGGGTATGTAAAGGTGGAATTTCCTTCAACCCGAACTAACCTTCAAGGAGTCTTCGCCTGTGGCGATCTGGTTGATCACACTTACCGGCAAGCAATCACAGCTGCAGGCACAGGATGCCAAGCAGCCCTAGATGCTGAAAAGTTTCTATCGCATCACTAGAATTACCAGGACTTTAAACTAAAAATAGGAGAAGAAAATGGGAGCAACCCAACCAGTAACAGCAGCTACTTTTGATGAAGTAGTTTTAAAAAGTACGACACCTGTACTCGTTGATTTTTGGGCAGAGTGGTGTGGCCCATGCCGCGCAGTTGGCCCAATCTTGGAAGAGATCGCAACCGAGCATGGCGCAAAGATCAAGATTGTTAAGCTCAACACAGATGAAGAAGCTTCTATTGCTATGAAGTATGGAATTACATCGATTCCAACTATGAATGTCTTTGTTGGTGGTCAAGTTGTGAAGAGCATTGTTGGGGCAAAGCCAAAGCCAGCGCTCCTTAAAGATCTCGAAGCTTTTATCTAAACTGCACATAACGTTTTATCATGACGCCCGATATCACTCAAGGTGAGTCGGGCGATCTTGTTTTACAGCTCTCTGATTATTTATTCAGGTTAGGTTATTTGCCTGTCGCCAAAAATAGTTTTGACGATGCTGTTGCTCAAGCAGTTAAAGCATTTCAACAAGCTAGAGGATTAACTATTAGCGGAGTTGTTGACGCGATCACACTTCGTTCACTTGAAGAAGCTCGGTGGAAATTAGGAGATCGCACAATTTCTCTGATCACCCCAGCAATGCGCGGAGACGATGTGGCTCAACTTCAATCACAGCTCAGTGAAATGGGATTTAACTGCGGCCGGGTTGATGGAATTTTTGGTCCCCAGACCGAGTCTGCACTGAAAGAATTTCAAAAATCTGTAGGTGTGAAAGTCGACGGGCAATGTGGTCCAGCAACAGTTATGTCGATGATGCGCTTAATGAAAATAGTTTCAGGTGGCGCTCCTATTCAATTGCGTGATGAAGTAAACCGTACTGGTAAAGGCCCGGCTCTTGCAGGAAAAGTCATTGTTTTAGATCCCGCTGGACTTCCTGAAATCTTTGATCTTGCACAACGTTTAGAAGGGCGATTAATTGCACTTGGCATCAATGTCTTTATGACCCGTAATGCCCAGACAAATCCAAGTGAGCAAGAGCGAATTGAAAGTGCCAATAGCTCAACTCCCGATCTTGTAATTTCCCTGCGTCAAGATGAATACCCGAATGAAACAGCTCATGGTGTTGCGACTTATTACTATGGCAGTGAATCACATGGGATTCACTCCATCGTCGGCGAGCGCTTTGCCAATCTTGTCCAAAGAGAAATATGTGCTCGTACGGACTTACTCAATTGCCGCACTCACGCAAAAACATGGGACATCTTGCGTCTAACAAAATCACCAACTGTTCGCATCGATCTTGGTTATCACAGCAATCCAGGAGATAGTAAAAAGATTGCTGATCCTGGCTTTCGTGAAACACTCGTTGAGGCGATGTTGATCGCAATTCAGAGGCTTTATTTGAGCTCTGAAAATGATGCAAAGACTGGAACTCTCAAAGTCTCAGATCTACGCAGGGCTGGCTTACGTAAATAGCGCCTCTGCCTTTGCAATACCTATGGCAGAATTAGGTCATGACTTCCCCGGTTTCACGCACTCCCTCTGAAGGTAATGTCACGCGCCTTCGCACAGGAGTAGACCTCAACCTTCCAGAGCGCTTTGCTCATCGCGCAGAGTTAATGAAGGCAAGTGAAATTCGATCACTCTTTGCTGTTGCATCCCGCCCTGAAATTGTTTCACTCGCTGGTGGAATGCCAAATCTTTCAGCTCTTCCTATGGACATGATGGCAGGGGTCGTAGAAAAACTTATTGCTAATAATGGCGCTGAAGCTTTGCAATACGGAAGCGGACAAGGACATCCAAAACTTCGTGAACAAATCTGCGAAGTGATGGCACTTGAAGGAATTAAGGCTCATCCAGATGATGTGATTATTACGACGGGTTCACAACAAGCACTTGATCTGATCTCAAGAATATTCATCGATCCAGGTGACGTTGTATTAGTTGAAGCTCCTTCCTATGTGGGGGCGCTTGGAACATTCAAACAATATGAAGCAAGTGTCGTTCACGTTGCGATGGATGACAATGGTCTTATTCCTGAAGCGCTACGTAATGCAATTGCCGAAGTACGCGCTCGTGGCCAGAAAATTAAATTCCTTTACCTGATTCCTAATTACCAAAACCCAGCAGGTGTATTGCTGCCTGCAGAGCGTCGTATGGAAATTCTTGAAATATGCCAAAAAGAGAAAATCTTTGTAGTTGAAGATAATCCATATGGTCTCCTTGGCTTTGATAAGCCATCACCAAATGCGATGCGCGCTTCAGATTCAGAAAATGTGATTTACCTTGGATCATTTTCGAAAACTATTGCTCCCGGATTCCGCGTTGGTTGGGCTCTAGTTCCACCGTCGCTGAAAGAAAAACTTGTTATTGCTTCTGAAAGCTCAATCCTCTGTCCCTCTAATTTCTCTCAATTGGCTATCAGCGGGTATTTAGCGGATCAACCATGGCGCGATCAGATTGCATCGTTTTGTAAGTTATATAAAGTGCGCAGAGATGCCATGCTTGAAAGCTTGGATGAACACTTTCCAAAGAGTGCTACATGGACAAAGCCAGGCGGCGGTTTTTATGTCTGGGTTACTTTGCCTCCAGAGATTGATACAACTGCTCTGATGCCAAAAGCGATTGTCGCAAAAGTTGCCTACGTTCCAGGTACTGCTTTTTATGCTGATGGCTTTGGATCCTGGTCAATGCGCTTGGCTTATTGCTACCCAACTCCAGAGAGAATCAGAGAAGGTATCAAGGCACTTGGTGGGGTCATCAAGACCGAGATGGAAATTAAAGAACTTCAGTAATTAAATAATTTTGTGAATTCGCTCTAAGTCTTCTAAATCAGCAAATTCGATCGTAATTTTTCCTTTAGAGAGTCCAAGTTCAACGCTCACGCGAGTATCCAGTTTGTCTGCAAGCCGATTTTCAATCTCTTTAAGGCGCGGGCTTACTGTTTTTGCACTCTTTGTTGGAGCGCTTTTTTCTTTTCCAGATGTCATAGCAACGATCTCTTCAACTGCGCGAACGCTCAGCCCCTCGGCAACAATGCGATTAGCAAGCTTTTCAATCTCGGCGCCATCAGTCAGAGCAAGAAGCGCGCGAGCATGGCCGGCAGACAAAATTCCTGCTGCCACCTTGCGTTGCACCGATGCTGGCAAATTAAGCAGACGAAGAGTGTTTGTAATCGCAGGACGAGACTTACCAATCTTGATAGCAAGTTCGTCATGGGTATAACCAAAGTCGTTGAGCAAGTTTTGATACGCGGAGCCCTCTTCAAGTGGATTGAGTTGGCTGCGGTGAATGTTTTCTAACAAAGCTTCGCGGAGCATTTCATTATCTTTACTCTGTCGAATAATGACAGGAATTGTTTTAAGGCCAGCAAGCTTTGTTGCGCGAAGGCGACGCTCACCCATAATTAATTCATAACGGCCTGAACCTAAATCTCGAACAACAGGAGGTTGTAATACACCTACCTCTTTAATAGATGC
>DAIQAR010000010.1:20368-33221 GCA_036781605.1 Candidatus Nanopelagicaceae bacterium
CGCTTTTTGAACTTTGCCAAGTGTTTCCATCAATAATGAAATTCCTTCAAGTGAGTAGTACTCACATTGAATTGGAACAAGTACTTCCTCTGTTGCAGTGAGTGCGTTAATTGTTAATAGACCAAGAGATGGCGGACAATCGATAATTACATAATCCAATCGATCACCGCGCGCATCGCGTTCTGATAAATATTTTGTGAGGGCGTTCTTTAAAATACTTTCGCGAGCAACAAAAGTAACAAGTGCGATCTCCGCTCCTGCTAATTCTTTATTTGCTGGCGCGCATTCCAACGCTGGAAAACCTGCGACCTTTTGAATGGTCTCG
Source organism: Candidatus Nanopelagicaceae bacterium (assembly GCA_036781605.1). Lineage (GTDB taxonomy): Bacteria > Actinomycetota > Actinomycetes > Nanopelagicales > Nanopelagicaceae > PALSA-747. The sequence goes on from DAIQAR010000010.1 coordinate 20,694, forward strand.
GAAAGCGGCATCTCTTCTACTAATACTTCATACATTCCAGGTAAATTTTCGCGGTCAACGCCTAACGCCGTACAGGCATTGCCCTGCGGATCTAGATCGATCACCAAAACTTTAAGGCCGCCCATTGCTAGCGCTGCTGCAAGATTCACCGCTGAAGTGGTTTTACCGACTCCGCCTTTTTGATTGGCGACTGTAAAAATCCTTGTTTTGATCGGGGTAGGCATCGCCTCTTTCAGGCGCCTAATTCCAATGACTTTCTTGCCTGCCTGATCCATGGGCGCAGTTAAGCATGGTTAGGCCTGGCGATGAACTTGGATCACCCGAGCCGGCTCAAAATCTGGCAATTCAATGAGGTGCAAGGTGGTCGTTGACCTCTTTTGGGGCGGTGTTTGATCGATCTCCTCTTGGGCAGACTCACCCTTCATTGCTAGGAGTGATCCTCCGGCCTTCACCAGATGCCAACTCATCGGCAGAAGCTTTGGCAGCGGGGCAACGGCTCTGGCTGTGACAATATCAAAGCCCTTTTTCACGCTCTCGGCCTTGCCACGGATCACCGTGATGGGCAGATCGAGCTCGGCGATGACCTCACCCAGAAAATCAACGCGCCTTTGGAGGGGCTCAATCAAGGTGACGGTCAGATCTGGCCTGGCGAGAGCAATAACTATGCCGGGCAATCCTGCCCCGGAGCCGATATCTACAATTTTACTCGCCTCAGGGATCAGCGTAGTGACGGGAAGGCAGTTAGCAATATGGCGATCCCAGATGCGCTCGCCCTCTTTCGGGCCGATCAGGCCTCGCTCAATCCCCCATGTGGCAAGGATCTGGGCATAGCGGTCGGCCTTTGGGCCATTTTCTTTGAAGTACTCGGCTAGCAGTGTTTCACGTGAAACGCCCACGGAGGGTAATTACTCCTGAGGCAGGACAACCACGCAGCGGTTTGGCTCTTCGCCTTCGGACTCGCTGGTGAGGCCTATTTCCTGGATGGTGTCGTGGATGACCTTGCGCTCAAAGGCGTTCATAGGCTTGAGCTTGATCTGCTCCCCTGTGGACTTCACTTCTTCAGCAATCTCGTGGGCTAGCTTAGTCAGCTCTTCTTTTTTCGAGCTACGGAAGTTATCTATGTCGAGCATCAAGCGGCTGCGCTCGCCCAAGCTAGTGTGTACAGCAAGCCGAGTGAGCTCCTGGAGTGCGTCAAGTACCTCACCGCGTTCTCCCACTAGGTGACCTAGCTTGCCTCCGGCAATTGCCAAAGCTGCTCGCTCGTTCTCAACATCGATATCGATATCTCCATCGAGGTCGGCAATGTCTAGCAACCCTTCTAGGTAGTCGGCTGCAACATCGCCCTCTTCTTCAAGGCGCGCGATGAGTGACTTCTTAGGGGTCTCTTCTTCTGTTTTCTCTGGCATTTTTAGCTCCTTTTATTGAATATCCTGTTTATGCGTTATTGCACCTTTTATACACTTTTAAATTTATCGACGTCTTTTCTTCTTTTTTGGTTGTTGGCGTTGGCGGCTCTGGTTATCAGCTTCGCTCATGCCTTCTGGGCTCTGAACTTCTGGGCCAGTTCCATTACTTATGCCACGCTTTTTTTGTAACTCTTCATATGCAGGTGAACCAGGTGTTGGGTTTCTTTTAATCACGTAGTACTGCTGACCAAAGGTCCACAAATTTGTTGTTGACCAATAAATCAAAACACCGATTGGGAAGTTAACGCCGGAAACAGCAAAAATAACCGGGAAGACATACAACATAATTTTCTGTTGCTGAGCCATCATGTTATTTGAGGAGTCCATCTTTGGCATTCCCTTGACCATGAGTTGGCGCTGTGTTGTAAACGTTGTTGCTGACATAAATGCGATGAGCAAAATTGTGACAAGTTTTGTTGACGTTATATGCGCATTGAGGAAAGTTTCAGAGATCGGTGCACCTAAGAACTTAGCGTCGTGGGCGCTTTGCAATAACTTGGGGGTAATAACACCAGGAACAAATGAGTGGTTATGAGCAATTCCATTCAGTACACGAAAGAGTGCATAAAAGATCGGTGCCTGGGCAAGAAGTGGGAAACATGATGCAAGAGGGTTTGTCTTATGCTCTTTATAGAGCTTCATCATCTCTTCAGATTGCTTCTGGCGATCGTCCTTATGACGCTTTTGAATCTCTTTCATCTTTGGCTGCAGAACAGTCATCGCTCTCTGGCTCTTAATCTGCTTCACAAAAAGTGGAATGAGAAGAACGCGGATGATGACCACAAGTGCGACGATCGACAAGGTCCACTTCAGTGACTCATGGCTTTCCTTACCAAGGACATATCCAAGGGCAGAGTGAACTACCGTCATGACCCAAGAAACAGCGTAATACAATGGTTTTAGGATCGAATCCATTAGATGGCTCCTTTGAGGTTCATGTGGTTTTTAACAGGTGTTTTGGCAACCGCGTAATCAACTCCACCATGTGACCATGGGTTGCAACGCATAACTCTCCAGATTGCCATCAGAACTCCGCGGAGCCCATATGCGCTAATCGCATCGACTGCGTAGTGAGAACATGATGGGTAGTACTTGCACCGTGGGGCAAGGCTGGGAGAGATCCATTTTTGATAAAACTTTATGGGCGCAAGTGCGATCAACTTAAAGAGCTTCATTGGTTGGCCTCGCTGCGTTTTACAATCTTAGAGACCAAGTCCGCGAAGTCTGCTCGGTAGTCATCACTCTTTCGCAGAACGCGAATAACAATTTGTGTGTGGGCTGGAAAATCTTTGAGGTGCTCACTTGCTGCATGTCGGAGCTGGCGAGCGATTCGGTGACGGGTGACTGATCCCCCAACGCTCTTATTTATGATCAGTCCGACCTGGGGTTGGTTTGGGAATTGGGCATGGGTAAGAAAATAGATAACAAGTAATTGTGAAGTGGCTCGGTGTCCCGTCTTAGTAGTTCGGGAAAAATCTTTGCTCGAGCGAAGCCGGTTCGATGCAGGTAGCACGGTTACGCAGAGATGCGAGTGCGACCTTTAGCGCGGCGAGAGGCCAGTACTGCGCGGCCGCCACGTGTTGCCATGCGAGCACGGAAGCCGTGCTTCTTCGCACGACGGCGATTATTTGGTTGATAAGTACGCTTTGACATGAAAACTCCTCAACTTCTTTTTTCTCCGGATCAGGGGTTTTGACCAGGGCCACAGATGTCCATCAATAGGGTGGCAAGGTTAGCCAAGTTCGTGTGGATAAACCACTTGCACTTTGGCGAAAACCCCTTTACGTTCGCCCTCTATCCACAGGTTTTGACCCTCAGTCAGGGCCTTGTCACCCTAAAGGTGGGGTTTAGACCACAGGCTGTGGATAACTTGGGGATAACCGATTTTTAGCTTTTTTACGCATTTCGAGGATGGGGAGAGATATGGCGCTACTGGAGGAAGTTGATCTAACCATCTTGTGGGGATCAGTTATCGAGGCCATGTCCTCAGAGTCACCGCAGCACCGAGCATTTCTTTCTCTCACAAAACCTCTTGGTCTTCTTCAAGGCGATGGTGCAGCAACACTTCTGCTCAATACTCCCAACCAATTTGCAAAAGATTTTTTAGAGATCCGCGTTAAAAATATTCTTAATGAAATTTTGACAACAGAACTGGGTCAAAAAATAAATATCGCTGTGACCGTTGATGAAACTCTTGAGGTCTCTGCCCCTTCTGAAGATGTTGTTGATGAAAGCGCGGTTGAAGTTGTATCCCCTAGGTCGGGAACCGGGCGCGATAGCGACACAAAGCAGCCACTTGAGCAGTCACAATTAAACCCTCGCTACATTTTTGAAACATTTGTTATTGGCGCATCTAATCGTTTTGCACATGCTGCTGCGGTTGCAGTTGCTGAAGCACCCGCAAAGGCCTACAACCCGCTCTTTATCTACGGTGAGTCAGGGCTCGGTAAAACCCACCTCCTGCACGCTATTGGGGCCTATGCCAAAGAGCTCTATGGCTCAGTCCGCGTGCGTTATGTCTCTTCTGAAGAATTCACCAACGACTTTATTAACTCAATCCGTGACGACAAGGCTTCCGTTTTCCAACGCCGCTACCGCGACCTTGATGTTTTGCTCGTCGATGACATCCAGTTCTTAGAGAACAAAGAGCGAACCCAGGAAGAGTTCTTCCATACGTTTAACACTCTTTATAACGCTAACAAGCAGATTGTTATCTCCAGTGATCGCCCTCCCAAGCAACTGACAACCTTGGAAGATCGTCTTCGCTCCCGCTTCGAATGGGGTCTGATTACAGATATTCAACCTCCTGAGCTTGAAACTCGTATCGCAATTCTTCGCAAAAAAGCAGCGCAAGATAAATTGAATGCTCCTGATGATGTCTTGGAATACATCGCTTCAAAGATCTCTTCCAACATCCGTGAACTTGAAGGCGCGCTGATTCGTGTTACCGCTTTCGCATCACTCAACCGCCAGCCGGTTGACATGGGTCTTGCGGAAATTGTTTTGAAAGATTTAATCCCTGATGAAGCCGGCCCTGAAATCACCGCCTCCACCATCATGGCCCAGACTGCTTCTTACTTCAGCCTCTCTCTGGATGACCTCTGTGGTTCAAGCCGCAGCCGGGTCTTGGTAAATGCCCGCCAGATCGCGATGTATCTCTGCCGCGAATTGACCGAGCTCTCACTTCCTAAAATTGGCCAGACTTTCGGCGGCCGCGATCACACCACGGTGATGCATGCCGACCGTAAGATCCGCCAGCTTATGGCTGAGCGCCGCTCGATCTATAACCAGGTCACTGAGCTCACCAACCGAATCAAGCTTCAGGCGAGGAACTAGTAAAATGTCCTTTTTGCCCGAACTGAGCAAGTTAACCCCAGTTGTGGAAAAGCTGTGGGTAACTGTGGACAATTCTGCTTTCTCTGTGGGTAAACAGGGTGTTTTATCTTTTTCTCCTCTTCTGACAGAGGCGGGGATTAAGTTTGAGGGAGTTCTCCACACTCTCCTCCACAGCTGTAGAGAGGGAAAGTAAGGCGCCGACCAGCGCTTTTACCCTTTCTCCACAGGAAGAGGGTCTGGTTACTACTACTAGTTAAATTAATAGATAAATGATGTGAATAGGGAGAACGAGATGAAGTTTGTTGTTGAACCGGGCGAGTTAGTAGACGCCGTTAATTGGGTTGCCCGCAGCCTTTCTACTCGTCCTATTAAACCCGAGCTCCTTGGAATCATGATTGATGTAGATGATTCAATAACCCTGACAGGTTCAGATTTAGAAACATCCACCAAAGCAACCTTGAAAGCTGACATTGTAAATAAAGGAAAAGTTTTAGTTCCAGGGCGCTTGCTCGCCGAGATCGCGCGATCACTTCCCAATAAGCCTGTTAATTTTAATTTAGACGGAACAAGAGTCCTTGTAACAGCAGGAGCAGCAAAATTTACTCTTCCAACTCTTTCTGTTTCAGAATACCCAAACCTTCCTGACCTACCAGAAACAGCAGGAGTAATTGCAAGTGATGTATTTGCAACAGCGGTGAACCAAGTAGCAATAGCTGCAGGAAAAGATGACTCACTGCCAACTCTTACTGGTGTGCACATTGAAATTAATAAAAACACAATTACTCTCGCGGCCACAGACCGCTACCGGTTAGCCGTTCGTGAACTCGCGTGGCAAGCAAAAGATGCAAACCTGGAATCAACCACTCTTGTTCGCGCGCGAACACTTTCAGATGCTGGGCGCTCGCTAACAACCCACACTCAAGTTACTTTGGCACTCTCTCCTAACGCATCAAATGAACGCCTCATAGGTTTTGTATCTGATTTAAAAACCATGACATCTAGAACACTCGATGGCACCTTCCCACCATTTAAACATTTGCTTCCAACAGAATCTGTTGCGCAGGCAACCATTGAAGTAGCGCCATTTTTGGATTCTGTCCGCCGTGTTGCTCTCGTTACAGACAAGACAGTTCCGCTACGTCTGATTTTTGGAAATGGAAAACTTCAACTTGAAGCAGGGGCCGGAGAAGAAGCGCAAGCAACAGAAGAACTTGAGATTCAATATAACGGTGAGGAAATTAGCATCGCGTTTAACCCGACATATCTAACCGACGGTTTGCAAGCGATCGGAACACCATTTGTTCAGATTGATTTTACTGGCGCAAGTAAGCCCGCTGTTCTCACAGGAAAACATGAAGCGGCTGGATCAAAGGACGAGAGTTACAAATACCTTCTTATGCCTATGAGATATAGCGCTTAATTAGTGTGCACCTTTCACTTCTCTCACTAAAAAACTTCCGCTCTTACAGCGAGTTAGAGCTGCCACTTAAACCCGGCATCACTATTTTTCTTGGAAGAAATGGTGAAGGAAAGACCAATATCGTTGAATCTGTTCTGTATTTGGCGTTTTTGTCTTCCCACCGAACCGCTACAGATCAACCTCTTGTGCAGCTCGGGCACAACTCGGCATACGTGCGCTCTAAAATCCAACAACCAGATAGAGAAGTAATTGTTGAGTTAGAGATTAACGCCGATAAAGCAAACCGTGCTCGGATTAATCAAAACCCTGTGCGCAGCCAGAAAGAATTATTTGGCTTAGTTCAGTGCGTTTATTTTTCCCCTGAAGATTTAGATTTAGTCCGCGGAGATCCAGCAGAACGTAGAAGGTTTATCGATCAGCTTCTTATATTGCGCAGCCCACGGCTTGCCGGTGTTATTACAGATTATGAACGAGCAGTTCGCCAACGTAACTCACTTCTTAAAAGCAGAGCGGGTTACTCATCACTTGAATCATGGGACCAACAAGTAGCTCAATATGGTGGAGAGATTATTGCTGCGCGGCTTTCTTTGCTTAAAGATTTTGAACCTGTGTTTAGTGATGTGTATAAGGAAATTTCAGAGAAGAAGCCAGCGCGAATTACATATAAGTGCAGCATCGATAATCCTTCGACTGACCCGTCGACAAACACGGTAGCGATGCTTGCAAAGATGTCTGAGATAAAGGGGCAGGAGATTGAGAGAGGCTTGACTCTTATTGGTCCCCACAGAGATGATCTACTTCTTCACTTAGGTGATCATTTTGTTAAGGGATATGCAAGCCATGGGGAATCTTGGTCGGTAGCACTTTCTCTCAAACTTGCATCATATAAATTATTAAAAAACGAAGGAGCATCACCGATATTGATATTAGATGATGTCTTCTCTGAGTTAGACGAAGAAAGGCGCGATCAACTTGTTGAGCTAGCTCAATCTGCCGAACAGACATTGATTACAGTTGCTGTTGAAAGCGATCTGCCAGCAGAGCTTTCTGGTGAGGTCTTTTTTGTTAAGTCTGGAAGCGTTAAGGTAAAAGCATGAAGTCTGACTTAGCGCGCGAGTTATATAAATCGTGGCGTAATCAAACTCGTAAGAATAAAGGAACTGCGCGAGAAGAAACCCGCGAGAAAATTGATGATCCAAAATCAATGAAGGATCTTCTGGCAGATTTAGTTGATGGTCGCGATTGGCGACAGGGAATTGCAGAGGGAACTTTATTTACTGAATGGAAAAGTGTTGTCGGAGATGAAATTGCGCAGCACGCAACACCGATCACACTCGTTGACGGTTTATTAACGATTCAAACAACATCATCAGCGTGGGCAACACAAATGAAATTGATTTCTACGCAGTTGCTACAAACTATTTCTCAGTCAGCGCCAGGAGCGCTCGTTGAACAAATAGAAGTAATCGGACCCCACGCTCCAAGCTGGAAAAAAGGAATTCGTACGATCAAGAACGCACGGGGCCCGCGGGATACCTACGGCTGAGCGCCTTAAAACCTCTGAGGTAATAACTACCCACAACTTCCCCCTAAAAACCCCGCATATCCACATTTAGGCCGTTTTATGGCTGGCTCGTGTCACCTCTTTTGACTAAGATTTGGGGTCTAACCCCGCAAAAACGCTTCAGGCTTGATTGAGGCAGTTTTGACCAGAAGGAGAGTGCCTTGGCTGAGAAGTCTTATGACGCCAGTGCGATCACGGTCCTTGAAGGTTTAGACGCTGTTAGAAAGCGTCCGGGAATGTATATCGGTTCTACCGGTGAACGAGGATTGCATCATCTTGTTTATGAAGTCGTAGATAACTCAGTTGATGAAGCGCTCGCTGGTTACTGCACTGAAATTAATGTCACTTTGATGGCAGATGGCGCAGTGAGAGTGGTTGATAACGGCCGTGGAATTCCGGTCGACCTGCACCCTGTTGAAAAGCGACCAGCATTGGAAATTGTTCTTACAGTTCTGCACGCTGGTGGAAAATTTGGGGACAGCGGTTATTCAGTTTCTGGCGGCCTGCATGGTGTTGGCATCTCTGTTGTAAATGCATTGTCAACCGATTTGGCTGTCGAAGTAAAACGAGATGGTGCGCATTGGTATCAAGAGTACAAACTCGGTGTTCCTCAAGCTCCGGTTCGCAAAGGCGAAGCAACAACCCAAACGGGAACGACCACAACTTTCTGGCCATCTGTTGAAATTTTTGAAACTACAGATTTTTCTTACGAAACACTCTCTGCGCGATTTCGCGAAATGGCATTTTTAAATAGGGGTTTGAAGATCACCCTGACCGACGAACGCGAAGGTCACGTCGATGAAAAAGGAGCTCAGCTCTCCTCTGTTTATTTTTACGAAGGGGGCATCGTTGATTTCGTGCGCCACCTCAATCTTTCAAAGGGTGAACAACACAAATCAGTTATTTATTTAGCAGCCGAAGATCAAAAAGCAAAGATGTCATTAGAAATTGCTATGCAGTGGAATACTGGATTTTCTGAGTCTGTGTATACCTTTGCCAATACTATTAATACTCAAGAGGGCGGAACACATGAAGAAGGTTTTAGAACCTCTCTTACATCGATTGTAAATAAGTTTGGTGAAGAGTGGGGATTTATCCGCAAGAAGGAAGATCGCCTCACAGGAGATGATGTGCGTGAAGGACTTACCGCAATTGTTTCTATCAAAATAGGTGAGCCACAATTTGAAGGACAGACAAAGACAAAGCTTGGTAATACTGAGGCGAAGTCATTCACTCAAAAAGCTATGAATGACGCACTCACCACCTGGTTTGAAAAAAATCCTGGTGAAGGAAAAGACATTGTGAGAAAAAGCATTGACGCCGCCGCAGCGCGAGTTGCAGCACGTAAAGCACGCGATTTAAGTCGCTCACGTAAGGGATTGCTTGAAGGTCGTGGAATGCCAGGAAAACTCGCAGATTGCCAATGGACTGAACCAGAAAAGTGTGAGCTTTATATAGTTGAAGGTGACTCTGCTGGTGGTTCAACAAAGGGAGGCCGTGATTCACGCTATCAAGCGGTGCTGCCAATTCGTGGAAAAATTTTGAATGTTGAAAAGGCTCGCATTGACCGTGTACTTCAAAACAATGAAGTTCAAGCGCTTATTACAGCTCTTGGCACAGGAATCCATGATGAGTTTGATGCAGCAAAGCTTCGCTATCACAAAATTATTTTGATGGCCGATGCCGACGTTGATGGCCAACACATTCGCACGCTACTTCTTACTTTGCTCTTCCGCTTTATGCGTCCGCTTATTGAAAATGGATATGTGTATTTAGCACAGCCTCCTCTATACAAACTTAAGTGGGGCGGTAAAGAACCTGTTCAGTATGCGTTTAGTGATCGTGAGCGAGATGGTTTTATCAAGATTGGCTTAGAAGCAGGAAAGCGTTTACCTAAGGAAGATGGCATTCAACGCTTCAAAGGTTTGGGTGAAATGCCTGCAAAAGAACTGTGGGATACAACTATGGATCCGTCATATCGCGTTCTGATTCAAGTAACAATCGATGACGCGGCAGCAGCCGATGATCTCTTCTCAGTTCTTATGGGTGAAGATGTTGAACTACGTCGAAACTTTATTCAGCGTAATGCTAAAGACGTTAGGTTCCTTGATATCTAATGGACGATAGATTCCAAGAAGGCATGGCTACTGAGAAAGTTGAATCAGTAGACCTGCAAGTGGAGATGGCGCGAAGCTATCTTGATTATGCGATGTCAGTCATTGTTGGCCGCGCACTTCCTGATGTTCGTGATGGTTTAAAACCCGTCCACCGCCGTGTTCTCTATGCAATGTTTGATGCTGGTTACAGGCCAGATAAGGGTTATTACAAATCATCTCGTATCGTCGGTGATGTCATGGGTAATTACCACCCACATGGCGACACAGCGATCTATGACGCAGTTGTTCGATTAGCCCAATTCTGGTCACTTCGTTATCCACTTATTGATGGAAACGGAAACTTCGGTTCACCCGGCAATGATCCTGCCGCGGCTATGCGTTACACAGAAGCACGTCTTGATCCACTAGCGATGGAGATGATGCGTGATATCGATGAAGACACAGTTGATTTTATTTCCAACTATGACGGACGCTCACAAGAGCCAACAGTTCTTCCCAGCAGGTTTCCTAACCTCATCGTTAATGGTTCAGCCGGTATTGCTGTGGGAATGGCAACAAATATTCCGCCACATAACTTGCGTGAAATTATTGAGGCAACTTCTTGGGCGCTTGAAAACCCAGATGCAACACCTGAAGTAACTTTAGAAAAACTCCTCACCATTGTTAAAGGTCCAGACTTTCCAACAAAGGGCTTAATTGTTGGGCGCCAAGGTATTGAAGATGCCTATCGAACAGGCCGCGGCTCCGTCATCATGCGAGCAGTAGTTGAGATCGAAGAGATTAATAAGCGCACATGCCTTGTTGTGACAGAGCTTCCGTATCAAGTAAACCCAGATAATTTGGCACTAAAAATCGCAGAGCTTGTTAAAGATGGCAAAATCAAAGGCATTGCAGATGTCCGCGATGAAGGTAATGAACGTTTAGGGCAGCGTCTGGTTATTGTTCTTCGCAATGATGCAACCCCTAAAGTTATTCTCAATAACCTTTACAAGCACACACAATTACAAGATTCATTTGGCGCAAACATGCTGGCGCTAGTCGATGGTGTTCCTAGAACTCTTCGCCTTGATGAATTTATTCGCTATTACATCGAACACCAAGTTGAAGTCATTGTTCGCCGCACTAAGTACCGCCTTGTTGAACGCGAAAAGCGCGCTCATATTCTCCAGGGCTACCTCAAAGCACTTGATGCTCTTGATGCGGTCATCGCACTCATCCGCGCAAGTAAGACGCCTGAAGAAGCCCGCACGGGACTTATGAAACTCCTTGATGTTGATGAAACACAGGCCAATGCAATTTTGGACATGCAGCTTCGTCGTATTGCCGCCCTTGAGCGTCAGAAGATCAACGACGAATATGACGCTTTGATGGCTGAGATTGTTCTTCTCAATGAAATTCTTGCAAGTGAAGCAAAACAGCGCCAGATTATTAAAGATGAATTACAAGAACTTGGCGAGAAGTATGGCGATGATCGCCGCACCCAGATTGTTTTAGCTGAATCAGATTTATCTGTTGAAGACCTTATTCCAGACCAAGATGTTGTTCTGACGATCACCAGAAGTGGTTATGCCAAGCGCACAAAAGCTGATTTATACCGAGCCCAAAGACGCGGCGGTAAGGGCGTGAAGGGCGCAGCGCTGAAGCAAGATGACATCGTTGATCATTTCTTTATCGCAAGCACTCACGACTGGTTGTTGTTCTTTACCAATAAGGGGCGCGTATATCGCGCAAAGGTGCATGAACTTCCAGATGCAGGACGAGATGCGCGCGGTCAGCACGTAGCAAATCTTTTGGCATTTAAACCAGATGAAACTATTGCGCAGGTAATTGCTATTCGTGATTACAACGAAGGCTCATATCTTGTTATCGCTACACAATCTGGAATGGTGAAGAAGTCCCCTCTTGGTGAATATGACTCACCACGTTCTGGCGGGCTCATTGCAATTAACCTTAAGGACAATGATGAAGTGGTCTCTGCAGCCCTTGTTACAGCAAAGGATGAATTACTTCTCGTCTCACGCAAGGGAATGTCGCTGCGCTTTTCATCGAGTGATGAATCAATCCGCGCGATGGGTAGAAGCACATCCGGTGTGATCGGAATGAAATTTAGAGCTGGCGATCAGCTTCTTACAATGGCTGCGATTAATGGCGCATCCGATGATCAATTTGTTTTCACAGCAACAGACGGTGGTTATGCCAAGCGCACACCGCTGAGTGAATATCGCGAGCAAGCGCGCGGTGGAATCGGTGTGAAGGCTGCCAAGATTGATGAAGATTCAAGAGGCGTCCTTGTTGGCGCAATGATTGTTCAACCCACTGATGAAATTCTTGCGATCACATCAAGCGGTGTTGTGATGCGCACGCCCGTGAGTGAAATTCGTGAAACCAGCAGAGATACTTTGGGTGTTCGCTTGGTCAACCTTGATGGTGGAACATCGGTTGTCTCCATTACACAGGTAAAGGATGCGATCACCGAAGAAAACTGAAGAGATTTTGGGCTAATCCCCTTAGTCGGGTAGCCTTCACCACTCATCATTTCTCGGTTTCTAGCCACTAGATTTCTTGAAAATAATGGGCCTGTAGCTCAGCCTGGTTAGAGCGCTTCCCTGATAAGGAAGAGGTCGG
>DAIQAR010000011.1:0-6094 GCA_036781605.1 Candidatus Nanopelagicaceae bacterium
TCTCTTGAACTTGTGGGCAGGTAATGTGATTCATATCAGTGCTCACTTTGCATCACCTGACTTATTAAAGCCTCGTTCTTTTGCATATTGCCCTAAAGATTCACGAAGTAACTTTCGACCGCGGTGGAGCCTGGACATAACAGTTCCAGGTGGGACTCCAACTATTTCGGCAATCTCTTTATAGGAAAATCCCTCAACGTCGGCGAGGTAAACAACCATTCTAAAATCTTCAGGTATCCCAGCGAGCGCAGTCTTCACATCTCCATCTGGAATGTTATCTAGGACTTCATCTTCGGCTGATCGACCTTGATCACTCGTATGACTTGCTGCGTCATGAATCTGCCAATCCTCCAATTCACCTGCTGCAATTTGTGGGCGGCGCTGGTCTTTACGGTAGGTATTGATGAAGGTTGTCGTGAGAATGCGATAAAGCCAAGCTTTGAGATTTGTTCCTGGCTCAAATTGATGGAAAGCGACGAAAGCTTTGGCGTAGGTGTCTTGAACTAAATCTTGGGCATCATGAGAATTCTTTGTATAGCGAAGTGCCGCTGAATAAAGTTGGCTTGTATATTGCAAAGCATCGCGTTCAAATCGCGCCTTCTTCTGAGCAGCGCTCTCCTTGCTCACATCCACGACAGCTAGATCTGTCTGGTTATCTCTTGGCACAACTGCTAGAGAGTCCTCGTTCTTTTCCATCACCCCGCACATTACCGCCATAAACTGTGTAACCACCCAGAAGATCGACTTATTCCCCGGCACCAGCACTTACTGAGGTTGGCTAGGCTTGATCCATGAGTAGTGACGTGGGCAATCTGTGGCCTGCTCCGTATAGGGGCAATCAAGCCATCGATTCGGCGATCACGATTCCTGGATCAAAGTCGGTAACAAATAGAGCTCTCATTTTGGCTGCGCTCTCTAACTCACCCTCTACTCTCCATAAACCACTTCACTCCAGAGATTCAGCGCTTATGGTTGCTGGATTAAAAGCGCTAGGAATTGGCATTCAAGAAGCAACAAACGGTGATCTCACCGTTACGCCCGCGCCACTCTTTGGTCCCGCACAAATCGATGTTGGTAACGCAGGAACTGTTATGCGCTTTTTGCCACCAGTTGCCGCGATGGCAAAGGGGCTTATTCATTTTGATGGTGATGAGCGTTCACATGAGCGCCCAATTGGACCAGTTATCGCAGCACTTGAATCACTCGGTGTACTCATTGAACATGGTTCTAGGTATAGCCTGCCAATGACGATTAATGCCAACGGTCAATTGCAGGGTGGAAGCGTTGAAGTTGATGCGACTTCGTCTAGTCAATTTATCTCAGCGTTACTTCTTGTTGCCCCCGCAACAAAAGAAGGCATCACTGTTATTCATACCGGTACATCTCTACCATCACTTCCTCACATTGAAATGACTATTCAGATGCTTCGCGAAAAGGGAGTGCAAGTCGATGTTGGTCAAAACCGATGGACGGTAAAGCCGCACCTAATGCAGGGAATAAATTCCACGATCGAGCCAGATTTATCTAATGCCGCACCGTTCATGGCTGCGGCAATGATCTGTGGTGGAAAGCTTTCTGTGAAAGATTGGCCTGCACAGACAACACAGCCTGGTGATCAGCTTCGAGATATATTCACTCAGATGGGCGCAACTGTTACGAGAAGTGGTAATGATTTAACAATTAGCGGAACGGGCCAAATTCATGGAATTGATATTGATCTCCATGATGTTGGTGAGCTCACTCCATCGATTGCTGCCCTGTGTGCGCTAGCTGACTCCCCTTCTTATCTGCGAGGTATTGGACATCTTCGTTTGCATGAAACAGATCGCTTAGCCGCACTTGCTCAAGAAATTAATTCACTCGGCGGAAATGTTGTTGAAGAACCCACTGCGCTACGGATTACTCCTGCTCCGCTTCATGCTGGCATATTTCACACTTATGAAGATCATCGCCTAGCAACAGCGGGGGCAATTATTGGACTTCGAGTTGGCGGCATAGAAGTCGAAAATATTGAAACCACAAAAAAGACGTTGCCTGATTTCCCGAAGGCTTGGGCAAATATGCTCAGTGAGTCAAAATAATTGGATATTAAAATCCTATGACGCCACGCGAACTCGACGAAGATGACATTCGCTCACGCCCAAAGCGCTCTAGTAGGCCACGCACCAAAGATCGTCCCGATTACTCAGATGCAACTCTTGGGCGAGTGGTGAGTGTTGATCGCGGAAGAACCGGCGTTTTAGTAGAACCAAAATCGCACGTCATTACGGCAATGAAATCTCGTGAGCTTGGAAAGAAATCGGTAGTTGTTGGCGATCTTGTCCGCATAGTTGGAGATATTTCAGGAACTGAAGGATCTCTTGCCCGCATTGTCGTTGTTGAGCCACGTTTGAATGTCCTCACCAGAACAGTTGAAGATGACGCTGGAATGGAGAGAATGATCGTTGCAAATGTCGATCAAATAGCGATTGTCATTGCCGCTGCTAACCCAGAACCAAAACATGGCTTCGTAGATCGCGCTTTAGTTGTTGCATTTGATCAAGCGATCAAGCCACTCATTATTGTGACTAAATGTGATTTAGCAGATCCAACAGAGTTTCTAACCCAATATAAAGACCTAGGAGTCGACCAAGTGCAGGTTCAACGAGGAAGTGACCTCTCTTCCTTACGTGAAAAACTTCGGGGTAAGCGCACCGTTTTGCTTGGACATTCCGGTGTTGGAAAATCAACACTTGTAAATGCTTTAGTTGAAGCCGCTAACCGCGCTACAGGTGATGTGAATGATGTAACGGGTCGTGGTCGCCATACATCTTCGAGCGCAGTTGCTATCGCTCTTGATAAGAGTGAAATTAATGAGGCAGATGGATGGATTATCGATACGCCTGGCGTTCGCTCTTTTGGTCTAGCCCATGTGCAAAGAGACCGTGTAATTAGTGCTTTCGCCGAATTTAAAGAGGCGATTGAACACTGTCCTCGTAATTGCTCCCATGATGAAGAAAATTGCGCACTCAACCATTGGCCATCATTGGATGAAAAAGCCTTGGCAAGATTAAATAATCTTCGCGGGCTGCTTCGTGAAGGTAAACTGCGCGCATGAGAGATCTAGCTGCTGATTTAGCCCTCGCAAAATCACTTGCCGATCTTGCTGATGAAATTACACAAGTCCGCTTTCAGGCGCTTGATCTTAAAATTGAAACGAAGCCCGATCTCACACCTGTCACAGATGCTGACAAGGCAGTCGAAAAAGTAATACGTGAGCGCCTATCTAAAGATCGTCCAGATGATCTCATCGTCGGTGAAGAATTTGGCGCAGCAGATATTGATAGCGGTAAGTACTACTGGGTTATTGATCCGATTGATGGAACTAAGAACTTTTTGCGAGGTGTCCCAACATGGGCAACTCTCATCGGACTATGTAATCCAAGCGGTGAAGTTGTTGTAGGTGTCGTAAGTGCTCCTGCTCTCTACCGCCGCTGGTATGCAGCGCTTGGTCAGGGTGCTTTTGTCGTAAATGGCAAACAAAATCCAAAACAGATTCATGTTTCAGCTGTCAAAGATCTTAAAGACGCCTCACTTTCGTATTCAGACCTTATTGGGTGGGGTGAGCGAAAAGAAAAGATGCTTGCTTTGCAGGAGAAAATTTGGCGTACAAGGGCGCACGGAGATTTTTGGTCACATGTTCTAGTTGCCGAAGGAGCCGTTGATATCGCGGCTGAACCATCACTTGCGATTTGGGATGTCGCAGCAATTGACATTATTGTGCGCGAAGCTGGTGGGCGCTTTACAAGCATTGACGGGAAAGATGGAATTCATGGGGCAAGCGCCGTAACAAGCAATGGTCATCTCCATGACGCACTTATTAAGGAACTGAACTAGTGCGCTTTTTATGGTTTGGTAAGAAAAAGAGCAGAAATGTTGCAGAGCCTCAGCGTGAACCTGTTCAAGTATTTAGCGTTGATAACTTTGTCTTGGTAACTCACCCTCTTGGCAACACTGCCGGTACAGCGCTCTCTTCTGAGGTTATTTGCTCATGTATTTTCTCAGTCATTGTTAATGAAGATTCAGTTGCAAGCAAGGCTGTCCAAGACTTCTTGCAAGAGCGCGGGGCAATGCGACTTGCTTCTTCAGAATATGCACACAGTTCATCTCAAGGTTATGCGGCAAGAGTGAAGCATCAAGATAGTGATAAGAGCTCAACCGTTCTGATTGGACCTCCTGCTGTTATTTCTAAAGCAAGCGTGCCATTCCACCAAGAAATTACCGCGGCAATTTCAGCCTCACAAGAGATATTTATTGTGGCAATAGATGGCATTGCTTACGCAGCTTTTACTATCTCATCTGAAATGAAATAAATTAAAGAGCTAGCCAGCCACCAGGTGTAAGTTCGTCAGCAGCTTCTGGTCCCCAGGATCCTTTGAAATATGGCAAAAGATGCGGCTCATTATTAATGACGCCTTCCACGATTCTCCACGTTTCAAGCACTGAATCAATACGAGTAAAGCGCATATGGTCTCCTGCCATAGCTGCGCGAAGTAAACGCTCATATGCCTCTTGACGATCGCCAAGCGCAGCTGAGAAGTTAACTGTAAGTTTGACTGGTTCAGTTGAAAGATGATCGCCTGGAGATTTTGCCTGCAATTCAATATCTACGCCATCATTTTTTCCAAGACGAAAGCGAAGCAAATTTGGCGCTCCAGATTGAGTCTCACCAAAAAGCATGCGAGGGGGATGCTTGAATTCAATAATAACCTCAAGTGTTGTCTCAGATAGATTTTTACCTGTTCGCAAGTAGAACGGAACTCCAGACCAGCGCCAGTTATCCACTTTCAAAACCGCAGCAGCGTACGTCTCTGTTTTTGATCCAGGAGCAACTCCATCTTCATCAAGATAGCCAACATATTGGCCTCGTATTACTTCATCTGGTTTGAGTGGTGCGATAGCGCGGAAAACTTTTAGTTTTTCATCTTCCATGATGTTTGACGAAAGATCGGCTGGTGGTTCCATTGCGATAAGGGCAAGAACTTGGAGCAAGTGATTTTGAAGTACATCTCTGATTGCGCCAACTCCGTCATAGAAACCGCCACGACCTTCTACACCGAAGTTTTCAGCCATGGTGATCTGCACGCTATTGATATATCGGCGATTCCAGAGCGGTTCCCAAATTGAGTTAGCAAAGCGGAAGACCAAAATATCCTCAACCGACTCTTTCCCGAGGTAGTGATCAATACGGAAAATGCGATCTTCGGTGAGAACTTCTTCAAGTTCATCTTGCAAATTAATAGCTGATTTAAGGTCGCGACCAAAGGGCTTTTCAACAACGAGGCGGATTCGATCAGTTAAGCCAACCGCTGCTAAACCTTTTGTGACGTTTCCAAATGCTGAAGGTGGAATTGCCAGATAAATAACTGGATTCTTTTTATCTTTTAGGGCTTCTGCAATATCCTCGTAAAGCTTTGCATCTTCGTAGTTTCCGACAATGAGTGATATTTCCTTGTCAAGATCGGCCAAGAGCTTCTCATCCGGATTTGGGAACGCA
This sequence comes from Candidatus Nanopelagicaceae bacterium, assembly GCA_036781605.1. GTDB lineage: Bacteria > Actinomycetota > Actinomycetes > Nanopelagicales > Nanopelagicaceae > PALSA-747. Next base: position 5,537 of record DAIQAR010000011.1, read on the forward strand.
ACTTTGATTGCATCAAAAGCATGCGCTACGAATTGATCATGATCCCACTTAGTTGAGGCCACTCCAAAAACTGCGCAATGAAGAGAATCATTTAGCGCCATGCTGTACAAGGCAGGGAATAGCTTCTTCTTTGCTAAATCACCTGTCGCGCCAAAAAGTACAAGAGCATCTGCCGGTTCAAGTTTTGCCTTGCGCGCCATCATTTCTTTTTCACTTCTTGGTGGCCACCAAATTTTTTGCGCATTGCCGAAAGCACCTTATTTGCATACAAATCATTACCGCGGGAAGTAAATCGACCCATCAAAGATGCGCTGAGAACATTTGCTGGAACGCCGGCGTCAATGGCTGTCTGCACCGTCCAACGACCTTCACCTGAATCAGATACTGAACCTTCATAGGTAGCAAGTTCTGGATCTTCGGCATACGCAGTTGTTGTGAGATCAAGTAGCCATGATGCAACGACAGAGCCTCGTCGCCAGACCTCGGTAACTTCGGCCATATCAAAGTCATATTTTGTTTCAACATGATCACCAACTGCTGTTGGGTGCTTAATACCTT
>DAIQAR010000011.1:6194-30681 GCA_036781605.1 Candidatus Nanopelagicaceae bacterium
CCAACATCAACAAAGTTAATTCCCTTTGTCTTCAAGTAAGCAGCGTTTGCAATGTCATCACGATAAAAAGTATTTCCACCATCAATAATTGTTGACCCGGCCGCTAAATGCTCAGCGACTGCGTGAATAGTTTGCTGGGTCACTTCTGCAGGGACCATAACCCATACAAATTGTGGGTTTGCATCGTTGTTATATTGCGCGAGATCAGCAAGCGATGAAAGAGGTGTGAAGCCTTCTTTGGCAACGGTTTTGACGGTATCTGCGTTCACATCAAAGACGCTGATATTAATATCACCAACTCCGTGGTCCTTAATGCGGCGCGCAATATTTGCGCCCATACGTCCAAGGCCAACTACGGTCAGTTGAATCGTCATTGCTTAACTCCACTAATTAATTGATCAGTCATGATTGTTACCTGAGCGTTTTTTGAGTTAGCGGCTAGTAGCCCTACCGGTCCACTTTGAACGGCCTCGAGTGCTCCTATTTTGCCTTCTCCTAAGCCAAAAATGTAAATTGCATTGGCATGGGCAAGTCGTGACAGAGAAATGCTTACTCGTAGCGCAGGGGGCTTTGGTGAGCCTGAAATTCCAATGGCGAAGCGTGGTTCTGATGCATCAATTCGCCCTGGGAATAGAGAGGCAATGTGACCATCTTCACCCATACTCAAGACCACAGAATCAAATGGCTTGCTGCCGACTTCTAACTCCATATCACGGGCATAGTTAGCGGCCGCTCCATCAATTTCTTGTTCCGGATTACTTCCTGCTGAGTCAACGACGTGGAAAACACAGTGCGCAGTAGAAAGTGAGAAGCCTTCAATGAGTCCCTTGTCATTTCTTTCATCACTTTCGGATGGAACATAGCGCTCATCGCTGAACCAAATATGAACAACGCATCCTTCAAAACTTTCGTTATTTCGAATCAATCTAAAAAGCGCTATATCAATAGCTTTTGCGCTTGCATATCCGGTACGACCACCTGTAACAACGATCTGAGCTCTACGGCCTTCGCGCCATGCATGTGCGATGGCATCTACAGTTCTTGCCGCACATGATGCGATTAACTCATCAGATGATGGGTCGTAAAGGTATTTCATAGTAGCGGGGACAGGATTTGAACCTATGACCTCTGGGTTATGAGCCCAGCGAGCTACCGAGCTGCTCCACCCCGCGTCGGTAGTGCAATCTTAGGAGATAACTCCCAATTACCCAAAACGAGGTAGTTATTTGCCTTGCGCAGCGATTGCAGCAGCGATTGCTGCCTTTAATTGATTTTGTGCCACACCATATGCAGCAAAATCACCATTCTTCAAGGCTTGATTAGAAGCTGCGATTGCAGATTGTGCATTTGCAAGTGCTTGCTTGAGCGTTGTCGAACCACCAGTTGTCGGATTTGATCCACTTGCACTTGGGCTGTTGTTAATTACAACACCAGAAGAACCACCTAGTACTTGGTTTAAAGCATCTTGAAGTGTGTTTCCAAATCCAATTTGGTCACCAAAAGAGACCAGGACTTTTTGTAAGAGTGGAAAAGAAGATGCGTTTGAGGTTGCACGAACATAAACAGGTTGAACATAGAGAAGTCCCCCGCCAACGGGAAGCGTTAACATATTTCCAAGCACCACATCAGAGCCGCCTTGTCGAAGCAATGAAAGGGTCTGGGCAACATCAGGCTTTGCTTCAAAGTTTGAAGCTACTTGAGAGGGACCTGAAATATTTGTTGAACGTGGCAATTCAAGAACAGTCATTTTTCCATAATTTGGTCCAGGGTCTGAATCAACCTGAACAAATGCAGTCAGGTTCTGTCTGCCACCACGTGGCACAAAGGAAGCTGACAATGTAAACGCTGTTGAGGTAGTTCCTGGTAATTGCATTGTCTGATAGGTAGGTGGCTGATTTCCTGCGTTAGCACCAATAGATGATGGATCAGATGGCACGCGCCAGAAGTCTTGTCCGCCGTAGTATGCAGTTGGATTATTCACATGATAAGTCGCCAAGATGCTTCGCTGAATTTCAAACATTCCCTCTGGATAGCGAATGTGTTGAAGAAGTGCGGGTGAAATAGCGCTCTTTGGCTGAACTGTTCCAGGGTATGCCTTGCTCCAGGTCTTCAATACTGGGTCTGTTGTATCCCATTGATATAAAGTTACTTGACCACTGAATGCATCAACGGTTGCCTTCACTGAGTTACGAATGTAATTAATGTTCTGATTTGGCAGAGTCTGAACTGCTGCCGCGCTTTGTGTCACAGAGTTTTGGCTCGCATCAGCCATATTCACAACTGCCGAATATGGATACCCAGCACTTGTCGTGTAGCCATCAACAATCCAAACAACACGTCCATTAACAATCGCTGGATATTCATTTCCATCAAGGGTCAACCAAGGTGCCGCTTTTTGGACACGGGTCATTGGGGCGCGGTTATACAAAATCTTTGAATCTTTATTAATTAAATTTGAGAGCAGAATCTGTTGATCTTTATATTTGATAGCAAAGAGCAAGCGATCAAAGAGGCTTCCCATGGGAACTCCGCCACTACCTTGATAGGTGTAGTTCTGTTGCCCAGTTGCCTGAGCGTCATCAGGATAGTCAAGTTCTGTCGGTGTGCTCTTTGCTGTTCCGCCAACGATGGAATATCCAGGAACATTTTCACCAAAATAAATACGAGGTTGGAATATGCCCAAGCCATTAGAAGCAGGAATATTTCCAACACTAAAGCTTGGCTTGCCATCAGCAACGACAATATTTGTAGGTGAGGCAACAAATCCAAATCCGTGGGTGTAAACAAGATGATCGTTGATCCAGTTTTGTGCAGGGCTTCCAGCAATGTTTAATTCTCGGACAGCAACGACCATATCTTGCTTCTTGCCACTCACGTTGTAACGATCGACATCGAGTGCATCTGGAAATGTGTAATACGGCTTTATCTGTTGCAACTGACGGAATGTTGCTGGCAATACATTGGGATCAAGTAATCGCGCATTAGCAATATTTGATGTGTCTTTAGCAAATTGCCCAGGTTGAGCTGAGATAACCGCTGGGTACTCCTTCACGGTTACTGTTGAATTCGTTAGCCCATATGCTGCTTGAGTTGCCTCGATGTTGCGAGAAATATATGGTGCTTCTTTATTGGATTCACTTGGCTTGACCGTAAATGTTTGAATGGCTGCTGGGTACACCCCTGCGATCAAAACTGCAGAGATAACAAGAAGAGCAATTCCGGCAGCCGGCAACACCCATGAGCGGCGAATGATATTTGCAAAGAAAAGCAGCGCGCAGATCACAGAAATTCCAGCCAAGATTGCTTTCGCAGGAAGCACTGCGTTGACATCGGTGTAGGAGAGCCCGGTGAGCAAACTTCCTTTATGAAGCGCTAAATCAAAACGATCAAACCAATAAGCAGCTGCCTTAATTAATACCAGCACACCTAGAAGCACAGAGAGCTGCACACGCGCAGTCACAGTTGTGCGATCCTGGGAAACTTGGGGACGAATGCCTCCATAAAGGTAATGCACAGCTAGTGTGGCGAGAATTGTTAGAACAAAAGTTGAAATTCCCCAGGAAATCAGCGATTTCCACATGGGCAGGCGAAAGACAAAGAAAGAAATATCCATATGAAATTGCGGATCTTTCAGGCCAAAGTTTGTTGAGTTCTTAAACGGTAGCCAGGTCTGCCAAAGCTTGGTTCCGGACATACCTGCAAAGTAAAAAATCACAATTCCGATACCTGCAAGGACATAACGCTTTACGGAGTCGATCTGCCCCCGGTATCTTTCAAAATTATCTGGTTCCACCGAAATCGGAACATATATTGGGCGCCTTTTGTAAGCAATGAAAATATTACTCGTAATAATTGCAGAGGTTGCTAAGCCAAAGGTCAGGAAGAGTTCAATCTTTGTCGCGAGAGTGGTGCTCCACACCTTTGTAAAATTTACCGAGCGAAACCACAAGAGGTCCGTATAAAAACCAGTAAGTGAAACCAAGACTACGATGAGGATGACAAGCGCGATGAGCGTGTATGCAAGTGGACCAGGCTTACCCGATCCTGGCGTTCTTGGTGGACGAGGTGTTCTTCCATTGCCGAAGGGGTTATTGGGAAATTGGAATGAACTCATGGATGAACTCTACTCGGGTGGTGGCTGGCGTAGTGTCTTCTGAAATTTCTGGAAGCTTCCCACGGAGCGATTTGTCTCGTTATCGAACTTCTCTTTGAACTTAGTTGTCCAAATCACGTAGCCAATAGCGACAGAGACAGCAATGATGGGCACGACCCACCAGATCAAGGCAGCGAAGGCTGTAGAACTCGCGTGAATCTGGGTCACCTTCTGCAAGGAGCTAATCCGGCTGAACATGAGATTAACCTTAGCCCACCACATATTGAATTTTGCCAATGGGCATCTCGCATAGAAAAGATGTGGATAAGGTGAAATCGCGGGATGATTTGGGGTGAAGAATTTGTTTCATCTCTATGAGAAAAGTGAAAGGGAGTAAGTGGTGAGTGGTTTTGGCTTCACCCCGAATGAGGGGTTCTTTGGATCTGGTTTACCTAATTTCCAAAGCGCACCTGGCACTCCTATGTTGCAAACCCAAATTCTCCGCGAGAGTGCTCGGAACTACCTGAGTACACATATTGACTTGCCCGTGGGCAAAAGTGATGCGATAAAAATTCAAGAAGCAGTTGATATTGCTGGCAACTGGATTCAAGAGCGCACAACATTCCCCATGAGCGTTGCAAACGCAGATATCACCTGGACCCGAAAAGAATGGTTGGAGTTTTCTATCCCTGGTTGGCAAAAGCTCGTTGAGCCTCTTGCTGAAGGAATGGCTGGAGCTCTTGCCAAGGTCATGACAGATATGACAGGAGCCGGTGCTGATGAAGATGGAAATATTGGACTACCTGAAGGTTTAGAAGGAATGCCCGGCTTGCCCGCTGGAATGTCCTTCAACGTCAACGCCTTCTTGCCGATGATGCGCGGGTTTATGGGGCAATTAATCGCCAACCAGCTTGGTCAATCAATAGGCGCCCTAGCAGTTGGGGTAACTGGATCAAACGATGTAGCAGTGCCCCTCTTTGAAAAATCAGGCATCCATATGATTCCCACAAACATCACCGCATGGGCCGAAGGCTTAGACATTCCTGAGCAAGAAGTCGCCATTTACTTAGCGTTGCGTGAGATTGCTGCAGAACGTTTGTTCTCTCACACTCCTTGGCTTGCTACTTACCTTCAAGGTTTGATCACTTCCTATGGCAAGGGAATCACAGTTGATGTTCGCGCAATTCAAGACCAGGCGCAGAGCGCCATGGACTCAGGTGAGTTAGATATCTCTAATCCTCAATCTATTTCTCTGGCAATTAACCAAGGAATGTTCCAACCAGAACAAAGTCCTGCGCAAAGCGCAGCACTTGAACGACTTGAAATGGCGCTAGCACTCATCGAAGGATGGATTGATCACATCACTGCAATCTCAGCCCAAGATCGCCTTCCATCTCTGGCGCAACTGACTGAAACCCACAGACGTAAGAGAATTTCTGCGAGTCCAACACAACAACTCTTTGCAACACTTCTTGGATTAGAAGTTAGCCCAAGAAAAATGCGCGAGTGCGCAAACTTCTGGAATGAAATTTATTCTTTGGGTGGCGGTGTCAATGGTGGAGCTGAAGTTCGTGACCACCGCTGGGAGGATGCAACTTTGCTTCCAACAGCTTCTGACTTGGCTGACCCGGCCGGCTTCTTGGCGAGTACTACAGTTCCCGACGATCTCTCAGGATTGATTTAACTTTCAAGCACTTCTGTTCGTGCATTAAAAAGCCAAATCTCCGGGCGCACGATTTGTTGCCAGCCTTCCCCTTGCCGACACCAAACGGTTATCCGAAGATTTGGTGTGTGAAACTTATGGCAATTTCCCACGATAATCAAAGAGAAATGCCACAATTAATGCAACGTGTTGTTGATAAGTCTGTGGAGAAACAGGGGATAACTTCGTGCAATCGGTGGAGAACTTTATTCAAGAATCCATCTTTGAAGATACCTTCACACCCGTGAAGAGTGAGCGTTTTCAACGTAAATCGCCGAAAATCAATCCACTTCCAGATAATTTGCCTGAATTTCGCGTAATAAGAAGCACTCGGCGTAAAAGAAGCATCAGCGCATACAGGCAAAACGGGATTATTGAGATCCATATCCCAGATCGCATGTCTCGCAAGGATGAATTTGCGATGATTCCAGAGATGATTGCGATTGTTTTGAAGCGTGAAGCTAAAAATCGCAGCAGTAATGATCAACTTGAGACTTTGGCCCATGAATTGATCACAAAATTCCTCCCTGAATTCCATGAACGGCCATCTTCGATCACGTGGCGGACAATGCGCGAGCGCTGGGGTTCGTGCACAACAGGAGATGGCACCATTCGTATCTCTCATCGCCTCAATGGCGTGCCCGAATACGTCATTTCACATGTTCTTTTCCATGAGCTGATCCACCTGCGCGTTCCAGGACATGGTGATGAGTTCACCCATTACCTAGATCGGGATCCAGATAAGCATCGCGCAGAGGCCTTTCTGGAAGGTTTTGAGGCGGGCCTAGCGGCCAGCCCTGAGCCAACCTTTGATCTGGAGTAATTTCACCTCTAATTCGGACATTTCGGGTGGGATCTGCCTCTTTCCCTAAAGATTACGCACAGATGAGCGTGAAATCCCATTCTTTACGCGTGATCAGGGGTAATGTATTTCTTGTTCGTACGCTTGGCCCTGAGATCCTCTCTTGGCACGTGCGGCGATGGGAGGGTCATTATGGCCGAGGAATATAAGGGCGAGGCCTACTGCGTTAAGTGCAAAGAGAAGCGTGCCTTTGAAGGTCACGTAAAAGTCTCTGATTCTGGTCGTCGTATGGCACAGGGCATCTGCCCAGTGTGCGGCACTAAGGTCAACCGCATTTTGGGTAAGGCTTAACCAATACGCGTTAGTTCATCATTGCAAACTGACCTCGCATAACGCGGGGTCAGTTTTTTTATCCCCAGATATTTGATTCGGTGCTTATTGATCAAGCAAAAACCGCCATCCTTCGCAGATGCCCCCACTGTCTTATCCCCGATTAAAGCCTGGTGTTGAAAGTCGCACACGTGGCGATGAAATCCTTTTCACACTTCCCTACTTTGCTATTGCCCTTCCACTTGAACCAGCACGAACAATCACGCGCTACTTTGATGGCAGACATGAGCTTGCTGAAATAACCCAGGGCACAGGGATGAGTTATGAGAACGTAGTCAAGCTACAAAGTGTTCTCACGCAAAATGGGTTGGTAGAAAATCTGTGCACTCCGCTTTCGCATATCTTTCATGGCCCTCATGCTGATCCAAGTGCCGTACTTACGCAGATCAAATTGCAGAGTGAATTAGATTTAATTACCCACCGGCCAGATAGCAACGATGGGGGTGTTAAAGAGCTCTCACTACGAGGCGCCTTTACTATTTTAATCTCTGGTGAAAACCGCTTGGCTAGAAATTTACTCGCAACGCTGCAATCTATGGGCTTTAACAACACAAGAATTATTACACGTGCACATTTATCAGCGCATATTGGCCCAGATGATGTTTGTGGGCTCACAACAAGAATGAGTGATATTGGAAAAAAGAGAAATGAATTCGCGCAAGAAATCATGCGCAATTCCCAGTTCATTCCAACAGATCAGGTGGCTAAAGCCGACCCCGATTTAATTATTTCTACCATTCCGATTGAATGGGATTATGTGCAGAGATGGATGAGTGAGGGAACAACTCACTTACATATCAATCCACTCATTGGCCAACATTGCGAGATTGGCCCACTGGTTATTCCAGGTCTTACTCCATGCCTTCGTTGTGTGGCTCTTACAAAGAAGAGCACCGATCTTTCTTTGCTGCATGAAACATTGCGAACAGAGCTGCCGACGCAAGTGATCGCAACCCTTGTGGGCATGGTGGCCACTCTTGTTGGCCAATATGCCGCGACAGGGGAATCACCGCTGACCGCCGCATCGCACTGGGTTGATCTCTTATCCCCGTTTGAAAAATCTGAAAAACGGTATTGGGAATTCAACGCATCGTGCGGATGCAGCAATTAGCTCGCTAGCGCCTCATCCATCTCTAGAGCACTTTCTGGCAACTCTGTTACAGCAGCAACTTCGCGGTTAATCCGAGGACGACCCACTGTGCGCTTTGCAGCAACTACTTGGCCATCATCAAATAACTGCCCGCCCCATACACCGCATGGCTCCTTGCGAGAGAGTGCTCCCTCAAGGCATGCGGCAATCATTGGGCAACCTGCGCAGAGCGACTTTGCAAGTGCAATCTGATCTGAAGTTTCAGAGAAGAAAACTTCAGGATCACTGTTATGGCATGGCAGAGATAGATCTGCCCCTGTGACATCGGCTAGGCCGACCATCTCATCGGCCCACCCGGGGACCAATAGCTCGCTGAAGAGAACAGTCATTGTTCTCACCTCCACTTTCCTTTTTTCCTCATATCTCTTTCTGTATGGGTTTATTTCTTTTGGGAAAAGAAAAAGGACCGCTCATCCTTTTGGATGTGCGGCCCCTGGTGGGTCTTTTCGGTCTGTTAACCGATAGAACTCCAGGATCCGCGCAGTCCATAGGCTGCAAAATTCTTGGTTGCCCAGAACTTGGCTGCATATGAATGAGCATGTGTGGTTGTTGTTGATTTTGGAGCAGCAAAAATCGCGGCCGCAACTGCTTGGCCGTTCTTTCTTGCTAGTGCCTGTGACACGTATGCCTCCAATAACGATCTTTTAGGATCATTTATCAACTGTGGATAAAGGGTAAAGCATCGATGCAGGTGGATGCAAACGAATTAAATTTAGGAGCTAATCCCGCTCAAAAACTGGGATGGCTCCCCCGCATAGGATAGATGAACGGTCTTCTTCGCCCGCGTCAGGCCCACATAGAAAAGCCTGCGCTCCTCTTCGATTTCAGGACCCATCGGCAAGACGCCCTCATTGATCCCAACAAGGAAGACATGCTCCCATTCGAGCCCTTTTGCCGCGTGGAGAGTAGAAAGTACAACGCCAGGCAGGGTCGGCGGATTGTTCTGCTCGGCCCGGTCTTCTAGTTCACGTAAGAAAGCACGAAGGTTTGATGTGCCGTTCTCTTTCATCTCCTGGGCTAGGGCAATAAATGCCCGCACATAGTCTGTGGAACCAAAAGGCTTAAGAACGGAGGTCAGATCATGAACCCAGTCTCCCCCTTCACCCGGAATAACAGATGCGCTGCGGATGATGCGCATCGCGTCTCGCACTTCGATGCGATCGAAGAAGCGCTCGCTATTTTTAAGCTGAGTCTCAATATTCTTTGCTTTAAGCGCCGCTTCAAATGGATCAAGCTGCGAGTTGGTTCTGGCCAAAATTGCAATATCGGAATGAGTTTTACCAAGAGCAACAATTTGATCTACAACATCATTTACCTCAGTATGAGTTGCAGTAAACTTTCGTATCGCAAGCTTTTCTCCCCGCTCATTCATAGAGACAAGTTCGTGATCTTGATGAGATGAACCGCTTTTGAGTACTTGATTAGCCATCTCAATAATTTCAGGGGTACTTCGATATCCACGAGTAAGTCGAATAACAGCAGCTTTAGGAAAGCGCTGGGTAAAGCCCATGAGAAACGATGAGGTAGCGCCAGCGAATGAGTAAATAGTTTGGGCAGCATCTCCTACAACGCAAATGTCATCACGGTTACCCAGCCAAAGATTAAGGAGTCGTTGCTGTAGAGGCGATACATCCTGATATTCATCGACAGTGAAATATCTATATTGGTCCCTGATCCGTTCTCTGACATCACGATCTTCTTCTAACATTCCAACGGTGAGTAAGAGCACATCTTCAAAATCAATCACACGCTCTTGGTGTTTCAAAGTTTCATATGCCTCATATACCTTTGCAACTTCTGCAAAGTTTTCTTTATCGCTTCGTCCATTAGGGATACGAAGAGTGCGTCCAATGCTAAGCGCCTCTTCCACATAATCAGCGGGCGCGGTCTGCAAGGATTTAGCCCACTCAATTTCGCCGCTAATCTCTCGCAGCGTTTGAGCGCCTGGCGCAAGTGAAGTATCAGTACGTCCCATGGCTTCTGAGAGAAAGCTTGCTTTGGTTGTTAATAACTTAGGAAATGAACCACCGAAGGAGTAAGGCCAAAAATACATAAGCTGCTTAAGTGCAGCTGAGTGAAAGGTGCGCGCAGCAGCGTTTGGCACATCTAGGGCGCGAAGCCTGGCGCGCATTTCTCCTGCTGCTCTTGCTGTAAAGGTGAGTGCAAGGGTTTTTGTCGGATCAGTAACTCCTGCAGCAACTGCATATGCAATTCTGTGTGTAATAACGCGGGTCTTTCCCGTTCCTGCTCCTGCAATTACGCAAACAGGTCCTCTGATATTTGTTACAACTTCGCGCTGCTCAGGATCAAGCCCAGCGAGAATCGCTTCCAACTCCATTTAACGCCAAGTTTCTGCGCCAGGAAGGGATGGGCGCTGAACTCCATCTTGCGCATACCAAGCCTGGATCATTGCTCTGGCAACGCTAATCACAGGTGGTAGAAGCAACGTTCCATCTTGCGTTGCCGCGAATAGTGAATCACGATCAAACCAGCGGATATCAACAATCTCTTGTCCATCTGGCTTCGCATTTTCTGGATCAAGAATAGTCGCTTCAAAAGCAATCATGAGCGATTGCGGAAATGGCCAAGGCTGTGAGCCCAGATAATTAATATCTGAAACCTTTACATTTGCCTCTTCAAAGACTTCTCTCACCACGCACTGCTCAAAAGATTCACCGGCTTCAACAAAGCCTGCAAAAGTTGAGTAGCGATGTTCTGGCCAGACACTTTGGCGACCAAGAAGAATTCGATCTTTAGAATCTTTTACCAAGACAATAATTGCTGGATCATTACGAGGGTAGAGCTCGTGACTATTTGCACTACACCTGCGAACGGAACCACCTAATTCAGCAGAGGTTGCACTTCCACACATGGGACAGATCGGATTTCGGTGATGCCAATGAGCCACTGCTTGGGCGTGAACTGCAAGGCCAATATCTAAATCTGAAAGTAGATGTCCGATCTCGCGCAAAGTTTTATATGCATCTTCTGCGCCGATATGAACTTCAGAACACCAGAGAAAATATGCGATATCGCCATCTACACCCAGAAATATTTTCTCCCCAGTACCGGCAACATCTTTTGCAGATAAATACTTCAAACCTTGCTCATCAGATAAAAACGCTTCACCATTAAAATGAAGAATTCGTCCTTTTTCCCAAAGTTTGGCAAGGCCGACCTCATCCATGCGCACATGCGCCGCGCGATCAACGGCTGAACGTGAAAGAGGGAGTTTTAGAATTTTCATCAGGAGGCGACCCTACTAGCCTGTACTTATGAAGGTCATCTCGTGGAATCTGCTCCACGGTCAACCCCCGTTGCCCCAAGGGCCAAACATTGACCTTGGAAGTATTTTTAGTGACCTTGATTTTGATCTGCTCGGGGTCCAAGAAGTAGATGAAAACCAGCCGCGTACAGATGGCGCGAGGCAGGTAGAAGCAATCGCTCAAGCTACAGGTGCCAAAGATTGGGCTTATGCACGAACACTTATTGGAACTCCGGGAGGTGTCTGGAGAAAACCTGTCGAGAATGAAGCAGAACTTCAATCATCACAGAGTTCACCAAGTTATGGGATCGGGATGATTTCAAAACTTCCTGTAAAAAAATGGCACAGACTAGAACTTGGTAAAGCCTGGATCGGTATGCCACTGGCCGTCGGTGGGAAAAAGGGAATGCGGCTGTTGTATATAAAAGATGAACCACGGGTATGCATCATTGCCGAGCTTGAGAATGGTTTTACGGTAGCAACAACGCATCTATCTTTTGTTCCATTTGTGAACTACTTCCAACTACGAAAAATCCAAAGATTCATGGCCAAGCTTCCTGGTACCCATCTTCTGCTTGGAGATCTCAATCTTGGATGGAACCTGCCCGAAAAACTCACCTCGTGGAAAACCCTAGGAATCAAAAAAACTTATCCATCATGGAAACCAGCAATTCAGTTTGATTACATTATGGGTAAAGAAGAATTAGATTATTCGCAAATTTCACTTGCAAAAATGGCGATCAGCGACCATCTACCACTAGCAGTTGAGATCAAGAAGCTAGGTCAATAGCTGCAATAATTGCAGCAATCTCATCTTCCCCAGACAAATTCTCCCTATAGATCGTCTTGTCATCTGCAACGTAATAAAAAGCAGCTTTGATTTTCTCTATCGGGATATTGTGAAGTTTTGAATATGCCAAGCGATACATCGCAAGCTGAATAGAAGCACTCTCTAAATCATCGCCCTCTTTGACCCGGCCAGTCTTCCAATCCACAACCTCAAACTCATCACCATCTTTATAAACAGCATCTATTCGACCGCGAAGAACAACTCCTGCAATCACAGTTTCAAATCCCGCTTCAACCTCATGTGGTGTGCGCTTTGCCCAACTACTTGCTAGCCAGCGCTCTTGAAGCTCTTTGAGTGGAACATCGCTTTTAACCATCGGATCAAAAACATCTTCATCAAAGAGCGTGCTGCTTTCAAAGTGACGTTCAAGCCATAAATGAAATTCCGTACCCCTCTTTGCAAAGGGATCGGTGTGTCTTGGCATTGGGCGACGAATATTGAGCGCAAGTTCCCCTGGATTCTTCTCGAGAGTAATAAGTGATGAAACTGATAAGCGCTGAGGCAGGTAGATATTTTCAATACTGCCCTTCTCTTTTACCTGCGCAATAAGAGATTGAGCATCTGAGAGAAGTGACGCTCTCTGAATATCTTTTTCTGCAGTAAGTAGCGTTGCTATATCCATTGGATTAGCGGCAAGCACTTTCTCTGCTGATTCTTGTAGAAGCGCAGCACGTGAGCGTGGCTCTGGCCACTGCGCACTTCGTGGATTTATTAGATCTGGATTCTCATCTGCCTTCTCAGCCTGACTAATAATTGAGGTCGGATCTTTTTTCTCACAGAATTCATAAGCGAGATTAAATAAGGCACTTGCATCAACTGCTCGCTTGCCATCTCTAAACCATGTAGCGGTGCAGAGTAGATGCGTCTTTGCTCTTGTAAATGCAACATACCCAAGTCTGAACTCCTCTTGAATTTTACGCTCTTGCCAATGATGACTGAACTTATCAAGTGATTTCTTTACCTCACTAGCTTTCACATTATTGCTATGAGGAAATTCAAAGTCTTCAAATTGCAGGTAATCACCCCTAAATTGCAGTGGCAATGAACCTGAATATTTAGTCCAAGCCGATGAGCTGCGTTCCTTTCCAGGAAATACACCATCGATCAGTCCGGGCACGCAAACAACATCCCACTCTGCGCCTTTTGCGCTGTGAACTGTCAGAAGTTGAACGGCGCGATTATTTACCGTAATTGTTGCTGGCTTGAGTCCACCCTCACGTACTTCAGCGGCATCTAACCACTGCAGGAATGTTGAAAGACTTCCACCAGCACGTTGGAAAGTTGCCGCTTCATCAAGGAATTTATCTAGGTGTCTGCGCCCTTTGTCCCAACCATCACGCACTAATACTTCTGTATCAAGATTTAAGAAGCGTTCTGCTTCGATAATCATGTCGGTAATAGAACCGTGTAATTCTCGCCTGAGCTGATTGATCTCTGCTTTAAATTCCTTTAATCGCTTATATCCTTCTGCTGAAAAAGATCCTTTAGGTGCGTCATCAATATATTCCAGAGCCTCAATGATGGAACCAATGGCAAAATCGTCAGCTTCAAGAAGAGAGTCATCTCCTGTCTCTAAAATTTCTTCTAACCGATCACTTCTCCTGATTTGAGATTTCTTGGCGATATCTCTGGAATAGGAGCCAAGCGCCGCAAGATCTTTAGGTCCAAGTGCTAGTCGTGGGCCAACAAGTAGACGCGCGAGTGCGGTTCCAGCATCCGGAAATGTCACAGTGCGAAGAAGAGCGATGATGTCTGCAATTTCAGGGATGTGGACAAGGCCTCCCACGCCAACAACTTCTGTTGGAAGTCCCGCGCTTTGCAGCGCAATTTCAATTTGAGGAATGTAACTCTTCGTGCGGACTAAAACAGCAAAGCTGCTGCGTGCATCTTCTGGTAACTCCAAACGCTTTGGGTCATTCCACAACTGAGCCATGTACTTTGCTATCGCCTCTGCTTCATCGCCAAGTGTGAGATAAAGACCGCACTTCACTTCACCTTCACCCGCAGTTGATCTAGGAACTAAAGGTTTTACGGATGCCGAGCTGCTACCAATAACATTGTTGGCAAATTCTAGAATTCTCTTGTCATTGCGCCATGTAGTAAGCAAGTCAAAAGTTTTGCAATCACCACCGAAGTGTTCTGCAAATGTTTCAAGTGTTTGAGTTGAGGCACCGCGCCAGCCATAAATTGCTTGATTGGGATCTCCCACAGCAGTTACTGCGTGTCCATCTCCAAAAAGTGATGATAAAAAGCGCACCTGGCTATATGAAGTATCTTGATATTCATCAAGTAAGACGACTTTATATTTGGTCCTCTCGATTACTCCGATTTCAGGGACTTGTTCTACAAGTTTTGCCGCATATGACATCTGATCATTAAATGTTAGATCTCCATGCTCGAGGCGGTGCGCATCAATCCTTTCGACCATTGGCAAGATCGCTAGGCGTTCTTTCATAACCTCAATAGCAGACCTTGTCTCATCATTAGAGCCAGACGAGATCTTTTGGAAATCTTCTAAGTGCGAGATAAGCCCTGCGCTAATAGATTCAACGCTCTGGTTATGTTCTGCAATCTCACTTGATAAGTTCAATACCGCTTCGACAATATGTGCAGGCTTATGGAAAATTCCATAATCGACTTCGGCAAAGCTATTGACCACTTGATTAGCTAGTTGCCAGGCAGCTGATTCACCTAACGGCTCAATATCTGCATCGATACCAATTCTGATTCCGTGTTCAACCAAAATGCGACCGGCATATGAATGATAGGTAGAAACATCTACCGTGATATCAGGAGGAATATTTGACTCACCACTAAGAGGAATAAGTCCAGCTTTACGTAGTTGCTTCAAACGCTTTCTGATGCGCTGAGAGAGTTCACCTGCCGCTTTTCTTGTGAAAGTAAGCCCCAAAATTTCACTTGGGGAGATGATTCCATTTGCCACAAGCCAGAGCACTCGCTGTGACATGGTCTCCGTTTTTCCAGAACCTGCGCCAGCAATAATTACCGTCGGACCCATGTGAGTAGATTCAATAATTGCTCTTTGCTCATCGGTTGGAAGAATGAGTTTTCCACCATTACTTGCAAGTGCTTGGGCAATTTCTATAGCGCTGATCATTACTCAATCACACTCCGCCCCTGTGTTTGAAGGGGACATAAACTTTTAACAGCGCATGTTCGACAGCGTTTATTTATTACTGCCTTGAATGTGGAAGCTGCCATTTCCTCTGCAGTAGCCATAATTTCTTCTTTCATGAGTTCTGGATCGATAGCTGGTTGATCAATCGTTTCATTCTTTTCTGTTGTCTTTGATAGATAAAGAAGCCCTGCCCCAGTTGTCTCTGACCCGGCAGCAACGCTTTCGATTGCGCCTTCTGATACGGCTAATTGATATGCGCTGAGCTGCTTATTGACTCGCACATCTTCCTTTGATTCAACAGTGCTGCCTGTCTTAAGATCGACAACAAAGTACTTTCCATTCTCATCTACTTCTAACCGATCCAGCGAACCACTCAGAACAGCTCTTCCAAACTCAGCAGTGAAGTTCTTTTCAACAAAAACAAGATCTCGTGGGTTCTTCTCATTCCATTCAAAGAAGCGGCGAATCATTTGGGATGCAACTTCAAGCTGCTCTTTTTTATACCAACCAACATTCTGATCAACGACAGGCCACGCATCTGTAAGTTGAGCAATTCCCTCTTCAGCGGTGAGATTTGGATTCTTTGCTACTTGAGAAGCAATGTAGTGAATAGCAACACCTAGTAATTGCGCAGTGGAATCGCCATCTTGCGCACCTGATTTTTCCAAGAACCATTTCAGCCCGCAATCATCAAAGGATGCAAGGCTGCTTGGTGATACATAAACCTTCTGATCGTCGCCAAAAACCGGTGCATCAATACTTATTGGCTTTGCACCCAACCACTGGTCCGGATGAGCACTTTTTATCCCACCATTAGCCAACGCTTTAAGCAGTTGGGCTGAGAATTCATCTCCTTGCATTACTTCTCGCCTCAGAGTCGCAACGAGTGCTTGGCTTGTGAGTGAGCGTGGAACGGAAGACTTAAATTCATCAGAGCCAAATCCGTGCACAGCTTCACATAACTCTTCAAAGTATCTGGAAGGCGCCGAATCTTCCTCAGCAACAGCAGTCACAATGAGTTGTGACTTGGCCCGCGAGAGAGCAACGTGAAATAGACGCCTCTCATCTTCTAATAAGCCTGCAGCGGCGGCTGCGGCAATTTCACTTTTATTAGTAAGCCCTGTTCGTACCGCTTCCACCAAGCGATCAGAGCCAAGAAGGGAGCCGCGTTCTTTCAAGTTTGGCCATGAGCCCTCTTGCAAGCCAGCAACTGCAACTAATTCCCATTCAAGTCCCTTCGCGGCATGAACAGTGAGAAGTGAAACAACTTCTTCTCTTTGAGCACTCGTTGTAATGCTGTCCGAAAGAATTCTTTCATCAAGTAGTTGATCGATAAATAATTGCGCAGTTGAATCAACATTGCGCTCTGTAAAACGCCTTGCCGATTCAAAGAGTTGAATAATTGCATCTAGATCACGGTCTGCTTGAGCTCCTTTTGAACCACCTACAAGTGCTCTTCCCCGCCACACATTGGCTAGTGAATTACCTTCGTAATCTTTTGAGCTATCCCAAAGTGTCCAGAGTAAATCACTGATATCTCCTGAAAAACGTAAAGCCTTTTGACCTGCTGCAATTAAATCATTCACGCGTTTGAGAGGAAGTATCTCTTCCCACGGCAGCTCAACTGTTGGTTGCACAAGTGCATCAATCATCATCTCAGTTGTGCTTCGCTTGTCATCACGCACCTTTGAAAGTGCAAGGCGAATATGTCGAAGTTGAAGTGCATCTGCTCCCCCATATTCAGAGAGCAAAATCTCCTCCAGTATTGGCCAATCAGATGATGTGAGCTTTGCGCCTTTAGAAACCTTGATGACAACTTGCGCTAATGAAAGCAGTGGCATAACTGCTGGGTTCTCGGCAAGAGCTAATGCGGTCGCATCAACGCTTAGAGGAATTCCGTTGAGAGCAAAAGCACGTTGCAGAGCGCTTACTTCTTTGCCAGGACCTCTAACAAGTACTGACATCTGTGACCATGGAAGGCCACTGCGAAGGTGCGCAGATTTAAACGCATGAGCGATGTAATTTGCTTCTTCACTCACTCCTGAAAGCTTCGCTAAATCAACGCTACCTTCCTGCTCCTTTGGAACACTCTCTCGTAACCGAGTAGGTGAGGCCCCCTTAAAGTGTGAAGAAACTTCCATCACTACATCTGTGATGACGGGAGCACTTCGAAATACTTGATCTAAGACAATTTTTCTCTCGGTCACGGCATCAAGTGCACGCACTAAACCATCTGGATCTGCCCCACGAAAACGCCCGATTGCTGAGTCAGGATCGGCAAAGATCAGAAGGTCATCCGGTGCAAGTAGTTTGAGTAACTCTCTTTGAGAGAGATCACTTTCTTGGAATTCATCCACGATGATTGTTGTGTAACGTGATCGATAAAGATCTAATCTTTTGCTGTCACTATCAAGCAGCGCTAATGCTTCATGAATGATTGCGCTGGGATCAATGCGAACGAGGCCATCACCTACTGTGGCGCTTTGCAATTCAGAGCTGAAGTAATAATGCGACCAAAAATGAGCAGCGCCATCCCAATACTTCTCACCCAGTTCAACGCCTTTGGCTTGTAAATCTTTTGCACTAAGCCCAAGTTCAGTTGCACGCAAAATTAAGTCACGCA
Source organism: Candidatus Nanopelagicaceae bacterium (assembly GCA_036781605.1). Lineage (GTDB taxonomy): Bacteria > Actinomycetota > Actinomycetes > Nanopelagicales > Nanopelagicaceae > PALSA-747. Next base: position 24,209 of record DAIQAR010000011.1, read on the forward strand.
CCTCTCGGACAAAGCCTCTTGTCGAAAGTGCTTGGTGCAAATCTGGGTGCCATGGGACATTCACTAATGGGTTTTGCACCATTGCTTTAATAGCAGCATCTTGTTCGGCGCCTGAGATTAAAACGTAACGGAGGGGATCCTCACCCAACTTTTCATTAAGAATTGAGAAGGCAAGTGAATGAAATGTTCGAGCAAGAGGCTCAAAAGAAGTTGAGCCCGCGCGCAGAGCAATCTGATCACGTAGATCTGCAGCACGTTCACGGCCATAGGTAATAATCAGGATTGAATTCGGATCAACACCGGCATTGACGCGCGCAATGACAGATTCGACAAGCGTTGTTGTTTTGCCAGTTCCCGCGCCTCCATAAACAACGAGGGGCGTCCCGCGGTGGTTAATGATTTGGCCTTGCTCAGGAGAAAAAGTAAAAGCTGGCAAGACGCTCTCGCGCCTCACCAGCCTTAATTCTTTTTCACCCTTGAGGTAAGCCATAGGCCTATCTAACTAGCAAGGGCTGACAGAAGCACCTATTCAGCGTTCTGATTGACCTTCTTTGCCCGACCCACGTTACGTGCTCGTTCACTTTGATCCAGAATTACCTTACGAACCCGAACGCTCTTGGGTGTTACTTCCACGCACTCATCTTCGCGGCAGAATTCCAAAGCCTGCTCAAGGTTGAGTAATTTTGGAGGAACGATGCGGTTGGCATCATCGGCGCCAGAAGAGCGCATGTTTGTTAGCTTCTTTTCACGAACAATGTTGACATCCATATCTTCGGTACGTGAATTCTCTCCAACAATCATGCCTTCATAAACTTCAGTGCCTACTTCAAGGAAGATCACACCGCGCTCTTGAACTCCGTCTACCGCATATGCGGTAACAGTTCCGCGACGATCTGCAACAAGAGAACCGCTCAAGCGAGTACGAATCTCACCATTCCAGTTTTCATATCCATCAAAGACGTGGTGAATAAGACCTGTTCCACGAGTTTCTGTAAGAAATTCGGTACGAAAACCGATAAGACCACGTGAAGGAACTTTGAAATCTAAACGAATCCAACCAGTTCCGTGGTTCACCATCTGCTCCATACGGCCTTTACGAAGAGCCATGAGCTGAGTTACTACTCCCAAGAACTCATCTGGAATATCAATACTCAAGCGCTCCATTGGCTCTTGAAGTTTTCCATCAACTGTCTTGAGAACCACTTGTGGCTTTCCAACTGTTAACTCGAACCCTTCACGGCGCATGATTTCAACAAGAACAGCAAGTTGTAGCTCACCGCGACCTTGTACTTCCCATGTGTCAGGACGATCTGTATTTATGACACGTAATGAAACGTTACCGATCAGCTCTGCATCCAGACGGTTTTTCACTTGACGGGCAGTAAGTAGCTTTCCAACTTGGCCTGCAAGAGGAGAGGTGTTAATACCGATGGTCATAGAGATAGACGGTTCATCAACTGTGATCAAAGGAAGAGCATGTGGCTTCTCAAGATCGGCAAGTGTTTCACCCAAAGTAATTGTCTCGATACCTGCAACAGCGATGATGTCGCCAGGTCCTGCTTCTAGTGCTGGAACGCGCTCAAGACCGTTTGTTATAAGAAGTTCAGAGATCTTTACTCGCTCTGTGGTTCCATCAGTTTTCATCCACATGACGTTCTCGCCCTTTTTAATAACACCTTCACGAACACGGCATAGTGCTAAACGACCAAGGTAAGGAGAGGAGTCAAGGTTTGTTACGTGTGCTTGTAGCGGCGCACCCTCGTGGTAAACAGGAGCAGGGATGGTATTAAAGATAACTTCGAAGAGAGCATCAAGATTATCCCGGTCTGGCATCGCACCATTTTCAGGGCGGTTCATAGATGCACGACCTGCTTTTGCAGATGCATAAACGACAGGAAATTCAATCTGATCATCTTTTGCATCAAGATCTAGGAACAAACCATAAGCCTCATCGACAACTTCTGGAATACGTGAGTCAGGGCGGTCCACTTTGTTAATAACCAAAATTACAGGGAGGTTCTTTTCGAGAGCTTTGCGAAGCACGAAACGTGTTTGTGGAAGTGGGCCTTCAGATGCGTCAACAAGAAGGATTACACCGTCAACCATTTCAAGTCCTCGTTCTACTTCTCCACCGAAATCTGCGTGGCCCGGAGTATCAATAATGTTGACTGTTTGAGCGCCACGGCGAATCGAAGTGTTCTTTGCAAGAATTGTGATTCCTTTTTCGCGCTCTAGATCCATGGAATCCATGACGCGATCGCGGTTCTCTCCCTCTTTCTGGTGCTCAGAAAACGCGCCAGATTGAGTCAACATCGCATCGACCAGCGTGGTCTTGCCATGGTCAACGTGAGCGATGATTGCTACGTTACGTAGTTCATCACGCTTCTTGAGTTCACCTGTAATGAAAGGACTCTTCTCATACTTAATTCTTGACATCATACGTTGAACCTAAATTCCACTACATCACCATCGGCCATTACATACTCTTTACCTTCCATGCGGACTTTTCCGCGAGCACGGGCCTCTGTCATTGAACCTGCTTCGATCAAATCATCAAATGCAACAATTTCTGCTTTGATGAAACCTTTTTGGAAATCGGTGTGAATCACACCTGCTGCAACTGGCGCCGTGTCACCTTGATGGATAGTCCACGCGCGAGCTTCCTTAGGGCCAGCGGTTAAGTATGTCTGTAAGCCAAGGGTTTTAAAACCAACACGAGCAAGTGTGGCGAGCCCAGGCTCAGAAAGTCCGATGGATTCCAATAATTCTGCGGCATCAGCATCTGAAAGTTCAGCTAACTCTGCTTCGGTCTTTGCATCGAGAAATATTGCCTCGGCGGGTGCAATCATCGCAGCTAGCTTCTTGCGAAGATCGCCATCGCCCAGTTCTGCGGCATCAACATTGAAAACATAAAGGAAAGGCTTAGCAGTCAATAACTGCAACTCATGGATGAGCTCAAGATCAATCTTTGAGGCGGCAAGGAGTTTTCCTTCGTTGAGAATTTTCTGGGCTTCAAGTGCCGCAGCAAGAAGAGGCGCACGCTCTTTGTTTGTGCGAGCCTCTTTCTCCAAACGAGGAATCGCCTTCTCCATCGTTTGCAGATCAGCTAAACATAACTCTGTATTAATTGTTGCAATATCTTCAGCTGGATCAACGCGTCCATCTACGTGCACAACATCGTCATCATTGAAGACTCTAATTACTTGGCAGATTGCATCGCTTTCGCGGATATTTGCTAGGAACTTATTTCCAAGACCAGCACCCTCTGAGGCACCCTTGACGATTCCTGCGATATCAACAAAAGAGACTGCAGCGGGCAAGAGTTTTTCTGATGAAAAGATCTCGGCAAGCTTTGCTAGCCGCGCATCCGGAACGCCCACAACGCCCACGTTGGGTTCGATAGTTGCAAAGGGATAGTTGGCTGCAAGCACGTTGTTCTTGGTCAGAGCGTTAAAAAGGGTCGACTTTCCCACATTGGGCAGTCCGACAATTCCAATAGATAGGCTCACGAGGAGTAGAGCCTACGGGGCTTTGTCAGTCATTCCTGCCACGATAGCGCCATGTCCACAGCAGCAGCGAGCATCATCACACTCATTATTGGCCTCTTCGCGGGGGCATTGATCGGATTCTTCATTGCGCGCCTTCGCGGTAAATCACATGGAGGCGACGCCGCTCTCTTGGCTGATTATCGAACTCAACTTGAAAATGAACGCGCAAAGAGTGAAGCCACAATAAAGCTTGGCGCCGAACTTGAAGCAATGAAAACAAGAGTTGAAGACCTAAGCAAAATTTCACAAGATGCAGATCGGCGTCGCCTTACTGCTGAAGCCGAAATCAAAACTCAAATTACTCAGATGGCATCTCATAATGAAAATCTTGTGAATCAAACGCGTGCTATCGCTGGCGCTCTTGCTAGTTCACAAACACGTGGAAAATTTGGTGAGGCCCACCTCGAGCAACTTCTTGAAGGTGCCGGGCTTATTGAAGGAGAGCATTTCAGTCGCCAACGCTCTGCAGCGCGTGATGAAACATCTGGTGCAATTCCAGATATCACTATCGCGATGCCTGGCGGCTCTGTTCTCTATATTGATTCTAAATTTCCCTTTGAAAGGTTTTACGAGGCGTTTGAAACAGAAGAACTAGCAGAACGTAAGACACTTCTTGCGGCCCATACCAAAGACTTACTCAAGCACATCGAAGCACTGGCAAAGCGTAAATACTCTGAGCGCGGAGCATCCCCTGATTTTGTAATTCTCTATGCGCCAGTTGATTCGATCTTTACAGAGGCACTAAAAAGTGATCCAGGCCTGCTTGATAAGGCATTTGCGCTCGGTGTCACAATTGCAACACCAACTTCCATGATGGCGCTACTTCGCACAGTCGGTTATCTCTTTAGCAGAAACCGTGTTGCAACAAATGCTGCCGAGATCCAAGAGCTTGCAACAAAATTCCTCAAGGATGTTTCTTCACTACACGAAAAGATTGTGACCGTTGGTGATCGCCTGAAGAGCACACTGAAGGCGTATAACGATTTAATTCCAACCGCTGAGACCACAGTGCTCTCTGCCGCAAAGAGAATGCGCTCACTGGAAGTCACCGGCAAGACTCCTGGTTCCATTCCTGAACTTTCTGAGAATGTCCGCCAGCTACACTCAAAGCTAGCGCCCTCGGACGATGATTTCATAGAGGTCGAAGAAGTTGAAGAAGTTGAATTAGCTCTAGAATTAGATCACGATGAGTAATTTCACCAGCACCCAAATTTTGCCTAAGCCAATTAAGGGCCCTGGGCTCACTAATGCTGGTGTAGTCGTACTTCAGTTTCTTCTTATTTTGCTCGTGGAAACGATTGAATATTCACTTACCAAAGTGGGTATCGCAACAGGAATTGCTATTTTGCTCGCAGTTTTTGGTGGATATTACTTAGGTCGACCTGGAACAACATTTGTCACAGCTGTAAATCCACCGATTGCATTCTTCATTTCAACAATTTTGCTGATTGGAACAGTAGGCGGAGCTGGATTGCACCTTGCGCGCTTTGGCTTGGATTTCGTTACGACTTTTGGCGCAACTGCCCCTTACCTAATTATTGGTACAGGTGCTGCTTGGGTAAATCACTTGTGGGGCGCAAAAATTCGCGCTCTACTTGCCCGCAACTCTTAGATCTTTACGTAGCTCTGGCGGAATTGCAAAGAGCAAATGTTCTTCCATCGCTGTCACGGTCTCAACATCACCAAAACCGCGCTCTGCAAGCCACTTCAATAAATCCTTCACCAAGATCTCTGGGACAGATGCCCCGCTTGTCACACCAATCGTTTCTACGCCCGCTAACCACTCTTCTTTTGCTTCTGCTGCAAAGTCGATGAGATAAGAAGCTTTTGCGCCATATTCCAGCGCAACCTCAACAAGTCTGACTGAGTTCGAAGAGTTAGTTGACCCCACCACTAAAACTAAATCAGCACGTGGGGCAATATCCTTAATTGCCACTTGACGATTTTGTGTGGCATAACAGATGTCATCACTTGGTGGATCAATAAGGTGAGGAAAACGATCTTTGAGCTTCTTGACCATGATTTCTGTTTCATCCACTGAAAGTGTTGTCTGGGAGAGCCAGATGAGTTTTTTCTCATCCCGAATCTTCATGTTATCTGCATCTTCAATTTTGTCGATGACATGGACATTCGCTGGCGCCTCACCAGCGGTTCCCTCAACTTCTTCATGGCCTTCATGGCCAATAAGTAATATGTCGTAGTCCTCATTCGCAAAGCGCTTTACTTCATGGTGCACCTTGGTAACAAGTGGACAAGTGGCATCAATAGTTTTTAAAGAACGTTTTGCAGCATCAGCATGAACCGCTGGTGAAACACCATGGGCCGAGAAGATAACAATGGAGCCCTCTGGAACATCATCTGTCTCATCAACAAATATTGCTCCTCGGGCTTCAAGTGTTGAAACAACGTGTTTGTTATGAACGATTTGCTTGCGCACATAAACAGGAGCGCCATAGAGATCAAGCGCCTTTTCAACTGTAATAACGGCTCGGTCCACCCCAGCGCAATAACCACGCGGAGCTGCCAATAAAACCTTCTTAGCCATGATGTAAGCCTATCTAAAGTTAGGATGACCAACATGCTGAAAAATTCTGCCGAGGAGCCGATACCCGTTCGGGTCATCTCCGAAGCGATCGGTGACTACATCAGCAAATTGGGTGCGGTCTGGATCGAAGGTGAATTATCTGAAGTCACCGTGCGCCCTGGGGCGCCCATGGTCTTTATGAGACTGCGCGACACAAGTGTGGATATGAGCCTTTCCATTATGTGCCACCGCTCTGTTCTTGAAGCCGTACAACCACTTCCTCAAAATGCACGTGTTGTCATGCACTCCAAAGTTTCTTGGTATCAAAAAAATGGGTCCGTCTCTATGTCTGTCAAAGAGATCCGCCAAGTAGGTGTGGGTGAACTTCTTGCCCGCTTGGA
>DAIQAR010000012.1:0-29054 GCA_036781605.1 Candidatus Nanopelagicaceae bacterium
AGTCCCAACAAACACGCAATTCACATCGGAGCTCTGACCTCGCACCCACCTCGCAACAGCAAGCGCTGGTTCAACATGCCCAGCTGTTCCCGCTGCTGCAAAAAGTACAGTTTTCTTAGTCATTGAAGGTTACGGGTTCTGTTGAGCGCGAACTGCCAGGCGAATATCGGGATCTCTGCGTGCCACATTGAGAACATAACCGATTCCAACAAAATTTGCGATTAATGAAGATCCTCCGTAGCTGATGAAGGGCAACGTAACGCCGACCACAGGAAGAACTCCGATTGTTGAGCCAATATTAATTATTACCTGCATCAACATCCACAGCCCAACTCCAGCGCATGCATATCGTGAAAATAGATCCTTTGTCTGTGTTGCTGTCTTAAAAATTCCGAAGAGTAAAGCAGCAAACAAAACGAGCACAATTAGAGTGCCAAGTAATCCAAGTTCTTCCCCAATCACAGAGAAAATGAAATCGGTATGTGCCTCAGTGAGATTTCCCCACTTTTGCCTACTCGCACCTAGACCAACGCCAAATAGGCCACCACTGGCAAGCCCCATGAGTGAATGTGCTGGTTGCCATCCTGCAAATTTGTAAACGGACGGGGCAAATGGATCTAAAACAGCGGTGAACCTATGCAATCTATATGGTGCAAGAAAAACTAGGACCCCAATCCCGCCCGCAAGCACAGCACCTACTGATATAAAGTGGCGCAACGCTAAACCACTGACGAACAACATTCCGGCAACAATTCCCAGGACAATGATTGTTGTTCCTAGATCTCCACCTATAAGGATCAATCCAACTATGATTACAGTTCCTGGAAGCAAAAACGCAACATGGCGCGTCGAATTCTTCGAGAGAACTTTTTCTTCATATTTTTGTAGTTGCGCTGCGCACCAGAAGATCAATCCAATTTTTGCAAATTCACTTGGCTGCATCGTCAGCGACCCAAGGCGAATCCAACTTGTGTTTCCATTAATAGTTTGTTTCAAAGGAGTTAATGGAAGCAGCATCAAGAGAAAGCTGGCTGGCAGAGAATATCTAACTAAACGGTCCCAAATTGATCTCTTCCAATGGGAGCAGAGATAAACAACAACTACTGAGATTGCAAAAAACATTAACTGACGAAAAAATATTGAATAGGTTGAACCTGATTGCTGGAGTGAGACAACAGAAGACGCCGAGAGAACCATGACTATTCCAAGAGCCGAAAGAGAGGCAACGGAGCCAACGATGAGGTAATAAGGAGTTGCGGGTCTGTTCAAGAAGCTCATGTACTGCTCACGGCGGGTTGCTGAACGAGTACTCACATTCCCACCATCTCTCTTACTACCCGAGCAAAAATATCTCCGCGCTCCGCATAGTCCTTGAATTGATCCATCGAAGCGCATGCAGGAGCCAGCAATACAGTATCCCCGCTCTGTGCGAGCTCCTGGGCTTTTGACACAACGCTACGCATAAGATTTTCAGGATCTCCATCAAATTCGACTCGAAAATATGTCACATGTGGCGCATGTTTATCGAGAGCAGCTGCAATCAGGTCACGATCTTGGCCGATCAAGATAGCGTTCTTTATTCGCTTTGCAGATCTGGAAACTAAATCATCCATACTTGCGCCTTTGGCTAATCCACCTGCAATCCAAATAGATGAGAGTTGGGAAAGAAGCGCCGCGCAGGCAGCATGTGGATTAGTTGCTTTGGAGTCATCAACCCAAGTGATTCCATCTTTTTCAAGTACTACTTCTAAGCGGTGACTATCCAATTTAAAGGCAGAAAGTCCCTTGCGAATATCCTCATGAGAAATTCCAATCGCAAGTGCAAGGCCTGCCGCAGCCATCGCATTTGAGACATTATGGGGAACCGTTGGCGTGATATCGGCAAGTTCAGCAAATGCAACAGCTTGCTGAGGATTACTGCCAAATGCGCGATCAATCAATAAATTTTCAACCAAACCAAGTTCGTTTGCTGCAGGTGTATCTAGTACATAGAAGACTTTGCGACCGCCCCACGCTGATGAGCGCAGAACGCTCTCACTATCTGAGGAATTGAGAATGGCCACTTCGGAGAACTCAAGTAATTTCATTTTTGCATTTGCATATGCATCAAATGAGCCATGCCAATCTATATGGTCAGGAGCGATGTTAAGCAAAGCTGAAGCTACAAAGCGAGGTAGATGGCTCCACTCAAGTTGAAAAGAAGATAGCTCAAGTGCCAGAAAATCATGGTTCTTACCTGAAGCTAGGACTTCGATTACAGGTTGACCTACATTGCCACATGCAATTCCGCTGACTCCACTCGCTTCAAATATTGATTGGACCATCTGAACTGAAGTCGTTTTGCCATTTGTTCCGGTGAGAGCTATCCATTTTTGATCTGGCGCGATTTCTGCCTTCACAAGCCACGAAAAATCTAACTCGCTGATGAGCTCTGTGCCCTGTGCACGAAGCTTCTCAATAAGTGGGTGCGTTGGTTTCCAGCCTGGAGAGATAATGGCCAAGTCATAATGGGTTGAAACATCGCTCTTCGCGCCCTTATCTTTTTCATCGATCGTGTCATGATCTAATGAGTGCGAAGCGAGAAACTTATGTACTGCTTGACCAGTTACGCCAGCCCCTACGACGGCGATCTTTTTACCTTGCAGCGAGCCCAGATAAGGCATCTTAAGAAGTTACCCATTGCGCATAGAAGAGCCCAAGGCCAGCTGCGACACAAATTCCTGCAATGATCCAGAATCGAATCACGATTGTCACTTCAGCCCATCCTATTAGTTCAAAATGATGTTGCAGTGGAGCCATTCGGAACACTCTTTTACCACCGGAGATTTTAAAATATAGGCGTTGAATAATCACTGACATGGTGATGATCACGAATAAACCGCCAAGAGCGACTAAAAGAACTTCCGTCCGCAACATGATCGCAAACCCCGCTATAGCTCCACCAAGTGAAAGTGAGCCAACATCCCCCATAAATATTTTTGCTGGTGAGGTGTTCCACCATAAAAATCCAGCGCAAGCTCCGGCAAATGCGGCTGCCAAAATAGCAGTATCTAGTGGATCACGAACCATGTAGCACTTACTGAGATGAACTGTTACAGAATTAAGACCGCAGCTTTGCCGAAATTCCCATACGCCAATAAGAATAAAGGCAAGTAGCGTCATAATCGATGTTCCACTTGCTAACCCATCTAAGCCATCTGTGAGATTGACTGCATTGCTAGTGCCCATAACAAGAAAAATTACCCAGAGGACGACAAAGACTGTTCCTAAAACAATTGACGTATCGCGCACGGTTGATAAGTGCAGGGAAATTGGCGCCAACTTAAAAGCGTCCTTGAAGTGGATACCTAGTACGCCAAAAATAGCCGCAACTATTCCTTGCCCAAGTAGTTTCTGCCATCCTGTAAGCCCGAGAGAGCGTTGCTTAATAATTTTGAGCCAATCATCAAGGAAGCCAACGAAGCCAAGCCCTGCTGCTAAACCAATAATAAGTAAGGCAGATGCACTAATCGAAACTCCATTAATGAGATGACTGGTGAAATAACCAATAAGTGCTGAAAAAAGAAGGACAATCCCGCCCATCGTTGGCGTTCCACGCTTCACGTGATGTGAGGTTGGTCCATCATCACGAATAACTTGTCCATAGCCTCGTTTTGCAAAGATTTTAATAAAAATAGGAGTAAGTACGAAACTTAAAAGTGTAGAGACACTGCCGGCTATCAAAATACCTTTCATTCGTATTTGACCTGCCATCCTGCTATCAGCTTCTCTGAGAGCTCATCCAGGTGCTCGGCTCTTGATGCCTTGATTAACAGCACGTCACCTTCTTCAATGTGACGTAAGAATGTAAGCGCTTCCTCTTGCGTGAGCGCGTAATGCGTTGACATTTCATCTCCTGCTAAGTGGCTTAACTCAAGCCCATTGAGATATAGGTCGGTCCCTACAGCTACTAAATGGTCTACTCCTAATTCAGAGGCGAGTCTGCCAATAGCCAGATGCTCTTCTACCTCAGACTCGCCGAGTTCATGCATCTTCCCCAGAAATGCCCATGAAGATCCCCCGCGTTCTTGTGTGAGCAGGACCAACGTACGTAACGCAGCGCTGATACTCTCTGCATTTGCGTTATAGGAATCATTGATGAACAGAAGTTCGTGAACATCATGTAACTCCATGCGCCATTTACTTGAAATTTCTGCGGTAGAAAGAGCGGCCGCAACTGATTCAATCGAAATTCCAACTTCCAACGCTACGGCCGCTGCTGCGAGGGCATTTGAAACCTGGTGCATTCCAAGCAGGCGAAGAGCTACTGGAGCGCGTCCTGACTCAGCGACTAAATCAAAATGAGCTCGCCCCTCTCGAAATTCGATATCGGCAGCCCTCACATTGCAATCTGAACTTTCGCCAAAGAGAACTCTCTTCACGCCGGGTTGAGATGGCATCTTTGGCGTATAGGAATCATAAGTGCCAAGTATTGCCACACCGTTAGCAGGAAGCGAATCTATGAGTTCACCTTTAGTTTTAGCAATTCCTTCACTGCTTCCAAATTCACCAACGTGAGCGCTACCAACCACCAGGACAACACCAATATGTGGCATGCCAATTTTAGTAACAGCAGTTATGTCACCAGAATGGCGAGCTCCCATTTCCAGCACGCAGTATTTTGTATCGTCAGCGCATTGAAGAATTGTGAGAGGGACGCCTAGCTCATTGTTAAAAGACCCCTGAGGGACAACACTTTTTCCAGCAATTGGCAAAATATGACCTAGTAGATCCTTGGTTGTTGTCTTTCCTTGTGAGCCAGTTATTCCGATAAAGGTACAGCCAGTCATTCGGACACGAACTTCTTTCGCTAACTGCTGAAGGGCCACAAACGAATCTTTGACAACAACCGCTGGAATTCCAATATCCATGGTCATTAAGGCAAAACTAGCGCCTGCCTTAATGGCATCTTTTGCAAAGTCATTTCCATTAACTCGATCTCCAGGAAGTGCAACAAAATAGTTATCTGAAGTTACTTTCCTTGAATCAATCTCAGGGCTTTGAGTGATGATTTTATTCTCATCCACATTAGCTACTGTGCCACCCACAATATCGGCTATCTCTTTGATGCTCAGAGAAATCATGCTAAACCTTCAATCGCACGAGCTAGCTCAATGCGGTCATCAAATTCAAACTTCTGACCCTTGATTTCCTGGCCACGCTCGTGACCCTTACCTAATACAAGAACGCAATCACCATCTGATGCCTCTGAAACTGCAACTGCTATTGCTCCTCGGCGATCTGCTTCAACGCATGCATTCTCGCGAAGATCTAACTCTCCAACCATCTCATTCAAAATACTTTGGGGATCTTCACTACGGGGGTTATCACTTGTGAAGATTGCGAAATCTGCACCATCCCGCAGTGCCTGACCCATCAGTGCTCTCTTGGATTTATCACGATCTCCCCCACAGCCAAGGACAGCAATAACTCTTCCCTTAGTAAGTGATCGAGCTGTAGAAAGTACGTGAGTTACGGCGTCTGGTGTGTGTGCGTAATCCACTAGGGCGATGAATTTTTGGCCAAGGGCCACCGGCTCGAGTCTTCCTGCCGGCGCACTCAATAAATGCATGTTAGACCCAATCGCGATTGGGTCTACACCTGTGTGAACAGCTAATGCAATTGCAAGGAGCGCGTTATCCGCATTATGAAGTCCAAGCAAAGGCAACGTTCCTTCTATAAGAATCCCGCCAACTCCACGAATGCGCACTTCATAGCCGATGCCATGTTCAATCATGTGTATATCGTCGTAGTACCAATGCGCTTTGGGGTTACTGCGCGAAACGCTTTCACTGGGTACAGCGACACTTTCATAAAGACGCGCTCCGTAGGGGTCGTCTATATTCACAATTGCATGGCTGGTGAACTCAGAAGTGAAGAGTTTCGCTTTTGTTTGGAAGTAGCTCTCCATATCTCCATGAAAATCAAGATGATCTTGGGTCAAATTTGTAAAACCTACAACATCAAACTTCGCTCCGTCGATGCGATGTTGGGCAATGCCATGGCTACTGACTTCCATCGCAATATTCTTCACATGTCGCTCTGCCATTGCCGCAGCGATCATTTGAAGGGTGGTTGCTTCTGGGGTCGTAAAGGAGACTGGATACATCTCCCCATCTAGCGAAATTCCAACTGTCCCGATCAATCCAGTAGTCCGCTCTGAGAGCTGCCAAATTTGATCCAGCAGAGCGGTTGTTGTCGTCTTTCCGTTGGTCCCTGTAACTCCTACGGCTGCAAATTTTCCAAAGGGGTTTCCATAAAACCAAGCTGCTAAATCACCTACATGAAGTCGTGGGTTATCAACTACAAGAGTTGGTAATTTTTTGTTTATGAGCAAAGCGCCTTCTGCATCGGTTAAAACAGCAACTGCTCCAGCAGAAACTACAGAATCAATATAAGTTGCGCCGTGATTTTTCTTACCTGGCATGGCGATGAAAAGATCACCGCTTTGAATTTCGCGAGAGCTGTCGCTCATCCCGGTAATAACAAGATCGGCCTCTTGGGCCCCGACATCCTCTATTCCAAGAAAACGGGCGCATTGAGAAAAGGTGTGAGATTCGTTGTTAATTGGACGAAGTGTCTGGCTAGATCCAATATTCATGGTTAAGCCTTCGTGCCTGGCTTGATTGTTACTATTTGCTTTCGTGCAGACATCAGAGCTTGCTCCGTAAGCGGGTAAACCGTGGTAGATGTGACAACAGGCGGGATTTGTTTTGCTTGGAGTACAAAACTCATAACCTTCTTGAAAACAGGGGCGGCGACTACGCCACCAAAGTGTTGCTTAGTTGGATTTTGAACAACCACACTCACAACATAACGAGGCGCATCTGCAGGTGCCATACCAATAAATGATGCCGTATATCCTCGGTAACAACCACAAGTCGGATCACTTCGCATTGCTGTTCCAGTCTTTCCTGCAACTTTATAACCGGGAATCTGCGCCGCTGGCGCAGTTCCTGCTTCAGATACAACACCTTGAAGCATCGTACGAACCTTGCGCGCTGTATCAACACTGACCACCTGAACCGTTTGTGATGGAGATGACGGGGTGTAATGACCACTGCTATCAATCACTCCTGCAACAACATTTGGAGTTACGCGTAGTCCATCATTAGCGATCGCTGCAAAAACATCTGTCGCCTGCATGGCTGTAACTGAATATCCCTGACCAAATGACATAGTTGGAGCCGACGAATCCGACCAAGCGCTCACTGGATGCAAAATACCTATCGATTCTCCGGGTAAATTTGAGCCTGTGCCTTGACCAATGCCAAACTTCTTTAAGTAGTCATAGAAAGTTTGATGAGGAATGCTCTGCCCAATTTGAATTGCACCAATATTGCTAGAAACCGCAAGTATGCCTGCAGTAGTTAAATGCTCTGTAGCATGGTTGACGTCGTCTTTAAATGGGCGTCCTGCAACTTTGTACTCATTTGGAATTGTATAAACGGTTTCTGGAGTTGTTTTTTTCTCCTCTAACGCTGCTGCCACCGTAATAATCTTTCCTGTCGAACCAGGTTCATAAACATCTTGAACTGCGGGGTTTCGAATGTTGTTAGCAGTCTCCGTTTTTGGCTTGGATGGGTCAAAAGAAGGAGCACTAGCTTGAGCAAGAATTGCACCAGTCTTTGGATCCATGACAATAACCGTTCCAGATGCAGCACCTGAACTCTTCACAGCTTCAGCGATGGCGCTCTGTGCGACCCACTGGACATCGCGGTCAATTGTTAAACGGATATCACTTCCAGCCTTTGCTTGAGTAATGAATTGCTGCGAGCCAGGAATAATGGCCCCATCGCCGTTCACATATTTATAGGAGCCATTCTTGCCAGCCAATTGACTCTGCAAACTGGTCTCTAAACCTGCGGCTCCTATTCCACTTGCATTGGTAAAACCAATAAGTGAAGCGGCGAGTGAGCCCGTTGGGTACTCACGAGTGAATGTGTATTCCCTAAAAAATCCAACGATGCGTTTCGATAAACCGTCTTTAGTTTTAATCACCGAGGAGTTGTACTGAGAAAGAGTGCTTTGTAAGTTGTCCCAGACTGCAGGAGGTGCCGCAGGGAGAATGATTTGATATCGCCGAGGACCCGTAAGAAGCGCTGCTAATTGATCCTCTGGAATAGAAAGAACGGGGCCAAGCAGGTGTGCGGTCTTTACCGGATCAGTAATCATCGTCTGGTCAACAACAATTCGGCTGGCACTATCACTTCGCGCAAGTACTACACCATTTACATCTGTGATTGTTCCCCGAGGTGCAAGCATGACTGAGGAAGTCACCATCTCATTATTTGCTCGTTTGGTATAACCATCTGCTTGAACGGCTTGAACATCTACCAGGCGCAAGCCAAAAATTATCAAAACTAAAACCGCCATCACAATCAGCGCCCTGACTCGCGAATGGAAAATATGAGGCGTAATCATGGCAAGGTCACCGATAGATCAACGAAGTTTGTGCTTTCAGCCGGTTTCATTCCAAGTTTGCGAGCAGATGCCGCTAATTGATTAGGTGATGAGAAGGTTGCAACCTGGTTGAGGGTTACATCTCGCTGGCTATTGATAGAGGCTAGCTTTACCTTGAGGTGCTGGGCTGTAAATGCATCTGTCGTCAATGAAGTATTAATCGCAAGAAGAGCGATAAGTCCCGAAAGGAAAATTGCACCAATAATTGCGATAAATGTCCGATTATCTACACTCTCCGCATTTCTGACATCAAGATCTGGAACAAGGCGTAGTGCTGCTTTAGCAAAAGCTGTTTGGCGAACATCCTTAACTCGTTCAGGAAGTGAACGTATTGCAATCTCAGCGATAGCCACTATGCAGCCAGCCTTTCAACTGCACGTAAACGCATTGACTGCGCACGTGGATTCATCTGAATCTCTGCAGCTGAAGCACTCTCACTACCACGCATAACAAGGGCATAGTGAGCTGCACTGTTTGGAAGGTCTACTGGCAAGCCTCGTGGCGTTCTAGATGCGGTCGCTGCAGTAAATGCTGTTTTAACTATCCGATCTTCAAGCGATTGATAGGCCATCACTACCAAGCGCCCCTTCACTTCAAGAGCCTCGAGCGCAGCAGGAATAGCGCGTTCAAGTACTGCGAGTTCTTGATTAACTTCAATACGAAGTGCTTGGAAAGTTCGCTTTGCTGGATTTCCACCCGTGCGCCTTGCGGGAGCAGGAATACTTGCTTTAACTAGATCTGCTAATTCAGTTGTTGTGCGCAGGGAGGATGAAGCCCTGGCAGAAATAATATTGTCAGCAATTTTAGGTGCAAATTTCTCCTCACCATATGTGCGCAAAATATGAATCAAGGCACCACGATCGTAAGAATCCAAGATATGTTGAGCGGTTAATTCTTGAGATTGATCCATCCGCATATCAAGGGGTGCACTATGAGAGTATGCAAAGCCTCTTTGCCCATCATCTAATTGCATGGAGGAGACACCTAAATCAAAGAGAATGCCGGCAACTCTGCTTATTCCTTGCTCAGCTAATATTTGAGGAATGTTGTCATAAGTATTTTGTGCAATTTTTAAGCGGTCTAAGTTCTCTCCAACATTGCTCTTTGCCAGTTCAATTGCATGAGCATCTCTATCGATTCCAATCACGGTGATCGTCGGAAATTTTGAAAGCAGGGCTCTTGCGTGGCCGCCAAGTCCAAGTGTGGCATCAATAACAATTGTGGATGGATTGCTGTTTAAGGAGTATTCAATTGCGGGGGTGAGCAATTCAATGCAGCGCTCTAACGCGACTGGAATATGTTCCTTACCAGCTATTGCCATCTTCACTCCCCTTCCTTTTGTGTATTGCTATTCCTCTTTTTAGTAATTACATTTTCTGTAGTTAGGTCACCGCCGACCGACGGATCTTGGGGGGAACGGCGCCGGGGAAGTGGCGTCGTTGATGAAGTCGGCGATGGCCTAACCGCAGAAATTTTTATTGGTCTTTAGAACAGACCTGGCAACACCTCCGTTGAAACATCAGCAAAACCCTTTTCTCGATCAGCTAGATATGTATTCCACGAAGTGAAATCCCAAATTTCTAAGCGAGTATTAGCGCCAATAACTACGCACTCTTTTTCAAGTGCCGCATAAGTGCGCAATCCACCGGGAATAGTTACGCGACCTTGTTTATCTGGCACTTCATCGTGTGCTCCGGCAAACATCACGCGCATGTAGTCACGTGCCGCTTTTTCTGTAACTGGTGCTTGACGAAGTCGCTCTGTTATTGCAGTGAATTCAGATGCGGGGAAGACATATAGACAGCGCTCTTGACCTTTAGTAATTACTAAGCCATCGGCCAATTCATCTCGGAATCTGGCGGGCAGAATCAGGCGACCCTTCTCATCGAGCTTTGGCTCGTGGGTGCCCAGAAACATTTTCTTCCCCCAGTTTCAACCACTTTTACGCTCAATTCCCCCGAATTAAGCCGTGGGCACCACTTTACTCCCTTTTTCTCCCTTTTCAACCACCTTTTCCCACTTCTCTGCACTTTTCCCCCTTTCATCCCCCAGGGCTCAGGGCTATGTGAGGGCAATAAAAAAAGGCCCCCGAAGGGGCCAATAAACTCATAGCGAGCGCCCATGGCGCTCCATTAACTCCTACTGGTCGTTGCGGCGATCCCAGCGGTTCTCAAGGCGATCGCTCCAGCGAGGCTTTGTGCTCTTTGTACCCCTACGCCCAGGCAATGAAAAGTTTGTCACCATCAAGAAAAGACCGGTGAGGGCAATAAGAAATCCAGCCAGGCTGACTAGAACTACCTTGGCGACGAGTCCGCCAAAGAGAACGCACATTCCAAAGAGAAGGGTAATTACTCCTGCGAGCACCCTGCTTGCCTGCTTTGTGCGGGCTTTGCCTGTCAGTGTTGAAACAAGGCGTGGGTCATCCTGTTCAAAGGCAGCTTCCATCTCCGCAAGTAGCTTGCGTTCGTGGTCTGAAAGAGGCATGTCAACAGGATAGAGCATTACGAGCAGGGCGCGCTATATGGATTACTCCTCGTAGTCCTCATTCTCAGCGCCTTCATCGGCCTTTCTCACAAGCCTGGCAGGGCGAACGCTGCCACGGCCGAACCTGGCGGTTGCCAGGTCAATCGCTTTGGTTGCTTGGCGCCAGCCGCTCTCGGGTTCACCCAGTCGAAGTTGGATAGGTGCACCGTTTGCATCAACCAGACTTTCAAAACTAATTCCTACCAATCGAACTGGCACTCGATCTAGCTTAAGTCCGAGATACAAACTCTTGGCTATCCCATAAGACTCTTGGGTTCCATCTACAGCGATATCTACAGTTCTTGAGCGAGTTATTGTTTTGAAATCTGCAAAGCGAACCCTGATGGAAACTCTACGTGCTGATAACCCGCGCTCTCGCATGCGAAGGCTTGCC
The DNA here is from genome assembly GCA_036781605.1 of Candidatus Nanopelagicaceae bacterium. GTDB lineage: Bacteria > Actinomycetota > Actinomycetes > Nanopelagicales > Nanopelagicaceae > PALSA-747. The sequence continues at coordinate 11,420 of DAIQAR010000012.1, forward strand.
TTTTCTGTCATCCGTAGGAGCTCTTTAAGAATAGATTCTTCTTCATAGATATCTACAGAGAAAGTCTCAACGTTGCTAATGCTTTTATCGGCCTCATCTGGAATGACATCTCGATAATCTCTCCCCCACGCCAGTTCATAAAGCGCCGAACCAGCGGCTTCACCCAATGCGCGAATAAGTGTCTGCCTAGGCGTTGCGGCAATATCGGCAACTGTGCGCAGCCCCAGTTTTAAGAGCTCTTCATTTGTTTTAGGACCCACTCCCCAGATGACGCTGACCGGTAGTGGGTGCAAAAACTCTAAAACTTTATCCGGGTCAATCTCCAGCATCCCGTTGGGCTTGCAGTGTGATGAGGCAAGTTTTGCGACAAATTTTGTAGTGGCGATTCCCACAGAGCAGGTAATGCCTTGCTCCTCTTCGACTAGCGCTCGAATCTTTGCTCCTATTTCTTTGCCACTTCCTAATAAACGCTCAGAGCCGCTCACATCTAAGAACGCTTCATCAAGTGAGATTGGCTCTACCAAAGGGGTGAACCGATTAAAAATCTCCATGATGTGTTCTGAAACTTCTGTGTAGCGACCATGATCAGGAGGAATAAAAATTGCATGTGGGGCCAGGCGTTTTGCCTGGCTGACAGGCATCGCAGAATGGATGCCGAATTTGCGAGCTTCATAATTTGCAGCGGCAACTACTCCTCGAATTCCAGCCCCGACCACAACTGGCTTGCCCTTTAACGTTGGGTCATCGCGCTCTTCAACAGAAGCGAAGAAGGCATCCATGTCCACATGCAAAATCGTCGAGAATTCATCGGCTGCGCTCATAGTCACCTCCTTTCCACTAATTAAGTTTCATAACTGTTCAGGTTATCCATGAACAGTTATATGCCATTTACCTGACATCTAAGGCAAACTAACTCCGTGAGTCTTACCCACATCATCCTCGCCCTTATCTTCGGGTCATTTGTGGGATCGGTCTTGGGTTTTGTCGGCGCAGGCGGCGCCATGATCACCGTGCCGATTCTTCTCTATGTTTTTCACTTCAACGCCCAGCAGGCAACTACTGCAGCTCTTGCCGTTGTTTTCATCGCGGCTTTCTTCGGGCTCATCCCGAAGATAAGAACGAAGGATGTTCTCTACCGCGAAGCGCTCTCAATTTGGGCAATTGGTCTTGTGACGAATATTGGTGGAGCTCTTTTATCCAAGCACCTGTCTGCCTGGGTGATTACTGGCGGATTTGCCGTAGTCCTATCTGTTGCCGGCGCATCAATGTTGCGTGGTCCCGTAAAGGTAAGACCAGAGAGAAAAATGCCACTAGGCGCCCTCATCGCCACTTCTCTTCTGATTGGTCTAATGACAGGGCTCTTTGGAATTGGCGGAGGCTTTTTAGCTATGCCTATCTTGATTCTTTTCTATAACACTCCACAGAGTAAGGCAGCAGGTACTTCTCTATTTATCATTGCCATCAACTGTTCGACTTCATTTCTTGGTCACCACTCTGCATGGGCAGAGGTGAAGTGGAGCATTCCTCTAGTTATTGGCATTGCCGCAATTATCGTCTCCACTCTTGCGTCACACTACAGTTCTAGAGTCCCAGCAGATTTGCTACGTAAATCTTTTGCCTACCTTCTCTTTGCGCTCTCGATTTTTACAATTATTAAGACTGTGATTGCTCAATGATGCGCACGCTCGTCTACCTCTTTGATGTAAAGAGAAGGAATATCTGGAGAGCAGTCAGCCACATGCAAAGTGACCGTGCCCGTCTAAAAAGCTATCCAGATGTGGAATTCTTTAAATTGCTGGGAACTGGGACAGGTGAAACATTCACACCTAGAGATGCCAACATGTATCGCTGGGGAATACTGGTAAATATTGACGAGTCTAAAGTTGATCAGTTTGATATCGGTTCAATTATTTCTGGTTGGAGAAAGTTTTCGGACAACGAAATGCGCTTAACACTTGCTCCCTTTGCAGCTCACGGCAGCTGGTCTGGCAGGCAACCCTTTGAGATCCAAACAAATTTCCAATGGGATGGAGCAGTTGTCGCAATAACTCGCGCCACAATTAAATGGGGGAAGAACATGATGTTTTGGCGCGCAGTCCCACCGGTAATCTCAAGTTTAAGAAACTCTCCTGGTCTTGAGATGGCTATAGGTATTGGTGAAGCGCCCATCGGACTTCAAGGGACTCTGTCGATCTGGAGGGATTCGCAAAGTATTCGTGCCTTCGCCTACAAAGACCCAGCCCATGCAGCGGTCATCACCGAGACGGCAAAACAGGGGTGGTATCGGGATGAATTATTCGCAAGATTCGCGTTAATCGAAAAACGCGGCTCCATTTCTACCGACTAATAAGGCACAATTAAGAAATGTCCATCCGCCAATACAGACCCCGAAATATTGCAGGGCGTAGAGGGATTCGCGGCAGAAATTTATTTCTACTGATCTTGGCCATCGCTTCAATTGCTCTGCAGATCAGTTACCCTCTTGTTCACGGTAAATTATTGCAACAAGTAACAATTGCAACAGTTTATAGTCTGGCAATCACAATGCTGATCCACTCTTTCTTTGCCTACGGATTTCGCTTTGCGATAACACTGGGTTTCGTTGTCGTGATTTACGCATTCACTGTTGAAGCGATAGGCGTTAAAACTGGATGGCCTTTTGGTACGTACACCTACGATCATTCACTTGGAGCGCAAATCTTTGGAGTGCCGCTTCTAGTTCCTTTTGCATGGTTAATGCTTTCCTATCCCCTACTTATTGCCGCGCGCCGGGTAAGTAAGAATTGGGTATTTATTTATGGGGGAATTGCATTAGCTGCATGGGATCTTTTTCTTGATCCACAAATGGTTTCTGCTGGAAGATGGACCTGGAAAGTTGTTGGACCCCATGTGCCATACGCACCTGAAATTCCACTTTCAAATACTGCTGGGTGGTTATTTGCGGGTATGGGTTTAATGGCCCTACTCCATGCAGTATTACCTAAAGAGCGAAAGAAGGGTGGCGTCAGTACTTCCATCCCTGACTTCTTCTTAGCGTGGACATTATTTTCTGGGCTTGTTGGAAATGTTTTCTTCTTCCATAGGCCAGGAGTTGGCATCTTTGGAGCTTTAGTTTTTGGAGCGGTCTTAATCCCATACTTCTTTTCGATTGGCTTTGGCAGACCTGCTAATCTTTAACATGCCTTTTATCGCTCTCATATGTGCGCTGGCATTATTAATAACAATCATCAACGCCCTGTCCATGAGGGTAGTTAAAGCAAAAATTCAAAATGGCATCGAAGAAGAAGTGGCAGTCTTGCTGCCCATGCGCAACGAAGAGGAAAACGTAGTTGCCTCGCTCACCAGTGTTCTTGGGTCTCAAGGAATGACTCACATTTCAATAAAAGTTCTCGATGATGGCTCTGCAGATAAGACAGCATCACTGGCCAAAAGCCTGCCTGGCATCGAAGTTATTACAGGAAAGGATTTGCCAGAGGGTTGGCTCGGAAAGAATTTTGCCTGTCACCAACTTTCAGAATCGACCTTTGCCAATTACTTAGTTTTCCTCGATGCCGATGTCCGACTGGCTCCCACCGCTATCAATGCTGCAATTGCAAGGATGAATGATCTTCATTGGGATTTTATATCGCCGTATCCTCGGCAAATCGCAGTGAGTTTTTTAGAGCGACTCATGCAACCACTTTTGCAATGGTCGTGGATCTCCTCTGTACCACTTCGTCTTGCGGAGAAACTACCTTTCAGATCAATGGTTGTCGCAAATGGACAGTTTTTTGTCGTACGAAGGTCGGCCTATCTCGCCTCAGGAGGCCATGCTGCTATCAAATCTGAAGTGCTAGACGACCTTGAGCTAGCAAGATCTCTTCACAAACATAAGTTCTCCGGCGGGGTAGCTGAGGCAAGTGCTGTGAGTGAATGCCGAATGTATAAAAAGGATCGTGATCTGATTGCTGGATACACAAAATCGCTCTGGGCAGCTTTTGGTGGATTGGGTGGGAGCATCTTTGTAAGCGTTCTTTTCTTTGTTACAGGGATACTTCCTTTCATTTTTGCCCTAGCCGGAAACAAATGGGCATGGGGTTGTTACTTGCTTTTAACCCTTTCACGTCTGGTAAGCGCTGCGCGAACAAGATCCACATTTAGTTCACTCTTTTTGCATCCTCTCTCCATGTTTGCTCTCATCGTTTTGATCGCAAAGTCTTGGCACGGAAAATCACACGGAACGCTACTTTGGCGAGGAAGAAACGTTGTGGGCTCATGACAAAAATCATCGTCATCGGAGCTGGAGTTGGTGGAATGGTCAGTGCTGCGCGGTTAGCACGAGCGGGACACGATGTTGAAATCTATGAAGCGGCAGATCGAACTGGTGGTAAATGTAGAACAGAGTGGATTGGCGATTACGCGTTTGATACCGGTCCATCCCTGCTCACGCTGCCTGCTGTCTACAAAGATTTCTTCCTCAAAACCGGTAGCAGGCTGGAAAACTCACTCTCCTTGGAAGCGATTGATCCTGCTTTCAGTTATCACTTTGCAGATAAGGCGAAGGTCAATTTTGTTAATTTAGACCTCCCAAAAACATGTATGGCAATTGAAAAAGCTTTCGGTAAAAGTGCTGGCGACGCCTGGCATTCAATTATGCAGCGCGCAGAGGTCATGTGGGATATCTCTCGTGTTCCCTTCGTGCAATCCCAAATTCCAACCATTGCGAGTTTGCTCAAAGAAAAGGATTTACTCAGGGGGATCAAACAAATTGCCCCGTGGAAGTCACTACGCAAAGTAACCCAGGAATACACCAAGGATCCACACATTCAGATGATCGTCGATCGCTATGCGACGTATACGGGATCTGATCCTCGGAAAGCTCCTGCAGCGCTTTTAACAATTGCATTTATCGAAGCTACATTCGGGGCTTGGCATATTCAGGGAGGAATTGGAAAACTCTCTGAAAGCTTAGAGAGTAGATGCCGCCAGCTTGGCGTAAAGATTCACCTCGGTAGCCCGATAAAAGAGATCACAACTACATCTGGAAAAGTAACAGGCGTTGTTACGGGAAGTGGTGAAGTTATCTCCGCTTCTATTGTTGTGGCCAATGCTGATGCAGAAATTGTCTACAACCACCTTCTTGCACCATCGGTGAAGAGTGCGAAACAAGAGCGAGTTAAACTTGAGAAATCTACAAAATCTTTATCCGGTTTTAGCCTTCTCCTTGGCTTAGATAACTCAAAGTTTCAAGGCAAATTGCCTGATCTCTCCCATCACAATGTGTACTTTCCCCAAGACTATGACGCTGAATTTGATGAAATCTTTACAAAGAAAGTTCCAGTTAGTGACCCCACGATTTACATCTGTGCTCCACGCGATCGGCAAATGGTTAAACGTGACAATACTGAAAGCTGGTTTGTCTTGGTAAATGCCCCACGCCATGAGCCCGGAATTGGATGGGACTGGAGTGGTGATTCAGCCTCTTATGCAAAGATGATTATTGAAAAGATGGATTCTTTAGGGCTTCAAGTAAGTTCAAGGCTTGATATGTTGGAATATCGCACGCCCCTTGATCTGCAAAATAGTACGGGTGCACCAGGGGGCTCCATTTATGGAACTTCCAGTAATGGAGCACGTTCAGCTTTCAGGCGAGCTAAGAATCGCTCGCCCGTTCACGGTTTGTATTGCGTAGGGGGCTCAGCACATCCTGGCGGAGGCTTACCGCTTGTTGGAATAAGTGGTGAACTAGTCGCCGATGCGATTGGTCGAGCTTAAAAGTTTATAGCTGTGTCTCATCAGTGAAGCAAAAGAAATGAGCTGCATTACAAGCCAGATGAACGCAACTTCCTTAATGCCTTGGGAATGAATCAACGCTAATCCAAGTGCAATTGCAAGAAGTGAAGCTCGTACAGGTCTTTCACAAATTGTGACCATAGAAACCCGTGCAACACCTAAGCCTGCAATCCTTGCTCGTAAATACTCTTGAGCAAAGGCAAGAGCCCATGCCACTGCGACAATCCAGATGGGAGCGCCGAGAGCGTAGAAGGTGAGAGCCCAAAAAAATTCTGCGATTCGATCAGCAACAGAATCTAACACCGCTCCCCTTTTGGAGGCTTTCCCGGTGAGCATTGCAAGAGTGCCGTCAATGGCATCAAGAAATATTGATATCGCCAATAAAATAAGAGCGTACTTATGCGCGGCGCTTAACCACAGATAAATACTTGCTAAGACTCCACCGCCTGTAAGGACGTTCGGGCTTATTTTTGCTTTTGCTAGTGGCTTGGTAACTATGAAAGAGATGCGAAGCCATCCTTTAACAATTCCAGTTATTTTCACGTCGCCATGGAGTGAAGACCAGAGCTTGAAAAATTCTTCTCTTCTCACCGCAGACCAACTCTCTTAATGATCTCAAGTGTGGCCTGAGCGTTATTCATCGAGTAAAAATGAAGTCCTGGGACTCCTGCGGCAATTAAGTCTCTGGATAATGATGTTGCAATCTCAATCCCCAATTCCCGTACAGCATCTTCATCGTCTGCAACTTGCGCAAAAGCTTTTTGAATCTTCTCTGGGATAGCAGTTCCACCCAGTTGCGCCATTCGAGTCAATTGTTTGACGTTGGTTACTGGCAAAATTCCTGCAATAACATCAAGTTGTGAGCCACTCTTTTTGAGTGAATCAACAAGTGAAATCCACGATGACGCATCAAAAAAGAATTGTGTTGTTGCAAAGCTTGCTCCGAGGGATTCCTTCTTTAGTAAAACATCAATATCTTTTTTAAAATCACCATGCGAGGCTGGATGACCATCTGGAAATGCAGCCACGCCTACCTTAAAACTTCCACGATCAATTGCTAACTTGACCAGTTGATCTGCATGATCAAAGCCACCTGGCGTACCCACCCATGGTGAACTAGGTCCTCCCACTGGATCACCACGTAGCGCCAAAATAGTTTGAATGCCAGCCTGCTGATATTGATCAAGAATTTGCTCTATCTCTTCACGAGTTGAACCAACACATGTCAGGTGAGCAACAGTTGAGATTCCTGTACGCGCGGTAAGTTCAGATGCGATACGAACTGTTCGATCGCGGGTGCTGCCTCCAGCGCCATATGTGACAGAAATGAAATCTGGCTTCACCTCTTGGAATTGCGCTGTTGCCTGCCACATGCGCTCTTCTCCGGCTTCATCCTTGGGAGGAAAAAGCTCTACCGAGAAAGTTGTGTGACTCATAGCCCAGCAGGGTACCGTTACCGCGTGGATTTTGATGGAATTCTCCAACTGAAAAGCGCGGTAGATAAATCACTCGCATCATTTTTTGATCGTGAATCAGCCTATCTACAGAGCGTTGATGACGATCTGATTCCTGTTTCCAATGCCCTAGGTCATTTTCTTCTCGATAGCGGAAAACGTCTACGACCTCTCTTCGCTGCACTTGGTCACATCGGTGCCGGTGGTGAAATTACTCAAGAAAGCATCACAGCGCTATCAAGTTTAGAACTTGTCCATGTATGCGCTTTGATTCACGATGACCTCATGGATGCCTCTGATACACGTAGAGGCGCGCCTTCAATTCACAAACAATTCGAAGCAATCCATAAAGCGAAGAATTTACAAGGCTCATCCGCCCAATTTGGTTTAGCTGCCTCAGTACTTATGGGAGACCTCGCCATTATCTGGGCAGATAAAATGCTGCATGAGTCAGGAGTTAAAAGTTCACAAATACTTTCAGCCCTTCCTATCTATGATGAGATGCGTGTTGAACTTATGGCTGGGCAATATCTGGATGTATATGAGCAGGCACTTGCAAGTGAAAGCGTTGAAAGATCACTCAAAGTTGCTCGGTATAAATCTGGAAAATATAGTATTGAAAGGCCCTTACATTTTGGTGCTGCCTTAAGTGAAAACGTCAAGGGTGAGCATTACGAGATTTATTCGCAGTATGGACTGCCACTTGGCGAAGCATTCCAACTCAGAGATGACATCATGGGTGTCTTTGGAGATCCAAAAGAAACTGGAAAGCCGGCAGGTGATGATTTGCGCGAAGGTAAGCGAACAGTGCTCATTGCTACAACGTTGAATAAATCAAATGCGGCCCAACGTGCGGAATTTGAAAAATACTTTGGGAAGGCAGATTTAGACCAAGCAGGCGTTGATTCGCTGCGCATGATCATTACCGAGACAGGCGCTCTCGCCCAGGTCGAATCCCTCATTACCGATATGACTTTCAGCGCGCATAACGCTGCAAAAAGTGGTGGAATATCTCCTAAGGCAGGGACCATGCTTGAAGAGATGGCGATTGCAGCAACCGTGAGAAAGAGTTAAATAGAAAATGCCTCGCACAGTTAAAGGAAAAACCGATCACGTAGTGATTGTGGGAGCAGGTCTTGCCGGTTTAAGCGCTGCGCTACGTTTGGCAGGAGCGGGACGTAAGGTGACTGTCGTTGAACGTGAAAGCGTCCCCGGTGGACGAAACGGTCTACTCAAAAAAGATGGTTATGCGTTCGATACAGGTCCATCGGTATTGACAATGCCAGATCTCATTTCAGATGCCCTCGCCTGTGTTGGTGAAGATATCAAGGATTGGCTTGAATTAGTTCCACTAGAACCTTTATATAGAGCTTTTTATCACGATGGATCAACACTTGATGTTCATGCTGATACCAACCGAATGCAAGCTGAGATTGAAAAGACGATTGGCCGCGAAGAAGCACTCGGCTATGGCAAGTATGTGGAGTTTGTAACAAAACTCTATAAATATGAAATGAAGGATTTTATCGACCGCAATATCGATTCACCTTTGAATCTGCTCACTCCTAATCTTGCAAAGCTAGTCGCGCTCGGTGGATTTAGAAGGCTTGCTCCCAAGGTCAACCAGTTCCTTAAGGATCCTCGAACTCAAAAGGTTTACTCCTTCCAGGCGATGTATGCCGGCGTGAGCCCGCAGCAAGCGTTAGCCATCTATGCAGTTATTGCATACATGGATTCAGTAAATGGTGTTTTCTTTCCAAAGGGTGGAATGCATGCCGTACCAAGAGCACTCGCCGGAGCAGCTGCAAAACACGGAGTTGAATTTAAATACAACACAACAGTGACGAGCATCGAACATTCCAATGGAAGGGCAACTGCGGTTATTACCGATACCCAGGAGCGGATTGAATGCGACGTAGTGGTACTCAATCCAGACTTGCCTGTAGCTTGGCGCGAGCTTCTTGGCCGAACTCCCCCAAGTGTGAAGAGACTTACGTATTCACCATCATGCGTGACGCTGCTTGTCGGATCAAATAAAAAATATGATCATCTTGCTCATCACAATATTCACTTTGGACAGTCTTGGGATGGGGTCTTTGATGAACTCATCAATAAGAAAGTACTAATGACTGATCCAAGCCTTTTAGTAACTGTTCCAACGCATGATGATCCAACGCTTGCTCCCTCAGGAAAATCCTCGTATTACATCCTTTTCCCAACCCCAAACCTTGATGCTGATATCGACTGGACCAAACGAGCATCCACATACCGCGATGAAATGCTTCGAGTAATGGAAAAGCGTGGGTATAACGGTTTCATTGATTCAATAGAAGTAGAAAAAATGACGACGCCTCTTGACTGGGAAAAACAAGGAATGGAAAGCGGAGCACCATTTGCAAGTGCACATACTTTCTTCCAAACAGGTCCCTTTAGGCCTTCAAATCTGGCAAAGGGTTTTGAGAATGTTGTTTTTGCAGGTTCCGGTACCCAGCCTGGAGTTGGAGTTCCGATGGTTTTGATCTCTGGTCGATTAGCAGCAGAACGAATTGTTGGACAGATCGATTAGTAATGGATGAACTCACTGCCGCGGGTATTACAGATCCGGACCTGCGCGCCTCTTATGCAGAATGCAAAAGATTAAATTCTCTTCACGGTAAGACCTATTACTTAGCGACACTCCTTCTTCCAAAAGAAAAACGGCCATTTGTTCATGCACTTTATGGTTTTGCAAGATATGCCGATGAGATCGTGGACGATCTGGAATCTTCCCTCTCTATCGATGAAAAGGCTAATGCGCTAAAGGTTTGGGGAGATGGAATTCTTGCTGATCTGCGCAAAGGTGAAAGCAAGGATCACATCGGCAGGGCTCTGATTGACACAGTGAACAGGTTCGCTATTCCGATTGAACATTTTGAAGCTTTCTTGCATTCAATGACCATGGATTTATCTGTTACTGAATACCAAACATACGAAGATCTACTTGAGTATGTGTACGGAAGCGCTGCAGTTATCGGACTACAAATGGTTCCAATCCTTGGAAGCACTGACCCACGGGCATATGAGGCCGCTCAGAAACTTGGTATTGCCTTTCAACTGGCCAATTTCATCAGAGATGTAGATGAAGACTTAGAGCGTGGACGTGTTTATTTGCCGATCCAAGAACTTGCAGAACATGGCGTGAGTTGGCAAATGCTCAATGAGCGAGTCCTTACTCCACAGATTCGTAGCGCTCTACGGGCGCAGATTAAGCGCGTGCGTGCGCTTCAGAAGGAATCTGAATTTGGGATCTCTCTCTTGGATGCCTCAAGTCGTCCGTGTATTGAAGCAGCAAGTGAGCTCTACTGCGGAATCGTGGATGAAGTTGAGAAGATCGATTATGAAATCTTCACCAAGCGCGCCACCACATCTACATGGAGAAGATTAAAAGTCGCTCTGCCGGCTTATGCACGCGCCTTGAAAGCGCGCTAGGCTAAACACTCACGGGAGCCGAGGTATTGGCTGAGAGGACCTGATCGTCAGGTCGACCGTAGTACCAGTTCGGTAATGCGAATTGGAAAGGGGTCAATCAATGCACAATTTAATGACGGTCATGCTTACCGCTTGGGGTTACAAGCTGACGTATCTGGAATTCTTTGCCTTCATAACTTCAGTTATTGGAGTTTGGTATGGAATCTATGGTCCACGTATTACATGGCCATGGTGGAACATCAGCAGCCTTCTCTACGCACTTTTGTTCTTTCAGCAAAAATATTACGCAAGTGCCGCTCTTCAATTCGTATTCATCGCAGGAGGATTCTGGGGTTGGTTTGGATGGGGTCCTAAAGGAGCAAAACCACACAGACTTACATGGAAGATAAATCTTGCCATGATTGGTATTTATTTCATTGCATGGTTTGCCCTTAATCCCCTTCTGACCCATATTGGAGCAGCGGCAACATGGACCGACTCCTTTGGATTTGTTGGAAGTTGCATTGCTCAAGGGCTGATGTGCATGGAGAAATTTGAAGCTTGGCCTGTCTGGTTTGTAGTCGACGCGGTTTATACATTCCAGTTCTGGCATGGGGGTTCTTACCTCACATCTGTCTTGTATTTCATATTTGTCTTGCTGGCCATCGGCGGCTGGAAGCGCTGGAACAGAGTTTCTAATCTCAACAAAATTGCTATGAAATAGACGGATTCATCTGATGATTGCAACGATTGATGGGTGGGCTGGCGCAGGTAAAACAACACTCGCATCATTTCTGGAGAAGAATTTTGCAGACAGACTCTCTGTGTTTACCCTGCATATGGATGATCTCTACGACGGCTGGAGCGATCCGCTTGGAGAAAAGCTCACAGCCAAGCTTCAGGAAATCGTTCAGGCCCATATTTCACGTAGCTCGTATCGAACAACCCGCTATGACTGGTTTAAAAATGCACCTGGAGAAGAATTTGAAATTCCGGTTACCGATTTTCTCATTATTGAAGGAGTGGGATCTGGTCAGCAATCCATCCGAGATGACGTCTCAATGAAATTTTGGGTAGATATAGATCCTCCTATTGGCCTCGACCGAGTACTTGCACGCGATGGGTATGAGATTGAAAGCCAGATGAAGCTTTTTCAACAAATAAGTGCTGAGCATTTCGCCAAAGAAGGCACAGCCGACGCAGCCGATTATCACGTGAATGGCGCCCACTAGCCTCTAGGATTTCAACGTGTCAGACCTGACTGGCGAAATTATTGATGGACGCTACCAACTAGAACAGTTGATAGCGGCAGGTGGCATGGCCTCGATCTATAAGGGAAGTGACTTGCGCCTTGATCGTCCTGTTGCCGTAAAAATAATGCATCCCCATCTTGCCAATGATGAAGAATTTGTAAATCGATTTATTAGAGAGGCGAAAGCAACCGCGGCCCTGTCTCATCCCAACGTTGTTGCAATTCAAGATCAAGGATGGAACACGGGTGGAATACCTGCTGTCTTCATTGTCATGGAATTTATTGATGGTTTTACTTTGAGAGATCTCCTTTTCCAACAAGGACCACTGAGCCCCACCGATCTACTTCGCTACATGATCCCTGTTGCTAGTGGTCTTGCTGAAGCGCACCGATTAGGTATTAATCACCGAGATTTGAAGCCAGAAAATATTTTGATCTCCAAAGATGGCAGAATCAAAATAGCTGACTTTGGACTTGCCCGTGGCGCTCAGCTGGGAGCCACCATGACAGTTGAATCAAGCATTGTTTTAGGAAGTGTTTCCTATCTCTCCCCGGAACAAGTCCAACGGGGTGTCTCAGATGCAAGAAGTGATATCTACTCCCTTGGAATTGTTCTCTTTGAATTACTAACGGGCCGTAAACCTTTTGATGGTGATTCTCCTATCCAAATTGCATACAAACATGTGAACGAACGTGTACCGGCACCATCTACATTTGCGCAAGGAGTTCCAAAAGAGTTAGACGACCTGATCGTCAAAGCCACCGCTCCAAATCCTGATGCCAGGCAAATGAATGCAAGTGAGCTACTTGATGAGATGAGGCAAGTCCAAGAATCTCTAGACCCACAGGGCAAGCAACTCAGTCTTGAACTCGATCTTCCCGTTCCTGCCGCACCTCGTAAAAAGAGAGCTCGCCCCGAAGTACGCATCGGAAGCGCCATTGTGGAACGCGTAAAGACAATTACACAGCCAATTAGCACTGGCGCGTCAAATACTTCTGAGACAAAGAAGGTGGAGAATCTTGGCATGAGTAATACCGCTCAGATGCGCAGAAAAACTTCAAGGCGAGTCCGTCGAAATCGTTTTATCGCGCTCTTCATTCTTCTTGGTTTACTCGGTGGTGGTTATTACCTAACGTCCGGTACAAAGGGCGGTATTTCTATTCCATCCGTAGTTGGTATGAGTCAAAATGATGCTACCCAGACACTTGCCATGCTTGGTCTTAAGACAGAAGTCGCTGCGCAAAACTACAACTCAACAATTCCCGCGGGACAAGTTATTTCATCAAACCCCGGTGGCGGTGGCCATGTGAAAAAGAATGGAACTGTTCAGCTCTCAATTTCACTTGGCGCTCAGCCATCTGCAGTAAACCCAACACCCACTCCGACACCAAGTGGCGGAGGAATTGCCCTGCAATCCTATGTTGGTCAAAGTGGAGATCAAGCTCAGAGCGAACTAACTGCTGCTGGATTTGTAGTGAAGTCAACGTTCGGCTTCAGTGACTCTATTCCTCCGGGGAATGTCATCTCGCAAACTCCTGACGCTCCAGCCATTGCAGCAGTTGGAGGAACAGTCAATATTGTTGTCTCTCAAGGTTCTGCTCTTGTATATGTGCCTAACGTTTATTCTCTCGATCAGAATGCCGCAACTACTGCCCTTGAAAACCTAGACCTAAAGGTAATTGTGAAGAAGATTGGTAGTGGTAAACGTGTGACTAATGTTTCCCCTCAAGTGGGTAAGCAAGTCAAGCGTGGAACTCAGATCACGATAACTCTGGGATAGGCTCCCCTAATGGCTTCACCCAAAACTCAACTGCCCCGCATCGGCGCCCACACTCCAACATCTGGCGGAATGGCAAAGCGTTCGATCGAATACGCGCAAACAACTGGCGCTGAAGCGATTCAAGTCTTTGCATCAAACCCCCGAGGTTGGGCGATGCCTGATGCAAATGTTGAAGCAGATAAAGCCTTTAGAGAAAAAGCAGAAGAACTAGACCTAGCGGTCTATGTTCATGCACCATTTCTTATTAATTTAGGTTCACCCACCGTTGGAACATATGAGAACTCTCTTGCCTCCACTGCTTATTCACTCAAGCGGGCAAAAGAGATTGGGGCGCTGGGCACAGTTATTCACACAGGCTCTGCCGTCGATGAAAAGCATGTTGCTACTGCATGGAAGCAGATCAACAAAGGAATGATGCCGGTTCTTAAAAAATTAAAGGATGAAGATCCCTGGCTGCTTTTAGAGCCAACAGCGGGGCAAGGTCAATCGCTTGTTAAGAAACTTGATGATCTAACAAAATACTTTGACGCACTTGAATGGCACCCCAAAGTTGGTGTCTGCCTTGATACGTGCCACGTATTTGCTGCTGGCCATGACATTTCTAAAAAGGGTGGCATGACTGAAACCCTTGATCTTCTGGTATCAATTGTGGGTATCGAGCGAATCAAATTGATTCACACAAATGACTCCATGGACGTCTGTGGGGCTCTTAAGGATCGCCACCAAAATCTCGGAGAAGGCGAAATCGGTTTGAAACCATTTGAAGAACTCATTGCCCATCCTGCGGTGGCAAACGCTCCACTTATTTTGGAGACGCCCGGTCAGGAGCCCGAACATGGGGCCGAGATTGCACTTCTTAAAAAGATGCGTGGGAAAACTAAGTGAACCTTCAAAGGAATAGATTCATTCCAGTCACTCTTCTTCTTGGTGTAACTATCGTCTGGGGAAGTGCCTTTGCGATCATGAAAGACACTCTGGATCGACAGGATGTGAATTCATTTCTAGCCTGCCGATTCATCATCGCCGCAGGAATAATGCTCCTACTTCGCCCTCAGTGCTTGAAGCACATGAATAAAGATTTTCTCATCCGAGGAGTAGTAACTGGGACCTTTCTTGGAACTGGCTATATTTTTCAAACATTTGGCTTAACAATGACTACTGTTGCTAAAACTGGATTCCTAACAGGCCTCTACGCTGTAATCGTGCCCCTAATCGCAGCAGGATTTTTCAAAGCAAAAGTACGAAAACTTCAATGGATAGCTGTAACACTCGCACTCATTGGAATGGCAATTCTCTCACTCAAAGGTTTTAGCGTTGGACTTGGAGAGTTTTTAGTATTTCTAAGCGCTGTCATGTTTGCTTTCCATATTGTTGCCCTTGGCAAATGGAGTCCTGGGCGCGACCCATATGCGTTAACTTTGATTCAAATGGTAACTGTCGGCGTGATCTGTTTTATCGGTTCGCTCAAGAGTGGATTTCATATGCCTCCAGATCACGGAGCTTGGGTGGCGATTGTATATACGGCAATCTTTGCCAGCGCGATAGCTTTTATTGTGCAAACCTGGGCGCAATCATTCATGAGCGCAACTAGCGTTGGAATCATTCTGACTATGGAATATATCTTTGCTGCCGCCTTTGGAATTGTCTTGGTGCATGAAAGCCTCACTATCCGTACCATCATCGGTGGGCTCTTTGTCATGGGCGGACTTTATTTAGCGATCTGGGCTGAAGAACCGCAGAAGACTGGCAAGATTGCCTCATGATTGATCTACGTTCCGACACCGTTACACAGCCATCTGATGAGATGCGCAGCGCCATGGCTAAGGCGCCAGTTGGAGATGATGTCTATGGTGATGATCCAACTGTAAATTCACTTGAAGAACGTGTAGCCGCAATGTTTGGAAAAGAGGCTGGGCTTTTTACTCCCTCTGGTTCCATGGCAAATCAACTTGCAATTCGCCAATTAGTTAAACCTGGCGAGGAACTCCTCACCGAAACTTTTTCGCACATTGTCCGAGCAGAACTTGGCGCTGGAGCAGTATTTAGTGGAATCACAACTAGAACATGGGAATCTCCTCGTGGGTTGCTTCATGCCGCCGATCCACTTCGTATTGCTAGACCAGACTCTGGTCCATACCTAGTTTCAACCACTGCAATTGCCGTTGAGAACACACACAACTTTGGTGGCGGAACCGTGCAACCCTTGTCTGAGATAAAAACTCTTCGGACTGAAAGTCTCAAGCTTGGTTTAACCATGCATTTGGATGGCGCACGTATTTGGAACGCTCATATTGCATCAGGCGTTGATTTGATTGAATACGGCAAATACTTTGACACCACTTCAGTGTGTCTATCAAAAGGTCTTGGCGCGCCTGTCGGTTCAGTCATGCTTTCAGATGCCACACGGATTACGTCAGCCAGGCAGTGGCGCAAGCGTTATGGCGGAGGAATGCGTCAGGTAGGAATTTTGGCTGCAGGGGCTCACTTCGCTCTAGATAACAATCTCACTCGTATAAAAGATGATCACATTCGTGCGCAATCTATTGCAAAGGCATGCGCCGCTGTTGTCCCATCGACAATTAACCCAACAGAGGTTGAGACAAACATTGTTGCGCTAGATCTCGCATCCTTGCCCATCAGCGCAAGTGAATTGAACGCTCAACTTAAAGAAGCTGGGATCTTGGCAAGTGCGCTCGGACCTAATTTTCTACGTTTAGTCACCCATTTAGATATTACCGATAGCGATATTCAAAAAGTAAACTCAGTTTTACCTGGATTACTTGAGAGCGCCTTCAAAAAGAAGTAATTCTTCTTTGACATCCAAACCATAACCATAATTTCCTAGATTTCCTCCGGTTTTTATAACACGGTGACACGGAATAATCGGTGCAATTAAATTACGTGCGCATGCGCTTCCTGCGGCCCTCACAGCGCTTGGTGACCCCGCCCTCTTGGCAAGTTCGGCATAGCTCATGGTTTTGCCTGCAGGGATCTTGCGCATCACTTTCCAAACCTCTTGTGAAAATTCAGGACCAGGCTGACGTGTTTTTATTGCATTAATTGCAGTGAGATCGCCATCAAAATAATCTTTTACCAAGTCACTAATGATGGGGATATTTCGAACAATTTTAATTTCTCGCTCTTGATCCTTTGAATCCATACGATCTACCAGGTCCTCAAACCCACGGAAACCTGCGCCAAGAAGAATGTGTTCGTGGGCGATTAAAAACAACGTACCAACTGGCGTCTTCGTAGAAGCGCTTAAAAGCATGCAGGAAGTCTAATGCGTTTAGCGGTCTCTCAACATTTCGGCTACCAAGAATGCAAGCTCAAGGGATTGAGTGTGGTTCAGGCGTGGATCGCACGCCGTCTCATAACGATCAGCCAAATCAGCTTCAGAGATCTGATCGCCTCCGCCAACACACTCTGTGACATCATCTCCGGTTAATTCAATGTGGATCCCACCCGGATGAGTGCCCAATTTCTTGTGAACCTCAAAGAAACCACGGACTTCGTCAAGTACGTCATCAAATTTACGCGTTTTGTAACCACTAGGTGCCTCATATGTATTGCCGTGCATGGGATCACATACCCATAGAACAATCGCACCTGATTTTGTTACTGCTTCGACTAGCGCCGGCAACTTCTCACGAATCAACCCGGCGCCCATACGAGTAATGAAAGTAAGTCGACCAGGTTCATTTTTAGGGTTTAACTTTGCAATCATCGCAAGTGCATCTTCTGGAGTTGTTTTTGGCCCAAGCTTGATGCCAATCGGATTTTGGATCTTGCTTGCGAAATCCATGTGAGCGCCGTCGAGTTGTCTTGTGCGCTCCCCCACCCAAACAAAGTGGCCAGATACGTCATATGCATGCCCCGTGCGTGAATCAATACGAGTGAGCGCTTTTTCATATTCTAAGATGAGTGCT
>DAIQAR010000013.1:0-27302 GCA_036781605.1 Candidatus Nanopelagicaceae bacterium
TACTGCGCTGGGGTACCAGGACTCGAACCTAGACTCGCTGAACCAGAATCAGAAGGGCTGCCAATTACCCCATACCCCAATTAACAAGTGCTAAGGATAGCGTGTTTATAAGGCCGCTTTTATGCGGGCCAATGACTTCTCACGGCCTAGCAATTGCATCGATTCAAAGAGTGGGGGCGATATATGGCTGCCAGTAACAGCAATACGAACTGCGCCAAATGCAATACGTGGTTTCAGTGCCATGCCATCAATAAGAGCAGCGCGCAAAACGCCTTCGATACTTTCATGGGTCCAATCAGAAAGCGTCTGAAGCTTCTCATAAGACACTTTTAAAACTTCCTTCGACTGGGCATCTGAAATCTTTGGCAAGGAATCTGCGTCTACCGCAAAATCTTTCACAAAGAGGAACTTGAGCATGGGTGGAATTTCAGCAAGGGTGGCGATGCGCTCTTGAATAATCGGAAGCGCCTGTTTCACAAGAGCGAGCTCTTCAGGGGTTCCTGAAATAACTCCAGCCTTGGATAGAAAGGGCAAGGCCCACGTCATAAATTCATCAAGTGTCAGCGCGCGGATCTTGTCGCCGTTAATTGCTTCAAGCTTCTTCATATCAAAACGAGCAGGGCTGCTATGAACTCTCTCCACAGTGAAGAGCTCGGTAAGTTCCTTCATTGAGATGTTCTCAAGATCATCTCCTGGAGACCAACCAAGGAGCGCTAAGTAATTACAGATTGCTTCAGGTAAATAACCCGCTTCACGATACCAAGCAATCGATACCTCACCATTGCGCTTAGAAAGCTTTGCATTGTCTTGACCCATGACAAATGGCAAGTGGGCAAATACTGGGTAATCCTCAGGCTTTACGCCCATCGCTTGATAGACACGGATCTGACGAGGGGTAGATGAGAGCAGATCCTCACCACGTAGAACATGTGTGACCTTCATTAATACATCATCAACTGCGACGGCAAGTGTGTAGAGAGGAGAGCCATCACCGCGCACCAAGACAAAGTCAGGTACGAAATTATGATCAAAGCTCACTTCACCGCGGATAAGGTCAGTAAAAGTAGTCCCGCCATCTGGCATACGCATGCGAATAACTGGCTTGCGTCCTTCAGCTTCAAACTTCGCAATTTGATCTGCGCTTAGATCGCGGCAATTTCCGTTATAGCCAGGTGCTTGATTAGCGACCCGTTGTGCTTCGCGCACTGCCTCGAGCTCATCTGCAGAGCAGTAACACTTGTAAGCATCTTTTTGCTCAAGAAACTTTGCTGCCCATGTTGCATATAAATCTAAACGCTGTGATTGCAAGTAGGGACCATTAGGGCCACCTACCTCGGGACCTTCATCCCATGTGAGACCAAGCCACTTAAGAGTGTCTATCGCTGCTTGAATATATTCATCGGTGACGCGTTCACGATCTGTATCTTCAATGCGAAAAATAAATGTTCCGCCTGTGTGACGGGCATATGCCCAATCAAAGAGCGCGGTACGGATATTGCCCACATGTAGATCTCCCGTTGGAGAGGGCGCAAAGCGAACTCTGACTTGTTTCTTATCCACGGCTACTTGCCCTATTCACGAGTGTTCCAATGCCATCAATGGTAATTGCGACCTCGCCTTTTTCAGGGATCGGTCCAATTCCAGCAGGGGTGCCGGTCAAAATTACATCACCAGGAAGAAGTGTCATTACCTGAGTAACAAATGCGATGATCTCTGGAACTTTGAAGATGAGTGATGAGAGGGCCTCTGATTGCTTGACCTCACCATTTACTTTTGTTGTGATCATCTGAGATCCAGGGAGAAAATCAGTTTCAATCCAAGGTCCAAGTGGGCAGAAGGTGTCAAAGCCCTTAGCGCGGGTCCACTGGCCATCTTTAGCCTGCAAATTACGTGCGGTGACATCGTTTGCAATGGTGTAACCAAAGATGACATCGCTGTAACGCTCAACCGGAACGTCTTTACATATGCGCCCAATAACAATGGCAAGCTCGCCTTCAAAATCAATGCGATCAGCCATACGGGGCCACTGAATTGTCTCTTCTGGGCCAATTACCGCTGTATTTGGTTTAAGGAAAATGATTGGCTCATCTGGAACGGCTGAGTTCATTTCAGCTGCATGGTCGGCATAGTTCTTGCCGACTGCAACGACTTTGCTTCGAGGCAAAACAGGAGCAAGCACTTTCACGTCAGCTAAATCTATTTTTGTCTCTGTGGGCACAATGCCTGTGTAGAGAAGGTCACCTTTAAGGACCAGTAGTTCATCCTTGTCATTGAGTACGCCGTAGTGAGGATCAGTACCGATCCCGCTCTTTTCACTCGGTGTAAACCGCACAATGCGCATTAGGCAATGCTATCGGTTTATTGCGAGCCACTTTCATCAGCAATTTGCGGAATGCGTGTAGCAAGGACTGCGCCAATTCGATGGCGGCGGCCCACAGGCCTTTCAGCCGTTAGGCGCCAGCCTGCAACATCAATAGTGCTTCCAGGGATAGGAACTCGCCCTAACTCTTTTGCAAGTAATCCCCCAACGCTATCGACGTCTTCTTTCACATCTTCTTCAAGCTTTATTTTGAAAGCATCTTCAAAGTCTTCAACGTTGAGCCGGGCTGAAATTCTCGCGCTTTCCTCATCAATCCACTCAATCTCTGCCATCTCGTTGTCATACTCATCAGCAATCTCGCCCACGATCTCTTCAATAATATCTTCGATCGTAATGAGCCCTGCTGTGCCGCCATACTCATCAACAACAATGGCCATATGGATGCGGTTGCGCTGCATCTCCTTGAGTAGCTCAGAAGCGGGCTTGTTTTCTGGGATAAATGTTGCCGGCCTTATGTGTTCTCCTACAGTTTCAGATTGCTCTGCTTCGTGGTGTTCATGCACGCGGCGAGCTAGATCTTTCACATAGGCAATTCCAACGATGCTATCGAGATTCTCATCAATCACAGGAATACGTGTGAAGCCTGAGCGCAAGGTAAGTGAAAGTCCTTGGCGCAATGTGCGATTAGCTTCGATCCAAACAATATCTGTGCGCGGGACCATGAGTTCACGAACCAATGTATCTCCCAGTTCAAAGACTGAGTGGATCATTTCTGCTTCAGAATCTTCTACGATTCCTCGCTCACTAGCTTGATCAACAAGGCTGCGAAGATCTTTCTCATTAGAAAATCCCCGGCGCAGAACCTTTGCGCGAAGTGACTCTTTAAAATCTCCTATACGGCTCACGCCTGGCCCTGCCAATCTTTAAGAATTTTCTCCTGCAGCGCAAACATTACTTTCTCATCTTTTTCATCTGCATGATCAAAACCAATGCAATGAAGAAGTCCGTGAATTGTCAGCAGTTGCAGTTCTGCCTCAACACCTTTCTTAGCTTGCTTGGCAGCGAACTGCGGACACAAAACAATATCTCCGATAATTCCAGGACCCTCGGCAGCTGAATGTGGCGTGAGCTCATCCATGGGAAAGGAGAGAACATCTGTGGGACCTTCAAGATCCATCCACTGCACATGTAGGGCGCTGATCGCATCTTCATCGACTAGTGAGATCTCCACATCACAATCAGGATGCAAGCCCATTTCCTTGATAGCAAATGAGGTTACTGATCGAAGTGAATCTTCATTACAAGTGAAGCCTGATTCATTTAAAAGTTCTATTCCCATAGCTGCATCACCAAGAAGAAGGTGATATTAGCGATCACCGCTTCCAAAGCGAGCTGAGCGAGTATTGCTTGGCACCTGCGCATCAAATTCTGCATATGCGGTAACAATGTCTCCAACTAAACGATTTCGAACTACGTCTTCAGCCCCCAAGTGCATGAAGCAAATATCATCAAGGCCTTCCAATACTTCTTCCACAATCTTTAGGCCAGATTGTTGGTGATGAGGCAGATCAACCTGGGTGATATCTCCTGTGACAACCATCTTTGATCCAAAGCCAAGGCGAGTTAAGAACATCTTCATCTGTTCGGCGCTTGTGTTCTGCGCTTCATCTAAAATCACGAAGGCATCATTGAGCGTGCGCCCACGCATATAGGCAAGAGGGGCAATTTCAATAATTCCTGCAGCCATAAGGCGCGGAATTGATTCTTGATCAATCATGTCATGCAGTGCGTCAAAGAGCGGACGAAGATATGGATCGATCTTCTCTTGAAGAGTTCCTGGCAAGAAGCCAAGCTTCTCTCCTGCTTCAACAGCAGGGCGAGTCAAAATAATGCGGTTCACTTCTTTTGCCTGCAGAGCTTGGATTGCCTTAGCCATTGCAAGATAGGTCTTACCTGTTCCTGCTGGACCAACGCCAAATGTGATTGTGTTTTCACCAATCGCCTCTACATAACGCTTTTGGTTAGCAGTCTTAGGGCGAATTGTTTTTCCACGGTTACTTAAAATGTTGAGGGAGAGAACTTCTGCAGGGTGGTCTGTTGGAACATGCTTGATCATCGCAACGGATTGATGGATCGTATCCGCGCTGAGGTTCTGCCCAGCGCGCAAAAGAACCAGAAGTTCTTTCATGAGTGCTTCGCACTTTTCAGATTGTTCTAGATCACCGCTGAGAAAGATTTCATTTCCACGCACGGTCATTTTCACATCAGGGAATGTTGTCTCAAAAATTCTAAGGTATGCATCATTGGGTCCAGTAAATGCGAACATGGGAATTGCAGTCGGAACGATGATCGCCGGTGGCAAAAGGTGTTTCTCCATTACTTCAAATCTTATGCTTAACCGGGCGGCCACGCGAACGGACGCCCACCTAAAAGGTGAAGATGTGCGTGAAAGACGCTCTGACCAGCGCTTGCTCCGGTATTAAAAGTGGTTCTGTAGCCATCTAGCCCACGTTCTTGGGCAATCTTTTTGGCTGCGGTAAAGAGCTCGGCAAGCACCAAAGGTTCTGCTTCTGAGAGCTCCCCTGCATTTTCAAAGTGTGCTTTTGGAATAACTAAGACGTGAACAGGTGCTTGTGGAGTGAGGTCATTAAAAGCAACAACCTTCTCACTCTCATAAAGAAAATCACTTGGGATTTCCTTCTGTGCGATCTTGCAGAATATGCAGGTCATAGAAATTACGTTACTCCTACCAGCGCTTGATCAGCGCTTGTATGGCAGATAGCGCGGCGAAACCCGCGTGCGCTGAACGGAAAACTTCTTGGCCCAGTAGGACAACATGTCCGCCGGCCCCACCAAGGGCAGCAAGTTCTGCCTCACTAATTCCACCCTCCGGTCCAATCACGCAAACAATAGGAAGGCCGTCTGACGCACCTTCTGCATAGTTTTCAAAGAATGCAGAAAGACTCTGTGTTGCACTTTCATGAAAAATTAAAAGTATTGCATTTTGCCCAAAACGTTTTCCAATTTCAGCAGTAGCGATCGGCCCTTCAATAACTGGGAGATCAAAGCGGCGTGACTGTTTGCATGCAGCAAGGGCAGTAGTACTCCATTTATCTAGAAAATCATCTTGCCACTTAGCGATACTTCGCTCAGCTTGCCAGCCAATGATCATGTCGGCTCCTGCAGCCGTCATAAGTTCTACTGCTTCTTTTGAGCGATCAGATTTTGCTAAAGCTTGAACCACGATAAGTTGTGGCTTTGATTTCTGTGTAGCTCCTCGAGCAAGGGGCTCCACGGTTAATACTTTCTTATCTACTGAAGATACTTTGCCTTTAACCCACGCTCCGCTTCCATCTGCCACCAATATTTCATCGCCAACTTCCATGCGGGTGACTTTGATTGCATGATGGGCTTCATCGCCGGTAATCGCGACGGGGCCTGATTCAGGCAGAGCAGGAACAAAAAATAGAGAGAGCATTAGCGGTTAAACGCATCACGAAAGCGCGAGAAGAAACTATGTTCGTGCTTTCCGCGTCGATGGATCTCTACCTGCTCAGGCTTATCGCCTCGCGCATGGGCAAGTTTCTTCAAAAGCTCTTCTTCATCTTTACCAAGCTTGGTTGGTATGTGTACTTCGACATGAACGATCAGATCACCACGGCCACTTCCTCGCAGCTTGCTCATGCCAAGTCCTTTGAGTGTGATCATCTCACCGCTTTGAAAACCCGCCTTGATGCTGACATCTTGTGGTCCATCCAGGCTTTCGATGGTGACATGTGTTCCAAGGGCTGCAGATGTCATAGGAATTGAAACCGAGATGTGAAGATCATTGCCATCACGAACTAAAAACTCATGAGGTAGCTCAACGATCTCAACATAGAGATCTCCTGCTGGACCGCCTCCGGGACCAACTTCACCTTGACCGCTCATTTGAATTCGATTGCCAGTTTCTACGCCGGCAGGAATCTTCACATTGAGTGTGCGACGACTTCTTACACGTCCATCTCCTGCGCACTCTGTGCAAGGAGAGGAAATAATGGAGCCGTATCCACCGCAGTTATTACATGGACGGCTAGTCATCACATTTCCAATAAAGCTACGAGTGACCTGTTGAATCTCACCGCGTCCCTTACAAATTCCACATGCTTGTGGCTTGCCACCATCTGCAGAGCCAGCTCCACTGCACTTTGTGCAACGCACGGCAGTATCAACAGTGAGTTCACGATCACAACCAAAACAAGCTTCTTGTAAATCAAGTTCAATGCCAATGAGTGCATCTTGGCCAGCGCGAGCACGAGGACGTGGCCCTCTTTGTCCTCCCCCGCCAAAAAATGCATCCATGATGTCGCCAAAACCAAAGTTTGCTGACCCGCCGAATTGGGAGAAAGGATCTCCACCTAAATCATATTTCTGCCGCTTATCTGGATCACTGAGAACTTCATAGGCGGCAGTAATCTCTTTGAATTGATCTTGAACCTTAGGATCAGGATTTACATCAGGATGAAGTTCGCGGGCAAGTTTGCGATATGCCTTTTTAATATCATCAAAAGATGCATCTCTATCAACGCCCAGTGCTTGGTAGAAATCAGCCACGTTTTTCCTCGCTGATGAACTCACCGATATAACGGGCAACGGCGTTGACTGTGGTCATTGTGGCTGAGTAGTCCATACGTGTAGGTCCAAGCACACCGATAGCTCCATGAGTCTTGCCACGGCCGCCAAATTCAACGCTCACCAAAGACGTAGTCTGCAAGCTTTTCTCTGCTTGCTCTTTACCAATACGCACTCGCACTTGATCGTTGGCATCGGCAAGAAGTTTGAGAAGTACAACCTGCTCTTCTAGTGCTTCAAGCACTGGAAAAATTGAGGCTGCCGATTCTTGGCTGCTATTTCGAGCAAGATTTGCTGTGCCAGCAAGGACTACTTTGTTCTCATCGGGATATTGAATAACAGCAACTTGCTTAGTCAGTTGGGCAAGCAATTTTGCTGTACGTGCAAGCAAATCATCTAGGTTGTTGGCATTACTCATAAAGGTTTCAATTGCGCGGCGCTCAGCTGTTGAAAGTGGCTTGATAGTTGCAAGCTTGTCTACAAATAAGCGATATCCGGTATTAGTTGGAATTCGACCAGCGCTCGTATGAGGCTGCTTAATCAATCCAGCATCCTCTAAAACAGCCATATCGTTTCGAATCGTGGCAGGTGAAACGCCAAGGCCATGGCGCTCTGCAATTGCTTTAGAACCGACCGGCTCTTCGGTTGCGACATACTCATCGACAATGGCGCGCAATATCTCTAGCTGACGTTCCTGCATAATTGCCAAATCTACTACGAAAGGATTTCTCGCACGATTCGATCGGCAATAAGCCGCCCGCTCGTGCTGAGAACGATTCGCCCTGAGGACCAAGAGTCTTCGAGCAGATGCCCCTGATTCTTAAATCCTTCAAGGGTTGATATTTGCTCAGCGGTTAAGGTTTTGGAATCAATACCCCGAGCAAGTCTGATCTCCAGCATGATGCGTTCACTAGATTTTTCTTCAAGAGTGAGCTCTTCTTGATCATGCATGGGACTTTGCCCAGATGAAATCTTTTCCTTATATGCAGTTGGGTGCTTCACATTCCACCAACGTTTCCCATCAATATGTGAATGAGCTCCGGGTCCTGCGCCCCACCAGTTAGCACCGTTCCAATAGGCAAGATTGTGTTTGGATTCACTGCCTGGCTTTGACCAATTGCTCAGCTCATACCAATCTAAGCCGGCGGCCTTAAATTTCTCGTCGGCAAGAAAATATTTATCTGCAGTTTCATCATCATCTGGCATTACTACTTCGCCGCGTTTTACCTGAGCGCCGAGCTTTGTTCCCTGCTCAACAATGAGGGCGTATGCGGAGATGTGTGAGATGGGTAGTGATAAGGCCGTATCAATGCTCTCCTGCCAATCACTCATAGATTCACCAGGAGTTCCATAGATCAGATCAACGCTTACTTCATCAAAACCAACGGCGCGCGCGTCCTTCACACTCTGCGCAACATTGGCAGGATTGTGTGTGCGATCAAGGGCAGCTAGAACATGTGGCACAGCAGATTGCATGCCAAAAGAGATTCTGTTGATTCCCACTTCACGAAGCTCTGCAAGTTTGTACTTATTCACTGTATCTGGGTTTGCTTCAGTGGTGATCTCAGCGTTTGGCGCTAGATCAAAATTATTCTTAATTGCTGCAATAACTCTGCCTAAATCCTTGGGCTCCATAAGCGTTGGAGTTCCCCCACCAAAGAAGATTGTTGGCACAACATCAGCTTTACTGACCTTTCGCGCGCTTGAAATCTCAGCGATCACGAGATCGATGTAATTACGGGAAACACCTGAGAGATCTGAGGAGATGGAAAGCTCAGATGGTGTGTAAGTATTGAAGTCGCAGTAACCACAGCGCCTAGCGCAGTAAGGAATATGAACGTAAAAGGCTAGTTCATTATTCATTCAAATTAGCCTTGCTCTTTTGCTTTGGCCTTTGCTTTATCAATATCAGCATCTGTGGCAAGGGCTGCAACGAACGCTTCTTGTGGAACTTCTACGCGTCCCACCATCTTCATGCGCTTCTTACCTTCTTTCTGTTTCTCAAGAAGTTTGCGCTTACGGGAGATATCTCCGCCATAACACTTAGCAAGAACATCCTTGCGAATAGCGCGAATAGATTCTCGGGCGATAATCCTGCCGCCAATTGCTGCCTGGATAGGGATTTCAAACTGCTGCCTTGGGATCAGCTCACGCAATTTGCCAGTCATCATCGTTCCGTAGGCATAAGCCTTATCTTTGTGAACGATGGCGCTAAAGGCATCTACTTTCTCACCTTGCAGCAGGATATCCACTTTCACCAAATCAGCTTCAGATTCACCAACTGGCTCATAATCCAAAGATGCATAACCTTTTGTGCGGGATTTGAGTTGATCAAAGAAGTCAAAGACAATTTCAGCAAGAGGCAAGGTGTAACGGATCTCCACACGATCTTCAGAAAGATAATCCATACCGAGGAGAACTCCGCGCCGCTCTTGGCAGAGCTCCATGATCGTTCCAATAAATTCAGCTGGAGCAAGCACGGTTGCGCGAACAATAGGCTCTTCAACCTTTTCAATCTTGCCATCTGGATACTCAGAAGGATTAGTCACAATGATCTCTTTGCCGCTGCCATCTGTCACTGTGTAAACAACGTTAGGGGCAGTAGAAATGAGTGAAAGATTGGATTCGCGCTCAAGCCTCTCGCGCACAATTTCCATATGTAAGAGCCCAAGGAATCCGCAACGGAATCCAAAACCAAGCGCCGCTGAACTCTCTGGTTCATAAACTAACGCAGCGTCGTTGAGTTGTAATTTATCTAGGGCCTCACGAAGAAGTGGGAAATCAGCGCCATCTAATGGAAATAGCCCAGAGAAAACCATCGGGCGTGGATCTTTATATCCAGCCAGCGCTGTCTTTGTTGGATTGTTGTAAGTAGTAATTGTGTCGCCCACACGCGATTGGCGGACATCCTTCACGCCTGTAATTACATAACCTACTTCACCAACGCCAAGTCCTTTTGATGCAACTGGTTCAGGTGAGATGACGCCTACTTCGAGCATTTCATGGCGTACACCAGTTGAAAACATTTGAATCTGATCACGCGCAGTTAAGTGGCCATCTTTTACGCGAACATAAGTGACAACACCGCGATAGCTGTCATAAACAGAGTCAAAGATCAGCGCGCGCGTTGGAGCATTAGCATCGCCACTTGGCGCAGGAATTTGAGCAACAATTTGGTCGAGTAATTCTTTGACACCTTCACCAGTCTTACCTGAGACTCGCAAGCAATCTTCTGGCTGACAGCCAATGAGTTTGGCAAGCTCTTCGGCAAACTTCTCTGGTTGGGCTGCCGGTAAATCAATCTTGTTGAGTACAGGAATGATGGTGAGGTTATTTTCCATTGCTAAATACAAGTTAGCTAGAGTTTGGGCTTCAATTCCTTGAGCGCAATCCACGAGCAGAACTGCGCCTTCACATGCTGCGAGTGATCTAGAGACTTCATAGGTGAAGTCCACGTGACCTGGAGTATCGATCATGTTCAAGATGTATTCCTGATTGTCTAAACCAGAACGCCAAGGAAGACGAACAGCCTGAGATTTAATTGTGATTCCGCGTTCGCGTTCGATATCCATGCGGTCGAGATATTGCGCGCGCATATTGCGTTGTTCAACTACCTCGGTAATTCCAAGCATGCGGTCAGCCAAAGTAGATTTGCCGTGATCGATGTGGGCGATGATGCAGAAATTGCGAATCTGCTCTTGCTTTGTTTTAGATGGTTGCGGCGCTTGCGCTAATGGTATTGCGGGCATTTTTCTCCGGGCGCAGCGCTTGCGGAAACTAGATTACTTAGAAGACTTATTAGCTGCCTTAGCCATTGCAGACTTTCTGTTTGCAGCTGCGTTAGCGTGAAGGACACCCTTTGAAACAGCAATATCAAGAGCCTTTGATGCAGCGCGAAGTTCATCGCGAGTCTTTGCAGCATCACCGGCAGCAGCTACATCTTTAAAGCGACGGATTGCAGTCTTGATCGATGAGCGCACAGACTTGTTGCGTTCTTGTGCCTTCTCATTGGTCTTGATTCGCTTGATCTGAGACTTGATGTTTGCCACTTATTTAACTCAATTCTTTTAATTAGTACTCGGTCGGTATTTGTAATGTCCCACAGGAACAGATGCGTAGGTTATCAGCCAGAGCCACCCTGCCTCAAACTGGGATTTAGCCCTTATTTCTTGCGCGTGAAATAGCGATAACTGTGCGCTCTAAGGCGTAAATAGGGTCAGAAGCTGCGCCTTTGATATCAGCATCTGCTTGGGCCAGTGCCACAACAGCCCCCGCCAAAGTAGAAGGAGTCCATCCGCCTAATTGCCTTCTGGCCTTATCAATCTGCCATGGAGGTAAACCAAGAGAAGATGCCAATTCAAATGATTTAGCTCCTCTATTAGCACCCGATACTTTTGCAAGAGTTCTAATAGAACCAGAGAGAGCTGTAATGATGAGCACAGGATCTACTCCTGTTTGAAGTGCTTGGCGAAGTGCAATCAAGGCTTGATCTGTCTTTCCATCCAGCGTTGCATCAGCAACGTCATATCCTGTTGTTTCGATACGTCCTTGTTGGAATTTCTCGACATCTTCAATACCAATTGCTGACCCAGCCTGCACATCAGATGCTAATTGGGAACATGCAGCAGAGAGCTCGCGCATATCACTTCCAAGTGCGTCAACAATCGCCTGCACGGCATCTGCTGAAATCTTGCGACCAAGTCTAGAGAATTCACTTCTCACAAACTCTGACTTATCACTTTCCTTCTTTATAGCTTCAACTTCAATAAATGTGGGCTTAAGTTTTTTTATCTTCTCCAGCAAGGCTTTTCCTTTAACCCCGCCTTTATGCCAAAGAACTAGCTCGACTCCGGTATCTGGGTTATCTAGATACTCTGTGATTTCATCTGCTAAATCTGCTGCTAAATCTTGGATTGCCTTAATAACAATAATGCGAGCATCTCCAAATAGAGATGGCGCAAGGGCGTCAGTT
The DNA here is from genome assembly GCA_036781605.1 of Candidatus Nanopelagicaceae bacterium. Taxonomy (GTDB): domain Bacteria; phylum Actinomycetota; class Actinomycetes; order Nanopelagicales; family Nanopelagicaceae; genus PALSA-747. The sequence continues at coordinate 11,904 of DAIQAR010000013.1, forward strand.
ATTCCACCTAGCTCTAAGGTTTCAGCATCTAATTGAGTGACCGTTGCGCCTTTATTGGCTGCAACAACATCGGCAATTGCTCGGTCGGCGAGAAGATCCTCTGCCCCTTGAATTAGCGTTATGCCCACGAGCGCCATCTTAAAGTGATCCACCCACAAAGGAAGACAAGGCAGATAATCCCCGCGCCTGCGAAGCCTTTGCTGATCGAAAGTACGGGAACTTTTGCCGAAACCTTCGCAACCAAGCAGACCCACGCCGTTAATGGCTTTTGGGTCAGAAGCATGATGTACGAAAGGGAGGGTAAAAACGGACAGAAGAGCGCAGCAATAAATCCGACGATTGTGACAGGCCCAACTATGGTTTCAACCAAAATATTGCTGATCAGTGAAGTAAGTGAAAACTGACCGGATATTGCAACAGCAATTGGCATACAAATGAGATTTGCCGAGATTGAAATTGCTGCAAGTGATGCAAGTTTCTCACTTTTCAGATAACGAGTCAGATAGCTAGTCACTGGCTTTGAAAGGAGCAAAATCCCAGCGGTTGCTCCAACAGAGAGCGCAAATCCAGGATCAATTGCTTGAAATGGATCAAGCAGAATAAGTAAGGCGATTGCCAAGCCAAGAGCAGGCATTGCAGATGCTTTCTGCCCACGCGCCCTAGCAAGAAGCACGACGGAAACCATAACTGTTGCTCGCAAGACAGATGGTGAGGGGTGAACAAGGAAGATAAATCCAATAAGTACAAGTGAGTTAATAAGAAGTCTGATCCGAATACGAGCGATAAACCATTGCAGAAACCACATCATGAACGCTGCAATCACAACAAAGTTCTCGCCGCTCACGGCCGTTAGATGTGTAAGCCCAGCCCGTTGCATATCAACTACAAATGGATGTCTTTCAAGTGAAGTGTCTCCCAATACAAACCCAGGCATGAGCGCTCCAGCATCTCCGCCTACCCGTGTTGCAACAGCCCTGTAATCGCTTCGAATAGCGCCAGAGATTAAACCAATCTCCCCTGCTCCATGTACAAAGGTGATGGCGCCTCTTTCCGCAAAAAGTCCTGCTACACGTTTTTCAGATGTGGAATAGAGAATCCCCCGACATGAAATCACAGTTCCGGGAAGAAAGTGAATCTGCTGAGGGGTAGTGAATCGAAGTGGTAAGTGCGTCTTATAAAGAGTCTTGTTTGCCTCTACCGAAATTGCAGTCACCAGCATGGTCGTAGTAGCAGGTCTTGTGTACCCAGCCATTACTTTTGGCTGACCCAGCACTGGATCAGAACGAACCGATGCGACAAGTAAAACGCTGATCTTTTTATCTAAAAATGGAGAGAGAAATGAATGAGAGAGTGACCTCTCCCTGATCCCCATAAGAAGGGCGCCTGCAAGAAGAGCTGTAATAAGAACTACCGCTGAGCTTTGATGCCAACCAATAAGCCATGCGATGAGCGGAATCGCAAGCATCATCCATATCGGAGAGATCAAACCAACAGCGGCCGCGCCTATCCAGATCGCAACACCTATAACAAAAAGGTGAAGATCTGGCCTTACACCCGAATAAAGCTTTTGAGATTGGCGAATTTGCTCTTGCCCATTCCACTTACTTTGCCTAAATCATCAATCGTTGCGAAGAGGCCGTGCGCCGTGCGATAGGTGAGAATCCTTGCTGCCATAACGGCGCCAATACCTGGAAGTTGTTGATATTGCGCAACCGTTGCGGTGTTTATATTGATTGTGCCGCTTGTGATCTTTGCTTTGCTTGTAGCACCTGCCTTTCTCCCCTTTGATGAGCTAGCAACAATTTGCGGGGCTCCCACAATTATTTGCTGACCATCGGAGAGCACCTGCGCCAGATTGATATCGGTGAGTGAAACACCGCGCAGTTGTTTACCCGCTGCTTTAATTGCATCTGCTGCGCGCGCTCCTTGTGGGAGTGTGTAAATACCAGGATGTAATACCTTGCCCGAGACATCAACAACAATTGTTGTTGGAATGACTGGCGCAGGAGTAAAGATGGGGGTAAACGTCGGTTGTGGTGAAGGCTGTGCATTGCCACGTGAGAGTGAGAAAAAGATCGCTCCCACGGCAAGTGCGGCTGCAAGGGCTATATAAATAGCACGCTTTTGTATATCGCTAAATTGGGGAAATTCGAACATAGCGGCAGATTAAGCCAGGTGAAGTACGTGGATTGCTTAAGAAGTTATTGCTTGTGTATTAAATAACGATGTTAACAAGTTTAGGCGCGCGTGTAATAACTTTCTGCGCCTTACTGTCACCAAGTTCTGCTTTGATAGCAGCGTTCTCAAAGGCAAGTTTTTCTAAGTCAGCATCAGAGATATTTGGCGAGACCTCAATGCGATCCTTGATCTTCCCGTTGATCTGAAGGACAGCGGTCACTGCATCTTCTTCGAGAAGGGCAGGATCAATGGTTGGCCAACCAGCAAGTGCAATTGCAGGCTTATGTCCAAGGCGCTCCCACATATCTTCAGCTGTATACGGGGCAATGAGAGAAAGGGAGAGCGCGACTGCTTCTGCAGCTTCTCTGACAGCAGGATCAGCTGGTCCACACCCACTATCAATTGCCTTACGTGTGACATTTACAAGCTCCATGACGCGAGCAACTGCAACGTTAAATCGGAATGTTTCCACAGCAAATGAAATGTCATTGAGGCTCTTGGCTGTTGCCTTGCGCAGAGCTAAATCACCTTTGGTGAAATCAACGCCTGGTTTGCTCTCAACATCTCCTGATAAGCGCCAAGCGCGGTTTAAGAACTTAAATGAAGCGGCAGGTGAAACATCTGCCCAGTCGATGTCATCTTCAGGAGGACCTGCAAAAACCATAGAAAGGCGAATAGCGTCCACGCCATGTGTTGCAAGCTCATCAGATAGACGAACAAGATTGCCGCGCGATTTAGACATCGCTGAGCCATCCATCTGCACCATTCCTTGGTTTAAAAGAGCGGTGAAAGGTTCTGTGAAATTCAAATGGCCAAGATCATGTAATACCTTGGTGAAGAAGCGTGAATAGAGAAGGTGCAAGATCGCGTGGGTTACTCCCCCAACATATTGATCTACTGGCAGCCATGTCTTTACTGCTTGGTCATCAAAGGCTTTCTCTGTGTTATTCACACTTGTGTAACGCAGGAAATACCAAGATGAATCAAAGAATGTATCCATCGTGTCAGCATCACGCTTGGCATCTGCTCCACATTTTGGACACTTCACATTGACCCACTCTTCAAGTGCTCCAAGTGGAGATGCACCCTTTGGCTTAAGGTCTAGTCCTTTTGCACTCGGCAGTTCAACTGGAAGTTGGCTTTCTGGTACGGCAACCTCACCGCACTTAGGGCAATGAATAATAGGAATAGGTGTTCCCCAGAAACGTTGGCGAGAGATAAGCCAATCGCGCAAGCGATAGTTCTTCGCGCCTTTTCCTAAGCCTTTAGCAGCAAGCTCTTGGGTAATCTTCTTAATCGCTTCATCTTTAGAAAGACCATTGAGCGATCCTGAGTTCACAAGCTCTCCGTCACCGCCAGTGGCGATTCCGGTTGAATTTGGATCTTCCTCACCTGTGTTTACAACAACTTTGACAGGCAGCTTCATCGCGCGAGCAAAATCTAAATCTCGTTGATCATGAGCTGGAACGGCCATGATGGCGCCAGTTCCGTAATCAGCTAATACGTAGTCACTTGCCCAGATAGGTAACTTCTCCCCATTAACTGGATTAATCGCATAGCGCTCTAAAAAGACCCCGGTCTTTGGGCGATCTGTTGCAAGGCGATCGATATCACTTGCTGCTTTTGTTTTATCTAAATACTCGGCAAATGACTTCTCTGCAGGCGTTCCCTTGGCAAGCTCTGCTGCAAGTGCGCTATCAACTGCAACGACCATAAAAGTAGCGCCATATAAAGTGTCAGGACGAGTTGTGTAGATAGTGACAGGTTCACTTCTGCCTTCAATTTCAAAGGTGACTTCGGCTCCTTGCGAACGGCCAATCCAGTTGCGCTGCATCATGAGAACTTTCTCAGGCCACTTGCCTTCTAGTTGCTCCATGTCATCTAGCAAACGATCGGCATAATCGGTGATCTTCAAGTACCACTGATTGAGCTTTTTCTTGGTTACTGCGCTATCACAGCGCTCACAAAGTCCTGCAACTACCTGCTCATTTGCTAACACTGTCTGGCAACTTGGGCACCAGTTCACTGCTGAGTCTTTGCGATAAGCAAGACCTTTCTTATACATCTCCAAAAATAACCACTGATTCCATTTGTAGTACTCAGGGTCTGAGGTGTGAAGAACGCGGTCCCAGTCAAAGGAACATGCATAACGACGCATAGACGCCTTTTGAATTTCAATATTTTCATAGGTCCACTCGCGGGGATCACTTCCACGTTTGATTGCAGCATTTTCAGCTGGCAGACCAAATGAATCCCAACCGATGGGATGCATGACGTTAAATCCTTTTTGAATCCAATAACGAGCGATGACGTCACCTAGCGCATATGCCTCTGCATGGCCCATATGTAAATCACCAGAAGGATAAGGAAACATATCCAAGACATATTTCTTTGGACGTGCATCATCTGCACGGCCCGATTTAAAGGGTTCTAGTTCGTCCCAAACCGGAAGCCACTTCTCTTGAATTCCTTGGAAGTCATAGGCCTCATGCATGGACAGAATTCTCCCATGCGACACCAGTCAGCGACTCCGACACCTGCCAGAGGTTGGCTGCCAACTCTGCGTCATAGGCAAGTGATTTAGCGCGAGTAATCTTTGGATGGCCACGTAATTCAAAATGCTCGGGCCCAATAAATACACTCTTGCTGATTCCCGCATATGTTCCAGCACATAGTTGAGGTAGGGCACCTTGAGAGGCGCTTTGAGCAATACGACCAAAAAGGTGGCCCATCTGTGCAAAGAAATTTGTCTTCTCTTCGTGAGCAAAAAGATTTGTATTCGCCCAACCAGGGTGAGCGGCAACGGGAATAAACCCACCGTTTTTTACTCTCATCCGCTCAAGTTCATGAACGAAAAGTAAATTGGCAAGCTTGGAATCTCCGTAAGCCCCCCACGGTGAGTACTTACCAATTCCGCGAATGCGGTTCTCAATCTCTTTTTTAGTACCATCGCCAAGATTTCCAAGTCTATGAGCAAAGCTTGATGTGACAACTACGCGCCCAGTGATCTGCTTTACTATGAGTCCAGTGAAAGCAAAATGCCCAATATGGTTTGTTGCCATCTGAGATTCAAAGCCATCAACAGTCTTTGTGAAAGGCGGCACCATGATTCCAGCGTTGAGAAATACAACGTCATATTTTTTCTTTACTTCTTTTGCAGCTTTATGAACGCTTGAAAGATCTGCAAGATCTAACTCAATGAATTCCTGGGCGCCCGTCTGCTTCAACGCCTTTTCACCTTTAGCAGCGCTTCGCGCAGTAATCGTCACATGGGCATTCTTTGCAGCAAGTGCTTTTGCGGTTTCTAAGCCTAAGCCGCTAGTCGCGCCAGTGATCAGAAAATTCTTCCCAGTCAGGTCTGGTATGGCAGAGGTATCCCACCGCGCAGGTATTTTCACTTTACTTTTCATTGTGGAGATAAGGGGATTCGAACCCCTGACCTCTTCCATGCCATGGAAGCGCGCTACCAACTGCGCCATATCCCCTCATTCACATAACTGAATAAGAAAGCGCACTCTATCTTATTTTAAGCGCCCGTTTCGTTGCCGAAAACAGGTTCAGGAATAGAGCCCGCATTGTGCTCAGCTAATGTCCAACGATCATTTCGATCGCGCTCTAAAACGCTCCAACATGCATTTGAAAGACCACCAAGGGCTGCCCATTGTGGATATGCGATACCCAATAACTTACCAAGCGCACATCTTGCTGCTCCGCCGTGAGTAACAAAGACAACGGTTCCACTCTCATTTTTCATCGCACTCTCAATTGCTCGAACCACACGAGTTGCAACTTCCGTTCTAGATTCACCAATTTCACCAGCGCGAACATCAGCGCCACTAAGCCATCCTGTGAAGCGCTCTTGATCTTCTTCTCGGTTTTGCTCCCCAGTTTTGCCTTCCCAGTTTCCTCCATTTGTTTCGCGAAGATCAGGATCAATAGCAACAGGAAGATTGAGCAATTCAGATAGTTTTGAGGCGGTTTGCTTTGCTCTCATCAGATCACTCGCGATGATTTTTCTTGGCGTCATTGCCGCCAAGATCTTTGCCGCGTGAGCTGCTTGATACTCCCCCACTTTGTTTAGAGGAATATCTGAGTGTCCTTGGAAACGATTTTGGATATTCCAATCCGTTTGCCCATGGCGCCAGAGAACAATGCGTGGGGAATCAGACATGAATTAGCGAGCTTCCACGATTTCAAGTTCAATGCGAGGGCAGTCATTCCACAAACGATCGAGCATGTAATAGCTACGAAGTTCCTCGCTTTGAATGTGAACAACAAGATCGCTGTAATCAAGTAATACCCATTGGCCCTTACCTTCGCGGCGAATTGGCTTCTCGCCAATTGCCCCGAGCTTTTCATAGACCTCATCGGCAATCGCTTCAACCTGACGTTCGTTGTTAGCTGTTGCGATTAGAAAGACCTCAGAGAGAAGCATCTGATCTGTCATATCTAAAGCGATGATATCTACACCAAGTTTTTCAGAGATAACAGTTGCTGCTAATTGCGTGAGCTTCTTAACGCTCTCACTTGCTGCCATATAAGCCACGCTCCTTGATATATTCCAACACTGAATCGGAAATGTATTCAGATACATCAGCGCCTGACTCAATAAGCTCACGCACCTTCGTTGCAGAGATATCTAGCGCGTCAATTTCAACTTCTTTAAATCCAGAGGCATTAGCTGATTCCCCAGGCCTTCTGACAACAAGAACCTCAACAACCTTCTTAAGCGCATCAACTCTGTGCCATTTATCAAATCCTGCTGCGGCGTCTGAGCCAAGAATAAGAGTGAATGTGTCGTTGGGGAAAAAGGGTTTGAGTTGGCCAATTGTGTCGATCGCGTATGTTGGACCATCTCGCCTGACCTCTAAATCAGTCAGAACTGTCTTTTCTTGTACAGCGCTTGGTAGATCATCGAGAGCGCGTGTGCACATCTCTACACGATCAAAACCATTTGCTTGCGGCGCGTGATCTCGCATGTATGGATTTCCTGCTGGCATAACCATGATGGAATCAAAGTCTTGTGAAAGTGATTCGATGATATGCAGATGACCTCTATGTATTGGGTCAAAAGTTCCGCCCAATATTCCAACTTTTGCGATGGTATTAGTCCCGGTCTAAGCGAAGGACAAGATAGAGAAGAAATGAAAGAACTCCGAAGGCAAAGAGGCCAAAGAAAACTGGAGATGCTGGTTCGTGGCGCACGATAGCGCCTGCTTCTTTCAAGAAAACTGATGTGAACATGGCGCTACTTTAACCCATCCGGGCCGCTAGCAAGTAATTGCTTAAATTGTGCCTCGTTCAATATTTTCACACCCAACGCTTCTGCCTTGGCAGCCTTTGATCCAGGTGCATCTCCCACGACAACAAAATCAGTCTTCTTTGATACTGATCCTGCGCTCTTGCCACCATGTAAAACAATTACTTCATCAACCCCATCACGGCTGAAGCTCTCAAGGGAGCCAGTAACTACGAGTGTGAGCCCTGCAAGTGTCTGAGGGTTCTCATTGACAAATGTTTCCTCGAGTTGCACGCCAGCTTTCTTCCACTTCTTAATGATCGCTTTGTGCCAATCAACATCAAACCATTCGATCACCGATTCAGCGATGATCCCGCCTACTCCATCGACGGCTGATAACGCTTCTAAGGATGCGGCAGATATTGCATCGATTGAACCAAATGCCTTTGCCAAGCTTTGCGCGGCAGTTGGACCAACGTGGCGAATAGATAAGGCAACAAGAATGCGCCAGAGCGGTCTGCTCTTTGCTCCCTCTAGGGCCGCAATAAGCTTTTCAGCGTTCTTTCCCGCGCCGCCATCCTTTTTCGTAAAGAACTCTGACTTTCCTAAATCTTTCTCAGTCAGAGCAAAGAGATCACCTTCATCTTCTACAAGCTTGCTATCCAACAGGGCAGAGGCTGCTTCATATCCCAGAACATCAATATCAAGGGCGGATCTAGAACCGATGTAATAGAGGCGCTCACGCAATTGGGCAGGACAGCTCTGCGTATTTGGACAACGAATATCAACATCACCTTCACTAATTGCGCGTAGTTTGCTTGCGCAATCTGGGCACTTTGTCGGCATGACAAATGCCTTCTCACTTCCGTTACGTTTCTCAACAACAGGACCCACAACTTCAGGAATAACATCTCCCGCTTTTCGAATGATGACCGTGTCGCCAATTAATATGCCTTTGCGGATGACCTCTTCTTGGTTGTGGAGTGTGGCATTACTGACTGTTGAGCCAGCAACAAGAACTGGCTCCATAAAGGCAAACGGTGTTACGCGCCCTGTGCGACCAACGCTGACTTTAATGTCTATCAGTTTTGTTGTTACCTCTTCAGGTGGATACTTAAAGGCAATCGCCCATTTAGGCGCCCTGGATGTAAACCCAAGTTGTTCTTGAACACTGATTTCATTGACTTTGATAACAGCGCCATCTATCTCATGTTCAACATCGTGGCGGTGTTCACCGTAGTAATTAATAAAATCTAGAACTTCAGCGCGGCTCTTCACTACTTTTGTGCGCTTACTTGTTGGCAAGCCCCAGGAGGCAAGAAGATCGTAGGCGCCAGATTGGGAATCAAAAGAAGCGCCTTCACATGCACCAATTCCATGAACAACCATAGATAAGGGCCTACTCGCTGTTACACGAGGATCTTTCTGGCGAAGTGAACCTGCAGCAGCATTGCGAGGGTTTGCAAATGATGTCTTCCCATCAGCGGCTAGTGCGTCATTGAATTCGTTAAAGGCTTGTGTGGGGAAGAAAACTTCACCGCGAACTTCTAATAACTTTGGGAAACTAGAACCTTTAAGTTGGTGTGGGATTGCGCTTATGGTCTTTATGTTCAGGGTGACATCTTCTCCGGTGACTCCATTACCGCGGGTGAGCGCTTGAGTGAGAACTCCATCTTTATAAAGCAGATTAATCGCAAGGCCATCTACCTTTACTTCACAGAGCCATGTGTTCTTTACATCTGATTTTTCGATTCGATCAAACCACGTATCTAGTTCATCTGCGCCAAATACATTGTCCAAGCTCATCATCTTCTCGATGTGATCGCGCTGTTGGAATTCCGTAGCAAATCCCCCGCCGACTGTGGCAGTGGGTGAATCAGCGGTTTTGTATTGAGGGTATTTTTTTTCTAGCCCTTCAAGCTCTTTGAGTAGAAGATCGAATTCACCATCGCTAATGATGGGTTTATCTAAGACGTAATAGCGGAATTGATGGTCACGGATTACCGTGGCCAGTTGGTCTATTTTCTCCGCGATCTCAGAAGACATAAGGAGAAATTACTCCGTAGCGCTGACAGTTGCTGAGCCAACAACGCGGTCACCATCAAAAATAACTAAACCTTGTCCGGTAGCAAGTCCTAGCAGCGGCTCATCAAGGATCGCAGTTATGGATGTCTCTGTTGCAATGTAAGAGCAGGCAAGGGCTGCGCCATGGGCGCGGATCTGAGCAAATCCCCTGAGGGAAATATCAAAGACTGGCGGAGTTCCACACCAGATCGGCTTTTCTCCAACGATGGTACTTACTGCAAGTAAATCTTTAGTTCCAACAACAACGGTATTTGATTTTGGTTCAATCTTTAAAACATAACGAGGAACTCCGCCTTCAGCAGGAACGCTTAAACCAAGACCGCGGCGCTGACCGATTGTGTATGTGTAAGCACCTTGGTGCTCTCCTACTTGATTTCCCTCTTGATCAACGATTGGGCCACTCTCGCCACCTAAGCGATCGCGCAGCCATCCTGCATTATTGCCAGAAGGAATAAAACAAATGTCATGTGAATCAGGTTTATTAGCAACATAAAGTCCACGCGCTTTTGCCTCTTTGCGCACATCTTCCTTCTTGGTATCACCTAACGGAAACATCGCATTGGCTAGTTGCTTGGCATTGAGAACAGCCAACACATAAGACTGATCTTTCAGTGGATCAACGGCGCGATGCATCGTGCGCCCAGATGGCCCATCTTGAATCTGCGCGTAATGACCTGTTGCAACAGCGTCAAAGCCCAGCGCGCTAGCTCTATCTAGCACTGCAGCAAACTTGATCTTTTCATTACAGCGAAGGCATGGGTTAGGCGTGCGGCCCTGGGCATACTCTTCAATGAAGTTCTCTACGACGTTGTCGTGAAACTCCTCTGCCATATCCCAGATATAAAAAGGAATACCGATGACATCTGCTGCGCGCCTTGCATCGTGTGAATCTTCAATCGTGCAACAGCCTCTTGCCCCTGAGCGATACTTCTGAGGGTTACTAGAAAGCGCTAAGTGCACGCCTACAACTTCATGACCCATCTCAACTGCGCGCGCTGCTGCAACGGCTGAATCAACGCCGCCACTCATCGCTGCTATGACCTTCATGATGAACGCACCAGCGCCGCTTGAGCTCTGGCAACAACGCCAGCAATCTTCTCGCCTACTTCGTTTATCTCGGCCTCTGTATTAGTTAGGCCTAAAGAAAATCTTAAAGATGAACGTGCTTGATCTTCTGATAATCCAATTGCCATAAGAACATGGCTGGGGCGTTGCACTCCTGCGCTGCAGGCAGATCCAGTTGATGAACAAATTCCCTCAGCATCTAGCAGAAGAAGCAAACTATCTGACTCTGTTCCTGGAAAAGTGACGTTGAGAACTCCCGGCAACATCTGCGGGGCATCTCCATTGAACTGCGCATCTGGGATTGAATGAGCAATTTTCTCTTTAAGTAACTCGCGCAGCGCAGATACTTTTTTGTAGTTCACATCTCGCTGGGCAATAACATCTGTGGCAGCTGCAGCAAAGGCGACAATGGCAGGGGCGTTAATCGTTCCGCTACGGATATCTCGTTCTTGGCCTCCCCCATGCAGAATCGGAGTGATATCCAAACCGCGGCGAAGAATAAGCGCGGCAACTCCTAGAGGCCCGCCAATCTTATGGGCGCTAATAGTTGCAGACGTTGCACCCAACTCTTCAAAGTTAAATCCAACTTTTCCAAAGCTCTGCACAGCATCAACGTGAACAGGAATATCTCCAGCAAGCTTTACAACCTCTGCAATCGGCTGAACTGTTCCAAGTTCATTATTTGAGTGCATGACAGAGATAAGCGCGATCTTGCCTGCATGACTTGTAATGATTGTGGCGAGCGCATCTAGATCCACAACACCGCTGGGAGTAATAGGAATATAAATCAGCACCGCGCCTTCATGTTTTTCTAGCCACTCAACGGGTTCTAAGATCGCATGGTGTTCAAATGCGGCAATCACAATCACATTGCGCTGCGGATTTTGCCCGGTAGCGCTCCAGTAAAAACCCTTCACCGCTAGGTTGTTTGCTTCAGTTCCAGAACCGGTAAAGATAATTTCATTGGGGCGAGCGCCACTTGCCAGCGCAATTGCTTCGCGCGCCTCTTCGACATCTTTGCGCACACTTCGTCCCTGTGTATGAAGCGAAGATGCATTACCTGTCTTTGCCATCGCAGCGGTAAGCGCCTTGATCGCAACAGGGCTCATCGGCGTAGTTGCCGCATGATCGAGGTAGATGCTCACTGCCTTATTCTAGGAGAGCCCATCCATACGGCGTACTGCCGAGTAACCGATGCGCAGTCTTAAACTTTCCAAATGCTCGCGATCGTTGCTCCAGGACAAGGCGCCCAGACGCCGGGCTTCCTATCGCCTTGGATTCAAGAGAGTTCTGCTCGCGATCTCGTTGCCACATGGTCGGAAGAGATCGGCCTTGATCTTCTCAGCCTTGGAACAACAGCTGGCGCAGATGAAATTCGCGAAACCTCTCATGCTCAGCCGCTCTTAGTTGCTGCAGGGCTTATCTCGTTTATGCAGACATTTGATCAACAAGAGATACCTAATAACTTCTTTGCAGGCCACTCAGTTGGTGAGATCACTGCCGCATCTCTTGCTGGAGTACTTGATGCATCCACTGCAATGAAGCTAGTTAATGTGCGCGCGCGGGCAATGTCTGCTGCTGCTACCAACTCCCATACAGGAATGTCTGCTGTGCTCGGCGGAGAACGTGATGTAGTTATTGCAGCCCTTTCATCCCTTGGCTTAACAGCTGCAAATGAAAATGGCGCAGGTCAGATTGTTGCCGCAGGAGATCTTGCAGCTCTTGAGAAACTGGCCGAAAATCCACCTGAAGGATCTCGCGTTCGCCCGCTCGCTGTCTCCGGTGCATTCCACACATCGGTGATGAACCCGGCTGTGAGCGCGCTACAGGCGGCGGCAAATGGCGAAAAGATTTCCGATGCCAGGATTGCCGTGCTTTCCAACAAAGATGGTGCCATAGTAAGAAGTGGAAGTGACCTTATTGCTCGCATCGTCGGCCAAGTTGCCGGCCCAGTCCGTTGGGATCTATGCATGAAGACTCTTGCTGACTCTGGTGTGACTGGAGTGATTGAAGTTGCGCCCGGTGGAACTCTTGTTGGGTTACTCAAGCGCGCTGAGCCTTCGATTCAAACTTTTGCGCTGAAAACTCCAGATGACATTAGCGGCGCTCGCGCCTTTGCTAAAGAGCATGGCGGCAAATAAATGAGCATTAAAAACAGCGCGCCTCTGCGCGACACACAAATACTTTCTGTTGGCGCATATCGGCCGGCGCGTGTAGTTCCTAACTCAGAGCTCGTTGAGCGCATTGATTCCAGCGATGAATGGATCCAGCAGCGCACCGGTATTCAAACCCGTCACTGGGCAGGTGCTGATGAATCACTTGCCGATATGGCAGTGGAAGCGAGCAAGATCGCTATCAAACGCGCAGGTTTAACTTCGGCCGATATCGACACAGTCATCTTTGCCACCATTACGTATCCTTATCAAACACCTAGCGCATCAACAGAGGTTGCCTTGCGCCTTGGCATTGAAAACTCTGCCGCCTTTGATGTGAACGCAGCGTGCGCGGGCTTTTGTTATAGCGTGGGCGTGGCAAGTGACATGGTGCGCACCGGAACTTCCACTTACGCGCTCGTCATTGGCGCAGAGAAGATTTCAGATTTCCTTGATCTAGATGACCGCGCAACATCCTTCATCTTTGCTGATGGGGCAGGCGCCGTCATTGTTGGGCCTTCAGATCACGTGGGAATTAGTAAGACGATGATGGGTTCAGATGTTTCTAATAGAGAAGCCATTGCGATGGTGCCTTCTTGGCTTGATTACAAACCAGGAGCTAACTTGGCGCAGACAGCGTGGCCTGTTATTCATCAAGAAGGACAGAAGGTATTTCGCTGGGCCGTCTATGAAATTGCAAAGGTTGGAAAAGAAATCATCGCTGATGCTGGATTAACTCCAGATCAGATCGCTGCTTTCATTCCTCACCAAGCAAACGAGAGAATCATCGATTCTCTTGCTAAATCTATGGAATTGCCTGAAAGTGTGGCGATCGCACGCGATATCCGCACCACAGGTAATACATCTGCCGCATCTGTCCCCCTTGCCATGGACGCTCTGCTCGCAGAACACCCAGAATTACATGGCAAGAACGCATTACTCCTAGGATTCGGGGCTGGACTGGTTTATGCCGGTCAAGTCGTCGAACTACCACCGGCACCAAAGAAATAAAGAAATAGGGCAATAACCTCAAGAAAACAAAAGAAAAGAGAAGAACAATGGCACTAACTCAAGATGCAGTACTCGCAGGAATCAAAGAGATCGTTGTTGAAGTTGCTGGCATTGATGCAAGCAAGATCGAAATGAACAAGAGCTTTAGCGATGACCTCGAAGTAGATTCCTTGAGCATGGTTGAAGTAGTCGTTGCCGCTGAAGAGCGTTTCGGCGTGAAGATCCCTGATGATGAAGTAACAAAGATGGCCACCGTTGGTGACGCTGTGAACTTCATCGTAGGCGCATCTAAGTAAGTATTCACTTTTAGATGACTAGACCTCGCGTAGTAGTTACAGGACTTGGAGCAACGACGCCTCTTGGCGGAGATGTTCCAACAACCTGGACTAATGCACTTGCCGGAAAATCTGGCGTTCATGCCCTTCCTGATGAAGCATGGACCCATGAATCAACGGTGAAGTTTGCTGCGCGAGTTGCAGTTGATCCATCTGAAGTTATGGAGCGCGTTGAAATGCGCCGCCTTGATCGTTCAGAACAATTTGCTTTGATCGCTGCCCGTGAAGCATGGAAAGACGCGGGCGCTCCCGATGTTGATAAAGAACGCTTAGGCGTTGTTATTGCATCAGGTATCGGCGGGGTGATCACCGTTCTAGATCAATATGACATCTTGAAGGCAAAGGGACCTAGGTCTGTTAGTCCACATACCGTTCCGATGCTTATGCCCAATGGCCCATCAGCAAATGTTGGGCTAGAGCTTGGCGCAAAAGCTGGTGTTCACACACCAGTGAGTGCATGTGCATCTGGCGCTGAAGCTGTTGGTTATGCGATGGAGATGATTCGCACAGGACGAGCAGACATAGTTGTCACAGGTGGAGTAGAAGCGTGTATTCACGAGCTTCCTATTGCTGCCTTTGCATCGATGAAAGCGCTTTCCACCCGTAACGACGCTCCTCAGCAAGCATCTCGTCCCTATGACAAAGATCGTGATGGTTTTGTCTTGGGTGAAGGCGGCGGAGTAATTGTTATTGAATCTTTAGAGCACGCACAAAAGCGTGGAGCAAAAATTTATGCTGAGATCGTTGGCCAAGGACTGACATCTGATGGATATCACATCGCTGCTCCTGATCCTTCTGGTTCAGGTGTAAGCAGAGCAGTGAAGTTTGCTTTAGAAGATAGCGGAGTCAAACTCTCTGAAGTTGTTCACATCAACGCTCACGCAACTTCCACGCCAGCCGGTGATATCGCCGAGGCAAATGCTCTTGCTGCAGCCCTTGGTTCAGATATCTCCCATGTTGCAGTTTCAGCAACAAAATCTATGACCGGACATTTACTAGGCGGCGCCGGCGCGATTGAAACAATTTTCTGTGTTCTTGCCCTCTATCACCGCAAAGCGCCACCAACTATTAACATTGAAAATCTAGATCCAGAGGTAAAGATCGATGTCGTGCGCGATGTGCCACGCGATCTTCCAGCTGGTCCGATTGTTGCTCTCAACGACTCCTTTGGCTTTGGTGGCCACAATGTCGTGCTCGTTTTCCGCTCATTTCAAGAATAAAAAGCGGCCGGCGGGGTATTTGAACCCTCAATAACTAAGTTACACTTTCCACTAGTCCGACGCTTGGCAGTACCCGTTTCATGGATTCGGTATCGCTGTAAAAGAGGAAGACC
>DAIQAR010000014.1:0-25017 GCA_036781605.1 Candidatus Nanopelagicaceae bacterium
GTCCAAAGTGTCCTATTGAGTCACGCCCATATCCACCAGGACAACATGGTCGTGGTCGTTCCAAGGAATCTGAGTACCTACTCCAGATGCGTGAAAAGCAGAAGTGCGCACGTATGTATGGCGTACTAGAAAAGCAATTCCGTGGATATTACGAAGAGGCTAACCGTCTTCAAGGTAAGACTGGTGAAAACCTTTTGGTCATCCTTGAAACTCGTCTAGACAACGTTGTGTTCCGCGCTGGCTTTGCAAAGAGTCGCGATATGGCACGCCAACTTGTTCGTCACGGACATTTCTTGGTGAACGGCAAGAAGGTCAACATTCCTTCATTCCGCGTAACCCCAATGGATGTTATTGATGTTCTTCCAGGGTCCCTTGATACAACCCCATTCATCGTCGCAAGCGCTGAATTGGGCGAAAAGGCAATCCCAGCATGGATGGAAGTTGTTGGATCAAAGATGCGCATCTTGGTTCACGCAGCTCCTACCCGCACCATCATCGATACACAGATTCAAGAGCAACTCATTGTTGAGTTGTACAGCAAGTAATTAGTTAACAAAAAAAGGAGATCAAATAGTGGATCTCCCCGACGTACGGAGGAAATAAGTGCTTATTGCACAACGCCCCATCCTCACTGAGGAAGTAGTTTCAGAGTTTCGCTCGCGCTTCATAATTGAGCCGCTAGAGCCAGGCTTCGGCTACACCCTTGGTAATTCATTACGCCGCACCCTCTTGTCCTCTATCCCTGGCGCAGCTGTGACCAGTGTTCGAGTCAATGGCGCGCTTCATGAATTCACAACCCTTGAAGGTGTGAAGGAAGATCTCACAGAGATCGTTCTAAACATCAAGAACTTGGTTCTTTCATCAGATAACGATGAGCCATCACTTCTCTACATTCGCAAGAATGGCGAGGGTGTTGTCACAGGCGCTGATATCGCAGCTCCAGCAGGAATTGCTGTCCATAACCCAAATCTTCACATCGCTACTTTGAACTCAAAGGCAAACTTTGAAGTTGAGCTCACAGTTGAGCGCGGCCGTGGCTATGTCACTGCTGTTACCAACAAGGTTGCTGGCGGAGATATCGGACGCATTCCGGTTGACTCAATTTATTCACCAGTACTTCGTGTGACCTATAAGGTCGAAGCTACTCGTGTTGAACAACGCACAGACTTTGACCGTTTGATCGTCGATGTTGAGACTAAGCAATCAATGAAGCCAGGAGATGCCATGGCATCTGCCGGTAAGACATTGGTTGAACTCTTTGGTCTTGCTCGCGAATTGAATGTCAACGCTGAAGGTATTGAGATGGGGCCATCAGTTCATGATGCTGCTCTTGCAGCAGACCTCGCTCTTCCTATTGAAGATCTCGATCTCACAGTTCGTTCATACAACTGCCTCAAGCGCGAAGGTATTCATACCGTCGGTGAGCTTGTTGGTCGTTCAGAGGCAGACCTTCTCGATATCCGTAACTTCGGTTCAAAGTCGATCGATGAAGTGAAGGCAAAACTTCACAGCATGGGTCTACAACTGAAGGACAGCCCAATCGGATTTGATCCAACAAAACACCACAACTACGGAACTGAAGTCGACGAAGAGCTCGTCGAGTCAGAGCAGCTCTAGGAGAACGCCATGCCAACACCAAGTAGAGGACCTCGTCTCGGAAGCGGTCCAGCACACGAGAGATTGTTGCTAGGCACACTCGCAGAGCAACTCTTTGAACACGGCAAGATCAAGACCACTGAGGCAAAGGCCAAGCGCCTTCGTCCATTGGCTGAAAAGTTGATCACTGCTGCCAAAGAGGGAGATCTTCCTGCACGTCGTCGTGTTATGCAGACCATTCAAAATAAGAGCGTTGTTCATACACTCTTTACAGAGATTGGTCCGCGCTTTGCTGCACGCAACGGTGGATACACACGTATTACAAAAGTTGCTCCACGTAACGGTGATAACGCGCCAATGGCTGTTATCGAACTCGTTGCTGACTAATCTCACCAAGTAATTCCATGATTGAACCCGCTCTCAACCCTGAGAGCGGGTTTTTTCGTTTCAAAGTTCAGGTTGCTTATGACGGAAGTAAGTATTTTGGTTGGGGAAAACAACCAGATCAGATAACACTTCAGGGAACTATTGAAGAGGCGATTACCCGCTTTATTCGAACACCAGCACAGACTGTTGTGGCTGGACGTACGGACGCGGGAGTACATGCCACCGGGCAGGTCTTTCATGTTGATGTTCCCCAAGAATTTGCCGATGACCCCGAGCATTTCACTTACCGGATCAATCAAATCTTGCCTGATGATATTCGAATTATTTCAACGCAGAAGGCTGCGGTGAACTTTGATGCTAGATATTCTGCAATTGCTCGTCACTATCGATACAAGATCCTTGATAACAATCAGCTTTTAATGCCGCTACAAAGATATGACGTGGCAACGTGGTTTAGAGCGCTAGATATTGACTTGATGAACCAGGCATCGAGTGCGCTGCTGGGTAAGCATGACTTTGTCACCTTCTGCCGTTATCGCGAGGGGGCAACATCAATTCGCACGCTGCTTGAATTTGCATGGCATAGAGATCAAGACGGAATTGTGGTCTGTGATATTGCAGCCGATGGTTTTGGTTGGAATATGGTGCGCAATCTCGTTGGCGCAGCTGTATGTGTTGGTGAAGGACGCTTTCCTAAAGAATGGATGACAGAAATTCTTGCCGGTAAAGAAAGAGTTGCTGATTCTTATGTTTTTCCGGCGCAAGGACTCACATTGACGCAGGTGGACTATCCAGCCGATGATCAATTGCTTGATCGTCTCTTGGCCTACCAAGAGGGGCTAAAAAATCAGGCTGAATCTGTCTCAAGTGGGCTGGAATAGGGCTTTTTTGACCCTAGTCGGCCTAGCGGGTAATCTAGCCCTCTGCCGAAAAGCTGATTTCAGCCCAAGGCGAAGTGAGTAGCAAGTGCTATTTCATAATAAAAAGTAATAAGAAGACTAGGAAGAGAGAGACCTCGTGCGCACATTTTCACCGAAGGCAAGTGACGTTACACGTAAGTGGCATGTCATTGATGCTGAAGGCGTTGTCCTTGGTCGCCTTGCTAGCCATGCTGCCGCCCTATTGCGCGGAAAGCACAAGACAACATTTGCTCCACACATCGATATGGGCGACTTCGTCATTGTGATCAATGCTGAAAAAGTTGTATTGACCGGACAGAAGACAGATAAGAAGTTTGCTCACCATCACTCAGGTTATCCAGGTGGAATGACATCTATCGTTTATGCAGATTTGATTAACCAAGATCCAACTCGCGTAGTCATGAAGGCAGTTCTAGGAATGATTCCTAAGAACAAGCTTGGACGCGCTGTTGGAACAAAGCTAAAGGTTTACGCAGGATCAGAACATCCACATGCTGCGCAAAACCCAACACCATATGTTTTCAGCCAAGTTTCTCAAATCGTGAAGAAGTAAGGGACCGGATATGTCAGATTTCGATACAGCAGTAGAGACAGAAGAAGAGCTAACTTCTTACTCATCTTCAACACCCGCTGCAGCTACTAACCGTCCTGCAATCAAGGCACCAGGTGGTGGCACAGGCCGCCGCAAGGAAGCAGTTGCTCGCGTTCGCTTAACACCAGGTAGTGGTAAGTGGATCGTGAATGGCAAAGCTCTTGATGTTTATTTCCCAAACAAAGTTCACCAACAACTCGTGTCAGAGCCATTCCTAACTGTTGGCGCTGAGAATCAATACGATGTAGTTGCTCGTATCAACGGTGGCGGAACTTCTGGCCAAGCTGGCGCACTTCGTCTTGGTGTTGCTCGCGCACTCAATGAAATTGATCGTGATGCAAACCGTCCTTCTCTTAAGAAGGCAGGCTTCCTTACTCGTGACCCACGTGTCATCGAGCGTAAGAAGTACGGTCTGAAGAAGGCCCGTAAGCGCTCGCAATACAGCAAGCGTTAATTCTTATCTCTATAGCGATTGCCTAAATAAATGGCACTCTTTGGCACCGATGGTGTTCGAGGTCTTGCCAATCGTGATCTCACCGCAGAACTTGCTGTTGATTTATCCATTGCTGCTGCTCACATTCTTGGTGAATTAGGCGCGTTTAAAGGCCATCGCCCCAAAGCAATTGTCGGTCAAGATTCCCGTGCATCAGGTGAGTTTTTAGAAGCAGCAGTCGTTGCAGGTTTAGCAAGCGCTGGCGTTGATGTTTATCGCGTAGGCGTATTACCGACACCAGCCATCGCATTTCTAACAGCTGAAGTAGGCGCGGATCTTGGCGTCATGATTAGTGCGTCGCATAATCCAATGCCAGATAACGGAATTAAGTTCTTCGCTAAGGGCGGAGGCAAGCTTGATGACGCCCTAGAAGCAGCGATTGAAAAGCGCATGGGGGAGATGTGGGAGCGCCCAACAGGTAAAGATGTAGGACGAGTAATTACTGATGATTCTGCTGCAGAGCGGTACTTATTCCACTTACTCAATACTTTAAGTATTAATTTAGCTGGCCTGAAAATTGTTGTGGACTGCGCAAACGGCGCATCATCGCGTGTGGGGCCAAAGGCCTATACCCGCGCAGGAGCGGAAGTAATTGCAATTTCTCATGAGCCAAATGGCTGGAATATTAATGAGAACTGCGGCTCCACTCATTTAGAAAATCTCAAGGCGAAGGTCAAGGAAGTCGGCGCTGATCTTGGAATCGCTCATGACGGAGATGCTGATCGCTGCCTCGCAGTTGATTCAGAAGGAAATGAGATTGATGGAGATTTCATCATGGCAATTCTTGCTGCTGATTGGCAGTCACGAGGGCTACTTAAGAATGAAACAGTTGTTGGAACAGTGATGAGCAACCTTGGCTTTATGAAGGCAATGGATGAGCTCTGTATTAATGTTGAAACCACCGCAGTGGGCGATCGTTATGTATTAGAGAAGATGCTTGCCAATGATCACTCACTTGGCGGGGAACAATCAGGCCACATCATCATGCGTCATTATGCAAACACAGGTGATGGAATCTTGACCGCGTTGCATCTGATGCAGGCAGTTAAATCCAGTGGTAAGTCACTAAAAGAGTTGTCCAATGTTATGAAGCGCTTCCCACAGGTATTGATTAATGTAAAAGATGTTAAGAAAGAGAAATTGAGTGAGTCAGCAAAGATCACTGAGCAGATTGCCAGCAAAGAAAGTGAACTTGGTGGGGCTGGTCGCATTTTGGTTCGTCCTTCAGGCACAGAATCATTAGTCCGCGTGATGGTTGAAGCCCAAAGTACAGAGATTGCCCAGAAATTAGCCGAGGAAATCGCAGCACTAGTAAGATCTGAACTCTCTTAAGCGAATAAGTTAAAAGGAGCCTTACGCATGTGCGGCATTGTCGGATACACCGGTAAGGCACAAGCACTCAGCCCTGTTCTTGAAGGTCTTCGTCGTTTGGAATACCGCGGATATGACTCTGCTGGAATTGCCCTTGTAGTTAAAAAAGGTGAACCGCTCTGGATTGAAAAGCGTGCGGGTAAATTATCTAATCTTGAAGAAACGTTAGGTGACACAAAACCTGATGCAAAAAGCGGAATTGGTCACACGCGTTGGGCAACTCATGGTGGTCCAACAGATACGAATGCTCACCCTCATTTAGATAATGAAGGAAAGCTTGCGCTGATTCATAATGGAATTATTGAAAACTATGTTGAGCTTCGCGCGATTCTTGAAAAGCGTGGACATGTATTTAAGTCTGAGACTGATACCGAATCTGTTGTTCACCTGCTCAGCGATGCTCGCAAAGAGCACAAGGGTGATTTAGCGGCAGCTATGCGTGATGTCTGTGCCCAGCTTCGTGGATCATTCACTTTGCTTGCTATTCACTCAGATGAACCAGGAAGAATTGTCGGCGCTCGTAGAAATTCTCCACTTGTTGTTGGGGTAGGAGACGGTGAGAACTTCCTTGCATCAGATGTCTCAGCATTCATCTCACATACAAAACGTGCCCTTGAACTCGGTCAAGATGAAGTTGTTGATATCACTGACTCATCTATTACAGTCACAAATCTATCCGGCAAAGTCCTGAAGCCTCGTGAATATGAGATTTCATGGGATGCATCTGCAGCTGAGCGTGGTGGATTTCCCCACTTCATGCTCAAGGAAATCTATGAGCAACCAAAATCAATCGCAGATACTTTAATTGGTCGTACAGCAGGTTTAGATAGTGAAATTACCGCAGGTATTAATCTTGAAGGAATTTCAAAGGTTGTCATTATTGCTTGTGGCACTGCTTATCACGCAGGTCTTGTTGGCAAATATGCCATTGAGAAATGGGCAAATGTTCCTGTAGATGTTGAATTGGCATCTGAATATCGCTACCGCGAACCATCTGTTGATAAGAGCACACTTGTTATTCCAATTTCACAATCCGGTGAAACGATGGATACCTTGATGGCGATGCGCTATGCACGCACACATGGAGCGCGAGTATTTGCGGTCTGTAACACAAATGGATCAACCATTCCGCGTGAGTCAGATGCAGTGCTCTATACCCATGCAGGCCCAGAAATTGCCGTTGCTTCAACAAAAGCCTTCACAGCTCAGCTAATTGCCATGTATCTCATTGCCTTACACCTGGGAAATGTCCGCGGCGTTATTGATAAGAAGTTTGCTGAGGAAATAGGTAAAGAGCTTGCTGGATTACCTGCAAAGGTTGAGCAGATTCTTGAAACAGTTGAGCCGCTGCGTGAGCTCACTCGTAAATTTAAAGATTCCACATCAATGCTCTTTCTGGGCAGAAATGTCGGATTCCCAACTGCTCTAGAGGGCGCTCTTAAACTTAAAGAGCTTGCATATATGCATGCAGAAGGATTTGCTGGAGGAGAGCTCAAGCATGGTCCAATTGCGCTTATTGATCAGGGAACTCCTGTTATTGCAGTGATGCCGACATCTACCTCACCGCTATACGAGAAGATGGCAAGTAATGTTCAAGAGGTTAAAGCACGTGGCGCAATTGTCATCGCTATTGGTGATGTTGATTTAGATAGCGCTGTCCACAACATTCGCATCCCTTCTTCACATGACTTTTTGCAGCCAGTTTTGGCAGTGGTTCCTCTTCAAGTTATTGCTTATGAGATGGCAGTTGCTAGGGGAAACGATGTTGATCAGCCTCGCAACCTAGCCAAGTCGGTGACTGTTGAATGACCTGGGGATCACTTGCGATTCATAGAAAGCAAGAGCGCGATCGAGCTTTAAAGATCTCTTTTGGCCTCTTTGTTGCTTTTCTTATTACAACAGAACAAGTCTTAACAAAAGGTTTCCTATATACAGCTGACCACAAGATCAAAGCTATTAGGCACCATACTTTCAAAGGCCTTCCTAGCCACGCACTTCTAGCACTAGATGATCTGGGACTCCGTAGTTTTACTGCTTCATGCTTACTTATTACCGCTGTAGTTATTGGCTATCGCTTTAAGTCCTGGAGACCAGTAAATCTTTCGCTACTCTCACTTCTTCTACTCAACGGTGTTGTGGGATTAGCCAAACTAATATTTGGTCGCACTAAGCCACGCCTTCAGATGGATTTGCTACATGAAGGCGGTCTTTCATATCCGAGTGGTCACGCAGCTAATGCGCTTCTCACTTGGGGAATGCTTGCTTACATCATTTATCGATACACAGTTGTTGGTAAGAGATTCAGACATGTTCTTTATGCTGGGATTGCTCTGGTGACTTTCACAGTATGTGTGGTGTCATTGATTCGAAATACTCATTGGTTTTCAGATCTCTTGGGTGGCGTATTTTTAGGTGGAGCGATTCTTGTCTTTCTTGTAGCACTAGATCGCGGATGGGCCTCTGAAAGGCAACCATCATGATTGATGGCATCGGCATTGATGTTGTGGATATTGGCCGCTTTGAAGAATCATTGCTGCGCACTCCTGCACTTAAAGAGAGAATCTTTACAAGCAGAGAGGCGCAGCTAAAAATATCGTCTCTTGCCGCGCGCTTTGCCGCCAAAGAGGCACTTGCCAAAGCACTTAACTCAAAAGATATTTTCACTTGGCACGATGCCGAAGTTATAAACGAAGAGAGCGGTAAGCCTGCATTTATTTTTACAGGAGCAATTGCAGAGCGAATTGATGGCGCAACCGTTCACCTCACACTTTCCCATGACGCAGGTATTGCATCAGCCATGGTCATCATTGAGAGGAACTAACTGTGCGCGCCGTTGTTGAAGTGAACCTCAAAGCGATTGATCACAATATTAAGCAGATTAAATCGCTAACAAAGTCAGAGATACTTGCGGTTGTTAAAGCAGATGCATATGGGCACGGCCTAGTTCCTGTTGCTAAGCAAGCACTCACTTCTGGAGCAAGTTGGCTTGGTGTGGCTCTCCTTGAAGAAGCTTTAGCTCTGCGCGCTGCTGGCATCACTGCTCCAGTTATTGCATGGCTTACCCCTTCAGGAGAAGATTTTGCTAGCGCACTCAATCAGCACATTGATCTCTCAGTTTCTTCCATCTCACTTTTTGAAGAGATTTTAGGTGCTGCAAAAGTATCTGGAATCAAGCCAAGACTTCATTTTGAGATTGATACAGGAATGCGCCGTGGAGGCGTTTTAGATGAGTGGAGTGATTTCTTAGCTTTTGCCAAAGAGCGCTCACAAGAATATGAATTAGTAGGAGTTTGGTCTCACTTTGCGAGGGCAGATGAGCCAGATTCAACATTCAATGTTGAGCAGGAGAACAACTTTGAACTCAAACTTGCTGATGTGAAACTTGCTGGTCTTAATCCAAAAATTGTCCATCTTTCAAACTCAGCAGCAACGATTACAAATCCGGCAGCTCATCATGTGATGGTTCGTCTGGGTATTGCCATGTATGGATTGAGCCCGGATGTGAACACCCTAGGTACTTCTCAAGATCTACATCTGATCCCCGCAATGACAGTAAAAGCCAAGATTCATCTCGTAAAGAGCGCGAAAAAAGGTGAAGCAGTTGGTTATGGCGGAACGGCGATTCTTGGCGCAGATTCAAAGCTTGGCGTGATTGTTATGGGATATGCAGATGGATTACCACGTAGCGCATCTAACATCGCAGGTGTTCTGCATAACTCAAAGAAGGCGCCACTAATCGGCCGGGTATCTATGGATCAATGTGTTGTTGATTTAGGGGCAGATTCAACAGCTAAAGCTGGAGAATATGTAACTATTTTTGGCCCAGATGGATATAGCGCTGATGACTGGGGCAAAGCATCTGGAACTATCAACTATGAAATCACCACTCGCATTGCCGCACGGGTGCCGCGGATCTACACATGGATATAAATAGCCCAGAGGAAATGTTTGAACTGGGTAAAAAGATCGGATCCAAGTTAGTAGCAGGTGATGTGATTTTGTTGCGCGGTGAACTAGGGGCAGGTAAAACTGCTCTCACACACGGTATCGGAAGCGCACTTGGTATCGATGATGTCTCATCACCTACCTTTGTTATTTCAAAAATTTATCAGGGTGGGCGGTTACCACTCATTCATGTGGATGCTTATCGCCTGATGGGCAGCGAGCTAGCGGGGTTTGATGATTTAGATCTTGAATCAAGGATTCCCGCCTCCATCACTGTTGTGGAGTGGGGCGATGGGTTTGTTCAAAGAGTTGCAGATAAATTCATTACGGTTGCAATTAGTTTCGGTAATTCAGATTCTGAGCGAATTGTTGACGTAGAAGGCATAGAACTATGACAACAATCCTTGCTATCGACACATCGACCGATCGAACGAGCGTAGGCATCGCCCAAGATGGTGAACTCATTATTGAACTCCATCATGATGATCCACTTGGCCATGGCGCAGTACTTCCTGGGCTAGTTAAAGATGTTCTTGCTAGAGAAAATAAAATTGATCATGTTGCTATTGGAATGGGTCCTGGCCCTTTTACCGGGCTTCGTGTGGGAATCGCTTTTGGGCAAAGCTTTGCTGCTGCTCGAAATATCCCTTGGATAGGCGTTGACAGTCTTGCTGCTCTAGCCGAAGAACATAACGACGCAGAGTTTATTGTTGCTATCGATGGAAGGCGTAGAGAGTTTTTCGCCAGCCACTATGTTGGTGGAAAAATACTTGCCCCAGCACGAGTAATGCAGAGAGAGTCTCTTGTAGAACTTTCCATTCCTGTTTATTACGGAAATCCAAATCCTCGTGCGATTGCGGAGTTATCCCTTAGACAAGCCTCAGTTCTTGAGCCAATTTATATTCGTAAACCAGATGCTTATCCTGCTCCTAAAGATGTGAAATTCCGGCCATGGCTGCAGACAGATCTTGTAAATATCTTTGCGATTGAAAAAGATGTCTTTGGCAAGGAAGCATGGACGATGGCTCAGTTAAAAGAGGAATATGCAGGAAAAGAGCGCCAATATCTTGTTGCCGAAATTAATGGCGAAGTTATTGGATATGCAGGCGTTGTAAAAATGGGCGAAGTAACAGATATTTTGACACTGACCGTGAAGCCAGAATTTCGCCGGCGCGGTATTGCCCGTGAATTTCTTAAAAGGCTAATTGATTGGTCACGCAATCAAAAAGTAGAGGCAGTCATGCTTGAAATGCGCAAAGGAAACATTGAAGCCGAGCCTTTGTATCTGGCTAATGGATTTAGGCATATTTCAGAGAGGCGTAACTATTACGCCCAAGGAGTCGACGCAATCATTATGCGCAAGGAACTCATATGAGCACACCTTTGATTTTAGGTATCGAAACATCATGCGATGAGACAGCAGTAGGAATCGTCCATGGGCGAAAGTTGTTAGCCAATGTCATTTCATCAAGCGTGGAAGAACATGCACGATTTGGTGGAGTGGTCCCTGAGATTGCAAGCCGTGCTCACCTAGAGGCTATGCAGCCAGTTATTTCGCAGGCTCTTAAAGAGGCAAAAGTGAAACTACAGGACATCGATGCAATCGGTGTGACAGCAGGTCCTGGTTTGATTGGAGCGCTCCTTGTCGGAACTAGCGCGGCATCTGGTCTAGCACTTGGTTTAGATAAGCCTCTATATGGCGTTAATCATCTTTCATCTCACCTTGCTGTAGATGCACTTGATGAATCTCACAAACTAGGACCGGTCATTGGATTACTTGTCAGTGGAGGCCATAGTTCAATCATTCAAGTCAACGACCTTGCCCAAAGCGTTCATGTACTGGGATCAACTATTGATGACGCAGCTGGTGAGGCTTTCGACAAAATTGCCAGGCTTCTTGGATTAGATTTTCCTGGAGGACCTGCGATTGATAGGTTGGCAAAAGAAGGCGATCTGAGTGCGATTGATTTTCCTAGAGGCCTCAGTGATACCGACTATGACTTTTCATTCTCTGGTTTAAAGACAGCAGTTGCGCGTTACTTACAGAAAACTCCTGACGCAAAGAGAGCAGATATTGCAGCTTCATTTCAAGAAACAGTTGTAGATGTACTTCTCAAAAAATCGTTGAGTGCATGTGCTTCAACAGGAATTGATACTTTGCTGATCGCCGGAGGAGTAGCGGCTAATTCAAGACTCAGAGAACTTGCCGCCCAAAGGTGCGAGCAAGCGGGTGTTCTGCTTCGGACTCCGCCGCCTGCCCTCTGCACTGATAACGGGGCGATGGTGGCTGCTATGACCTCAGTGGCGGTCTCAGCAGGCGTAAAGCCCTCTCATATTGGCCTTGAAGCCCTCTCTACGGTGGCCCTGAGCCAGCCGGTCTGGGCCTAAGAGCCTCGAGTTGAAGGGGGCCTCGCGGGCTATCTATGATTAGCACTCGCAGACCTCGTCTGCTAAACCCTAGTTTTTGAGGATAAATAAAAGAAATAAAGGAGCACATCATGGCCGTAGCCATTAAGCCACTTGAAGATCGCATCGTTGTTAAAGCAAACGAGGCAGAACAGACAACCGCGTCAGGACTTGTTATTCCTGATACTGCAAAGGAAAAGCCACAGGAAGGCACAGTGGTTGCTGTTGGACCAGGACGCTTTGATGATGGCGTGCGCGCACCTATGGATGTCAAGGTTGGAGACGTTGTTCTTTATAGCAAGTACGGCGGAACTGAAGTGAAGTACAACAACGAGGAGTACCTCGTCCTTTCAGCTCGCGATGTTCTTGCCATCATTGAGAAGAAATAACAATGGGTAAAACTTTATCCTTCGACGAAGAAGCTCGTCGCGCCATGGAGCGCGGGGTGAATATCCTCGCCGACACAGTGAAGGTAACCCTTGGACCTAAGGGTCGTAACGTTGTTATCTCAAAGTCTTATGGAGCGCCCCTCATTACAAATGATGGCGTAACAATTGCGAAAGAGATCGAACTTTCAGATCCAGCCGAGAACATGGGCGCTCAACTTGTGAAGCAAGTTGCAGAAAAGACCAACGATGTTGCCGGTGATGGAACTACAACAGCAACAGTTTTGGCTCAAGCAATGGTGAAGGAAGGTCTTCGTAACCTTGCTGCCGGCGCGCAGCCAATGGATATTAAGTTCGGAATCGAAGCAGCCGTGAAGGCAGTTTCAGAAGAGCTCAAGAAAAACTCAACTCCTGTCTCTGGCAAAGCTCAGATTGCAGATGTTGCGACCATCTCTGCTCAAGATAAAGCAATCGGTGACCTCATCGCTGAAGCAATGGACAAGGTCGGCAAAGACGGAGTCATCACAGTTGAAGAGTCATCAACAACTGGTTTAGAGCTAGATTTCACTGAAGGTATGCAATTTGATAAGGGTTACATCTCTCCTTACTTTGTTACCGATTCAGATCGCATGGAGACAGTTCTAGAGGATGCATTCATTTTGATCTCAGGACAAAAGATCTCAGCGCTCGCCGAAATCTTGCCTGTGCTTGAAAAGGTTGCTCAGAGCAACAAGCCTCTTTTGATCATCGCTGAAGATGTTGAGGGTGAAGCCCTTTCAACACTCGTTGTGAACCGTATGCGCGGAACATTCACATCTGCTGCCGTCAAGGCACCAGGTTTTGGTGATCGTCGTAAGTCAATGTTGCAAGACATTGCCGTGCTCACAGGTGGTCAGGTTATTACCGCTGATGTTGGACTTAAGTTAGAACAAGTCACTATCGATCTACTTGGTAAGGCGCGCCGCGTTGTTATCACCAAGGACACCACAACAATCGTTGATGGTGCTGGAGATAAGACCGAGGTAGCAGCTCGTGTCAATGAGATCCGCAACGAACTTGCTCAATCAGATTCTGATTGGGATAAAGAAAAGTTGCAGGAGCGCGTTGCAAAGCTAGCTGGCGGTGTCTGTGTCATTAAGGTCGGCGCACATACTGAGGTAGAGCTCAAGGAGAAGAAGCACCGCCTTGAAGATGCTATTTCTGCTACTCGCGCAGCCGTTGAAGAAGGAATCGTTGTTGGCGGAGGCGCAGCACTTGTGCATGCAGCCGGCGCACTTGATGGCGATCTGGGCTTTGAGGGAGACCGCGCAGTTGGCGTTCGTCTTGTGAAGAAGTCATGCGATGAGCCGCTTCGTTGGATTGCAGAAAATGCTGGCCAAGAAGGTTATGTCGTTGTTGCAAAGGTTCGCACAATGAAGCCAAATGAAGGTTTTAATGCTGCAACCGATGTCTATGAAGATCTCGTTAAAGTGGGCGTGATTGATCCTGTAAAGGTGACTCGCTCTGCTTTGGCTAACGCAGCCTCAATTGCTGCGATGTTTATTACAACCGAAGCACTGGTCTTTGAAACACCAGAAGATAAGGTTGAAGAGGCACAAGGACATGGTCATAGCCATGGACCTGGTGGTCACTCACATTAATTAGCTAAATTAAGAAGCAGTAACAAACTCCGCGCCAATAACCTGGCGTGGAGTTTTTGTTTGGCGCTCAATAACGATGAGGCGCTCGTCTTCAGAGAGACCGCCCCAAATTCCATATGGTTCTTGAACAGCAAGTGCATGCTCTCTGCATTGCTGGATGACTGGGCATGATGCGCAGACAGCTTTGGCTCTGGCAATGCGGTTGTTGCGGCTTGGTCCGCGCTCGCCATCTGGATGAAAGAACATCTCTGAAGGAAGCTCGCGGCATGCACCTTGGTTCTGCCATTCCCACTCTGAAAGAACTGGGCGTGGTAGTCGTGAAATTTCAGCCATCTGGTCCTCCTGGTTCGTGGGTGTAGGCAAAGATTACAACCGCGCCGTAGGTTGTTCAAGTGCTCAAGCCCTCAAGTGGCGCAAAACACCTTTTGCCTAGACGATTAGCGCATGGCTTCCCGCAACTCTGCCCCAACTCCTGCCTTTACGGTGGCCGCTGTTGCCAGGCGTTTGGGTGTAGCCCCAGCAACGCTTCGCACGTGGGACAGGCGCTATGGCCTTGGGCCCAGTGAGCATTCTGATGGAGAGCATCGCCGATATAGCGAGAGTGATTTAGCAAGACTTATTCATATGCGAAAGCTTGTGATCTCTGGTGTTACCCCAGCAGATGCCGCAGCAGCGGCGCTTAAATTTAAAGGCAAGATTGATCTAGAAGTATTTGCTGATTTGCCCGAGTCAGACACTGGTGTGATTGAAATGCTTAACAATGCAGTACATGCACTGGATCGCAATCTCACTGAACAGATTATTCGATCTGAATTTAGAGACAACGGAATCGCCGCTACCTGGTGCAATGTCTTAACACCTGTTCTTGTCTTGGTTGGCGCTGAATGGGCGGCCACAGGTACTGGAATTGAAATTGAGCATATGCTCAGTGAAATTACACATCGACTTTTGAATGAACACACAGAACAACTCACTAGCCCTGTGAATTCTCGGCCGGTACTTCTGGCCTGCGTGGGTGAAGAGATCCATTCACTTGCCATCACTGCGCTCGCTGCCTGTTTAGCTGAAGATCAGATCCAAGTTCAATTCCTTGGGGCTAGAACACCCCAATCTGCTATCAATGAAGTTGTTAGAAAGGTTGGACCACCAGCGATTTTCTTGTGGGCGCAACTTTCCAAAAATGGTAATCCTGCGATCATCCAAGAACTTCCAAAGCTCCGTCCTGCCCCTCGGGTTATCTTGGGTGGGCCCGGATGGAACCCTGACCGCTGCAAGAGCGCAAACTTTGTTGATGACCTAAGCGCCGCAAGGCGTGAGATCTCACGCGCTGTGGGCGTTTAGAAGCAGAGATTTTGAACCCCTAGACTTGCCCCATGATGGAAGGCGCCCGCGAAAAAGTAATAATGACGGGGCTGACCTACGATGATGTTCTACTACTTCCAGATGCATCCGAGGTCGTTCCAAGTGAAGTAGATACAAAAACTCGCCTGACTCGAAATATTTCCCTCAATGTTCCTGTGGTTTCTTCAGCAATGGATACGGTTACTGAATCAACCATGGCAATTGCTATGGCAAAAGCCGGTGGTATTGGCATTTTGCACCGTAATTTATCTATTGAAGATCAGGTTAAGCATGTTAAGACAGCAAAAGCTTCTGGAATTGTTGGCGCAGCCGTTGGTGTTGGTGAAGATGGATATTCCCGTGCGGTTGCTCTCATTGATGCAGGGGTAGATGTTGTCGTTGTAGATACAGCCCACGGCCACCATCGCGCTGTGCTTGAAGCTATTGCTCGAATTAAAAAACAATTCCCACATGTAGATGTCATTGGTGGAAATGTGGCAACACGCGCCGGAGCACAAGCACTCATTAACGCAGGTGTTGATGCTGTAAAAGTTGGTGTTGGACCGGGATCAATCTGTACTACTCGCGTTGTTGCAGGCGTTGGTGTCCCGCAAGTAACCGCGATTATGGAAGCACACAAGGCGTGCTTCACTGCTGATATTCCTCTCATAGCCGATGGTGGATTGCAATATTCAGGAGATATCGCAAAGGCGATTGTTTCTGGCGCAGATACCGTGATGCTTGGATCACTTCTTGCAGGATGCGATGAGTCACCTGGTGAGCTCATTGAAATTGGCGGAAAGAAATTTAAAGGTTATCGAGGAATGGGTTCACTCGGCGCGATGCAATCACGCGGAGAGCAGAAGTCATATTCGAAAGATCGTTATATGCAAGACGATGTACTAGCTGAAGATAAACTTGTTCCAGAAGGTATTGAAGGAAAAGTTGCTTACAGCGGACCAGTTGCCACAGTTATCCATCAACTTGTTGGAGGATTGCGTTCTGGCATGGGTTATGCGGGAGCGGCAACCATTAAGGACTTGCAGAGCAAAGGGCAGATGATTCAGATCACGGCAGCGGGATTACAGGAAAGTCATCCACATGACATTTTGGATGTTGCAGATGCACCAAATTACCGAGGCGGGAAGTAGGAGACGATGAACGATATTGAGATTGGTCCTGGGAAGCGCGCAAAGACAGCGTATTCATTTGACGATATCGCGATCGTTCCAAGTCGACGTACCCGTGAGGCAGATGAAGTTTCTATTCAGTGGCAGATTGATGCTTACAAATTTGATCTACCAATGCTTGCAGCGCCGATGGATTCTGTTGTCTCTCCAGAAACTGCAATTGAAATTGGAAAAATTGGTGGAGTTGGAGTTCTAAACCTTGAGGGTCTATGGACTCGCCACGAAGATCCACGTATTGCATTGGGTGAAATTGCATCTCTTCCACAAGAGCAAGCAATCAGACGCATGCAAGAACTTTATGCTGCTCCTATTCGAGAAGATCTCATTAAATCTCGTATCGCAGAAATACGCGCCGCGGGTGTGACTGTTGCGGCTGCGCTCTCTCCACAGCGCACAGCAGAGCTACACAAAGTTGTTGTTGCTGCGGGAGTAGATCTCTTTGTTATTCGAGGAACAACGGTGAGTGCTGAGCATGTTTCAAACAAAGCAGAGCCTCTGAATTTAAAGAAATTTATATATGAATTAGATGTTCCGGTCATTGTGGGCGGATGCGCAACGGCAACAGGCGCACTGCACCTTATGCGCGCAGGAGCAGCTGGAGTATTGGTTGGTTTTGGTGGAGGTTCATCCCACACAACAAGGACAGTTTTGGGAATTGCAGTACCTATGGCATCGGCAGTTGCAGAAGTTGCATCAGCACGCCGCGACTATATGGATGAATCCGGTGGTCGCTATGTTCACGTTATTGCTGATGGATCAGTTGGTCGCAGTGGTGATATTGCAAAAGCAATTGCATGCGGCGCTGATGCTGTCATGATGGGCTCTCCACTTGCACGCGCGACCCAAGCACCTGGCAAGGGCTGGCACTGGGGATCTGAAGCACACCACAGCGAACTTCCTCGTGGTGACAGAGTTCATGTTGGAACAGTTGGAACGCTTAAAGATATTTTGGTTGGTCCATCTCATACCGCGGATGGCTCAATGAATTTATTCGGAGCGCTGCGCCGCGCAATGGGAACATGCGGATATTCAGATCTTAAAGAATTTCAACGGGTAGAAGTCGTCGTAGATCGTGCCTAATCAGGCAGAACAAGATCTAGTACTTGTTGTTGATTTTGGTGCGCAGTACGCACAATTAATTGCTCGCCGTGTACGCCAAGCACAGGTGTATTCAGAGATCATTCCATCATCGATGCCTGTCGCCGAGATCTTTGCTAAGAAACCTAAAGCAATTATCTTGTCGGGTGGACCTTCAAGTGTTTATGAACCAGGTGCTCCAACACTAGATTCCAAGCTCTTTGAACATAACATTCCTATCTTTGGTATTTGCTATGGCTTCCAAGTGATGGCTGCAGCCCTTGGCGGAGTAGTCACACAAACTGGTAACTCAGAATTTGGTCGCACATCTATGACCCACGATGGAAAGTCCAAATTGCTTGGTGATCTCGCAAAGGAATTTAAAGTATGGATGAGTCACGGTGACAGCGTTACACAAGCGCCACATGGATTTACCTCAACTGCAAAGACGGACGCAACACCAATAATTGCTTATGAAAATAGCGACGCGACTTTAGCTGGAGTGCAATTTCACCCAGAAGTCATGCACTCAGAAAATGGTCAAGAAATATTGCGCCGTTGGTT
The DNA here is from genome assembly GCA_036781605.1 of Candidatus Nanopelagicaceae bacterium. Classification (GTDB taxonomy): domain Bacteria; phylum Actinomycetota; class Actinomycetes; order Nanopelagicales; family Nanopelagicaceae; genus PALSA-747. The sequence continues at coordinate 17,909 of DAIQAR010000014.1, forward strand.
GATAGATATTGTCGGGTGCAAGCCAACGTGGACAAGTGCCAATATTGTTGCAACTGAGGTTGCAAAGATCAAAGAACTTGTTGGAGATAAGAGAGTCATCTGCGGTTTATCTGGTGGAGTCGATTCAGCTGTTGCGGCAGCAATTGTCCAAAAAGCGATCGGATCCCAACTCACCTGTGTTTTTGTAGATCATGGCTTACTACGTGAAGGTGAAGCAGTTCAGGTAGAAAGAGATTTTGTTGCAGTAACTGGTGTTGAACTCAAAGTTGTCGATGCGAGAGCAAAGTTTCTATCTGCGCTCACTGGAGTCACAGACCCTGAAACCAAACGTAAAATCATTGGCGCGGAATTCATTCGTTCCTTTGAAAGCGCCGCAAGAGAAATTTCAGCTTCAGGAAGCGTCGATTACCTTGTGCAGGGAACTCTTTACCCTGATGTTGTTGAATCCGGTGGGGGAGAAGGAACGGCAAATATCAAATCGCACCACAATGTTGGAGGACTCCCAGATGATTTGCAGTTCACACTGATTGAGCCACTTCGAACACTATTTAAAGATGAAGTGCGTGAAGTTGGATTACAACTCGGTCTTCCAGGAGAGATAGTTTGGCGCCAACCCTTCCCTGGTCCAGGTTTAGCCATTCGAATAATCGGTGAAGTTACTGAGAATAGACTTAGTATTCTGCGAAAAGCAGATTTAATCGCTAGAGATGAATTAAAGTTAGCAGGTCTAGATCGCCAGATCTGGCAGTGCCCAGTAGTTCTTCTTGCCGATGTTAGAAGCGTCGGAGTTCAGGGAGATGGCAGAACGTATGGTCATCCAATAGTTCTGCGCCCCGTATCGAGTGAAGATGCTATGACGGCAGATTGGAGTCGACTTCCGTACGAAGTACTGGAGAAGATTTCAACAAGAATTACAAATGAAGTGCGAGAGGTAAACCGCGTGACGCTAGATATAACTAGCAAACCACCTGGAACTATTGAATGGGAGTAGTTGTGAAGCAAAAGAAAGTTGCAGCTGTTGCAGTTCTTGTATTTATTGCAAGCTGTATTCCTGCTACCGCTTTTGCTGGCCCAAAAAAGAATTCATCAAACTGTAAGCCAACTAATGCCGCGGCTCACCAACCACTAAACGTTAAGCCCCCAGCCACGCTTAAACACAACAATGTTAAATTTACTTTAAATACAAACTGTGGTCCTATTGTGTTCACTGCAGATGGAGTGAATGCTCCAGTAACTGTGACGGTTATGTCTGCGCTTGCTAAAGCAGGTTATTTTGATAATTCGCTATGTCACCGATTAACTACTTCGGGAATTTGGGTTCTTCAATGTGGAGATCCAACTGCAAGTGGCTCTGGTGGTCCTGCATTTAATTATGTTGACGAAAACTTACCAACAGGGATCGCACAAAATGACTATCCAGCTGGCACAGTTGCCATGGCCAACTCAGGACCTCACACAAACGGGAGCCAATTCTTCTTGGTGTATCAGAACACAACACTTCCGCCTAACTACACCATCTGGGGCCACATTGTTCGCGGATTAGATATCGTGCAAAACATTGCTGCGCTCGGAACAACAAATGGCACAGCAGATGGCGCACCAAAGCAACCCATCGCAATTCAATCTGTCAGCGTTAAATAATTAGCTAGTTGCAACAACCCTAAAAATTTCCGCAAGACGACCAATAGGTAATTGTGCGACTTCAGCATTACGTTCGCCCCACTCACGAACTCGTCCTTCAAGTTCTTGGTTGTGAGCCGTCTGACTTATATGAGAATAAATCGCCTTCATTTTTCTTTCAAATGTATCTGTAATATCTATTGAATGATTTGTGTCAGAACTCATCATGACCCATGCTTCTTTAACGGTCCATGGCTCTAGCTTTTCATCATGAAGTAAATCTTCAAATGCGAATTGATTACCTGCATCTGGGTAGATCGCTTGAATTGCTGATTCACCTGCTGCTAGATGATCTGGGTGACTAGCACCAAGTCGATCCCAGTTACGTTCTGGGCTTTGTATGAGCATGCGGTCTGGTCGAACCTTACGAATAATGCGGACAATATCTTTGCGGAGTGCAATTGTTGGTTCTAGCCAACCATCTCGGTAATTTAAGAAGTGAATGTCGCTTACGCCTAATATTTTTCCTGCATCACGCTGTTCTTGCTGGCGGATTTTTTTCATCTCATCACGCGTAATGGACGCATCGATTCCGCCCTGATCGCCGTTAGTGCAAATGCAATAACTGACCTTGATTCCCTTATCTGCCCATTGAGCAACCGTTCCACCAGCTCCAAAGTCCACATCATCTGGGTGGGCTGTTACGACAAGAATTCGTTCGATTTCACTATCTGCAATGGGTTCCATGCCCCGATCCTACTAATTCAATTAGGCAGTCGTTGCCCGAAGATAGACTCCCGCTTATGTCTGCAACCCAAAAACTGCTGGATGGTTTAAATCCTCAGCAACGTGATGCAGTGATCCATGAGGGTGCGCCATTGCTCGTCGTTGCTGGTGCAGGCTCGGGCAAAACCCGCGTACTTACTCGCAGAATTGCTTATCTTCTCGCAGAACGTGGGGTAGCGCCCTTTGAAGTCCTTGCCATCACCTTTACCAACAAAGCTGCTGCTGAGATGAAAGAACGAGTCACAGAACTTGTTGGCCCAAGAGCTCAATCAATGTGGGTTTCAACATTTCACTCAGCATGTGTTCGAATATTGCGCCAAGAGGCTAACCGGCTTGGGTACACAAATTCTTTTACTATCTACGACTCTAGTGACAGTGTCAGGCTCCTTACACTCATCATTCGGGATTTAAATCTAGATGCAAAGCAGTATGCACCGCGAGCAGTACATGCCATGATTTCTGCAGCAAAGAACGAGTTAATGGGCCCTGCAGATTATGTTCAAAAAACAACAAACCATTTTGAAGAAGTTATTGCGGAAATATTTGCTCTCTATCAAAAGCGGCTTGGTTCAGCTAACGCTATGGATTTCGATGATTTGATTGGTAAAACTGTTGAACTTTTCCAACGCTTTCCAGAGGCTCGAAGTCGATTTAGATCACGTTTTAAGCACATACTGGTTGATGAATATCAAGATACAAACCACGCTCAATACATATTAATTCGTGAATTAGTAGGTGTAATTGGCGAAGGATTTCCCATTGCAGAACTCTGCGTAGTGGGCGATGCCGACCAATCTATTTACGCCTTCAGAGGGGCAAATATCCGGAACATCCTGCAATTTGAGGAGGATTACCCAAGTGCCCGCACAATCATGCTTGAGCAAAATTACCGGTCAACACAAAACATATTGACTGCAGCAAATGCAGTAATTTCAAATAATGAGGGTCGTAAAGATAAGAATCTCTGGTCAGAAGAGGGTAAAGGCGAGATCATTACAGGCTATGTCGCTGAGAGCGAGCATGATGAAGCAGATTTTGTGGTCGGGGAGATCGGAAGATTGCGAAACGATGGACTTTCCAACCCGGGAGATACTGCAATTTTCTATCGAACAAATGCGCAATCACGCCTCTTTGAGGAGATATTTTTACGCGCAGCTATCCCCTATAAAGTTGTAGGTGGGGTTCGATTTTATGAACGCAAAGAAGTTAAAGACTTTCTTGCCTATTTGCGTGTACTCGTTAACCCTGAAGATGAAGTCTCCCTACGGAGGATTATCAATACTCCGAAGCGAGGTATTGGCGATCGAGCTTTAGACACTATTGATGCCCATGCAAAAGCTAGAGATATTTCATTTTGGACAGCGCTATGTAGTGCATCATCTGCACCAGATGTTCCGACGAGGTCCCTGGGATCAATCACCGAATTTGTTCACCTCATTCAATCTCTACAAACTTTGGTAGAGGCAAAAACAAAACCTTCAATTATTGCTCAAGCAGTACTTGAGCAAAGTGGGTTGCTTTCAGAGCTTGCTAATAGTCATGATCCACAAGATGAAGGTCGCGTTGAGAATCTAGAAGAACTTGTTTCAGTTGCTTCAGAGTATGAAGAAAGTGAAGTTGAAGAGGGTGAGGAGATCTCACTCATCGGCTTCTTGGAAGATGTTTCGTTGGTTGCTGACTCGGATCAGATTCCAGATGGTGAAGATCATGGCGGTGTCGTCACGATGATGACCCTTCACACAGCCAAAGGATTGGAATTTCCAACAGTATTTCTTACAGGTATGGAGGAAGGAATTTTCCCTCACTCAAGAACTCTGGGGGATAAGGCAGAGATTGAAGAGGAACGTAGACTTGCTTATGTTGGTTTAACCCGTGCACGTAAGCGCCTTTACGTTTCTCGCGCCGAATATCGTTCTTCATGGGGCGCTCCGACATACAACCCGCCATCTAGATTTCTTTCTGAAATTCCAGATGATGTGATTGCCTGGAATGAGACATCTTCTGAAGGTATAAATGTAAACAGCTCACTTAAACCATCTCGAAAATTTGGCCCACCTCCTCGAGCGACGGGCAAGAAGGTCAGCGCCGCAGCAATTATTTTGGCGGTTGGAGATCGTGTGTCTCATGACACATTTGGATTGGGCAAGGTTGTTGCAATATCCGGAGAGGGCGATCGGGCTGAAGCAACCATTGATTTTGGCAGCGTTGGGGAGAAGCGGCTGTTGCTTCGCTACGCGCCGGTCGAGAAGCTCTGAGAGTCAAAGTAGGATTTACCAGTATTGAGTTTCAATTTTTCCTGACAAATGAACGAAGTGGGGTAGCGCGTGGATCTCTTTGAGTATCAAGCTCGAGATCTTTTTGAAGAACACAACATTCCAGTTTTAGCAGGCGCAGTTGCATCGACTCCTGAAGCCGCCGAAGCTGCTGCTTCAAAAATGGGTGGCAAAGTTGTTGTTAAAGCACAAGTAAAAGTCGGAGGCCGCGGAAAAGCTGGCGGAGTTAAATTAGCGCAAGATGCACAGGATGCGCGCGGAAAAGCTGAAGCGATTCTTGGTATGGATATTAAAGGTCACACAGTTCATCAAGTAATGATTGCTCAAGCAGCGCCAATCGCTGAAGAGTATTACATGGCAATTTTGCTGGACCGAGCTAACCGCAACTTTTTAGTTATGGCATCTGTTGCCGGCGGCATGGAGATTGAAGAAGTTGCTCATACTCAGCCAGAGAAGTTGGCACGTGTTGGTATTGATCCCAACGTGGGAATTTCAAAAGAGGAGGCGCTTGAAATTGTGCGAGCAGGACAGTTCCCTGCGGATATCACTAATGATGTCGCTGAAGTTCTTCTTAAGTTGTGGGCAGCATTTGTTGCCGAAGATGCAACTTTGATGGAAATTAACCCATTAGTGAAAACCGATGATGGAAGAATTATTGCGCTAGATGGAAAAGTCACGCTCGATGACAACGCATCTTTCCGTCATCCAAACCATGAGTCACTTATCGATCACGCTTCAGCAAATCCATTAGAGGCAGCAGCAAAAGCAAAGAACCTTAATTACGTGAAGCTTGATGGTGAAGTTGGAATTATTGGAAACGGCGCTGGCCTTGTTATGAGCACATTAGATGTTGTTGCTTATGCGGGTGAAAAATATGGAGTCAAGCCAGCAAACTTCCTTGACATCGGTGGAGGAGCATCTGCTCAAGTAATGGCTGATGGACTTTCAATTATTTTGGGTGACCCAGATGTTAGAAGCGTCTTTGTTAACGTTTTCGGTGGAATTACCGCCTGTGACGCGGTCGCAAACGGAATTGTTCAAGCCCTTGAAATGTTGGGCAGCAAAGCAACTAAGCCAATTGTGGTTCGCCTTGATGGAAATAACGTCATAGAGGGTCGCAAGATTCTCAATGATGCAGGCCACCCATTAGTGCAGCAGTTAGACACGATGGATGGCGCAGCAGCAAAAGCAGCAGAATTGGCGGCAAAGTAAATGGCGATTTTCATTAATAAGCAGACCAAAGTTGTAGTTCAAGGTATGACTGGTTCTGAAGGAACTAAACACACTGGGCGCATGCTTAAGTATGGAACAAATATTGTTGGTGGCGTTACACCTGGTAAAGGTGGGCAAAGCGTTGAGATTGAAGGCAAGACTTTGCCTGTCTTTAATACTGTTGCAGAAGCAATTAGCGCAACAGGGGCAAATGCATCAGTTGTTTTTGTTCCACCCAAGTTTGCAAAAGCTGCTGTCATGGACGCGATTGATGCGGGGCTGCCACTGTGTGTGGTCATTACCGAGGGCATCCCAGTACACGACTCAGCCGCCTTCTATGCACATGCGGTAGCCAAGGGAACAACTCGTTTAATTGGTCCAAACTGTCCAGGACTTATAAGCCCTGGGCTATCTAATATTGGAATCATTCCTGGAGACATCACTGGCCCAGGACGAATTGGCTTGGTTTCAAAGTCAGGAACATTGACTTACCAAATGATGTACGAACTTCGTGATTTTGGTTTTAGCACTGCAGTAGGTATTGGTGGAGATCCAATTATTGGAACTACACATATTGATTGCCTTAAAGCATTTCAAGATGATCCAGACACTGATGCGATCGTCATGATTGGTGAAATTGGTGGAGATGCTGAAGAGCGCGCTGCCGCATTTATTTCAGAATATGTCACAAAGCCGGTAGTTGGCTATGTTGCAGGCTTTACTGCTCCTGAGGGAAAAACAATGGGACATGCTGGAGCAATTGTTTCGGGCTCATCAGGAACTGCGGAAGCAAAGAAGGTTGCACTTGAAGCGGCTGGTGTTAAGGTTGGAAAAACTCCAAGTGAAACTGCAGCGCTGATGCGCGCAATTCTCAAGGGCTAAATAATGCTTTCACGCGCGCTAGCTGTCTCACTCAGGCAAGCATTGCGCAGCGTGGCACTCATATTGTTCCCTTTGGTCTTTATTTCACTCTTTGCATGGGCAACAGCAGGTGCAAATAGTGGAAATACAACAGATCCCATTAGAGCTTCAGCCTGGCTTTGGCTTGCGGGTCATTTAGTTCCACTTCACATTCATGGAGTGACAAATGGTGCGCTCACCGTGCTTCCGCTTCTGGCAGTTATTTTTCCAATTTGGGCACTGCGTCGTAGTTATCCAGCTGTCGCCGAAGTTTTTAAGAAAGAGATAGGCGCACGAATATTTTTAGCAGGTTGGTAT
>DAIQAR010000014.1:25117-26637 GCA_036781605.1 Candidatus Nanopelagicaceae bacterium
TTGTTCAAAAAGTGAGAAATAAAGATGCCTGACAAAAAAAGGATCCTTCTTTTGGCATCAGGAGCTGGCTCACTTGCAAAAGCAATTTTTGAAGCTCATAAATCTGGAGCGATGGATATCGATATTGTTGGAGTAATTTCTGATAACGATGCACCTGTACTTGCACTAGCAAAAGAGTATGGCGTCAACTCCTTTTTGATTTCAATGCAAAGCGATCGAAATGAGTGGGATAGAACTCTTCAAACAAAAGTTTCTGAAATAGATCCCGATTTGATCGTCAGTGTGGGTTTTATGAGAATTTTGTCACCCCAATTTGTTAAGCGGTTCAAAGTGATTAATACCCATCCTGCGCTACTTCCGAATTTTCCAGGTGCTCATGCAGTTCGTGATGCTTTAGCCGCTGGTGTGAGTGAGACCGGGACGACTGTGCATTGGGTTGATGAGGGGGTAGATACCGGCGAGGTCATTAGCCAAGTGAAAGTGCCAATAATTCCTGGTGATAGCGAAGAAGTGCTGCACGAACGTATTAAGATTGCGGAGCGGGCACTCATAGTTGAGACTCTGCACAAATATGCACAGACAGGATCGTTGTGAGCCGCAAGCCAATACGTAGAGCGCTTATTAGTGTTTACGATAAATCTGGTCTTATTGAATTGGGAAAATCGCTCAGCGCTGCTGGTGTTGAAATTCTCTCCACGGGTTCAACGGCTAAGACTCTTGCAGATGCAGGCATAAAAGTAATCGCAGTAGAGGATTACACCGGCTTTCCCGAAATGATGGGGGGTCGTGTCAAGACTCTTCACCCCCGCATCCATGGCGGAATCCTGGCGGACCAAAATAACCCGGAGCACCTTGCAGCAATTGCATCACATGACATTGCTCCATTTGATTTGATTGTGATTAATCTTTACCCGTTCACTCAAACAATTGCGTCAACAACGGACTTTGCAGAGTGCATTGAGCAAATTGATATTGGTGGGCCATCGATGTTGAGAGGCGCGGCAAAGAATCATGGTTCTGTTGCCGTCATTTCAAGTCCTGGGCAGTATTCACAAATTTATACAGCGATCAAAGAGGGCGGGTTTACTCTAGAGGAGCGAGCACGACTGGCGATGGAAACATTTCGCACTACCGCTTCTTATGACATAGCTATTGCTACTTGGCTTGGCCAGCGACTAGAAGCAAGTGCTGAATGGAAAGCTTCTGCGTGGGAACGTATTGCCCCACTTCGTTATGGCGAGAATCCTCACCAAAGCGCCAATGTTTACAGGAGTCTTACATCATCTGAAACAGGTATTGCTCAAGCTGAGCAATTACATGGTAAAGAAATGTCATTTAATAATTACACAGATGCTGATGCCGCTATCCGTTCAGCTTTTGATCACAGCGACCCGTGCGTTGCAATTATTAAGCATGCCAACCCATGTGGAATCGCAATAGATAAAAACATTGGGAGTGCTTATTTAAAAGCCCATGCCTGTGATCCAGTATCAGCATTTGGTGGGGTAGTAGCTGCAAAT
>DAIQAR010000015.1:0-23893 GCA_036781605.1 Candidatus Nanopelagicaceae bacterium
GAGTCAATACTGAACTCGTTGCAAAGAATTTAGGTCTTGAAAAATTACATCGAGCGGACGCTGATTTTGTTAAGGCAGCATCAGGAATAAGTATCGGTGGAGTATCGCCTATTGGTTGGGCACCAGATGCTGGGATTAATCAACCGGTCATTGTCATTGATAAGGCTCTGGATGCTTTTGATGTCGTCTGGGCTGCCGCAGGGCATGCACATGCTGTTTTTCCAACTACGTATTCTGAATTACTAGAGCAAACCAAAGCAATTCCTATGATCGTTGGAGATTAGGCGAGTAAAGAATTAATTTGCTCAATGATCCATGAGCGCAATAGGTATGCAGCTTCCACATATTTACCCTGATTAAAAAATCCGTGAATTTGGCCTTCAAAATCTTTATAAATAACTTTATTTCCCGCTGCCTCTAGGCGCGCAGCATAGGAAATTCCATCATCTCGTAAAACGTCGCACTCAGCCGTTGGGATAATTGCTGGTGCCAAACCTTTATGGTCGGGGGCGATGTCGGGCACAGCATAAGGACTATTTTTATCCCCAGCATTTAAGTATTGATCCCAGAACCACATCATTCCTTTGCGGCGAAGACCATACCCATCAGCATTATTTAGGTAGGAGTCTGTATCAAAATCTAATTGCGTTGCTGGGTATATGAGTAATTGATAGGCAAGTTGAACTTTTTCATCACGCGCTCGAAGTGAAATACCGGCTGCTAAATTTCCACCTGCGCTGTCGCCTCCAACACCAATTTTATTTTTATCAATATTTAATTCTGCTGCGTTTTCTATCATCCACTTTAGCGCGGTGTAGCAGTCATCATGAGGTATCGGAAATTTATGTTCTGGTGATTTTTGATAATTAATTGAAAGGACCACGGAATCAGTTTTCTCTGCAATCTCTACCAGCTGTGCTTCATAGCGATCAATGTGGTTAAGCACCCATCCGCCGCCGTGGAAGTAAACAAATCCCCGATACGGGCCAGGTTTTTTAGGGGTGTATATCCGAACAGGAAGATCAGCAGTAGGTGTTGTAATAAAGCGATGAGCAATAGTTGCTCCATCTCCTACTGGTCCAGCAACATCAACTTCAGCGTGGCCTCCATATCTCGCAGCAGTACCTATCTCTGAAATATCAGGGAGGTTAAGTGCAGCTTCTCTAGCAAGAAAGGCTTCTGCTTGTGGATCTAGAGGCATTAAATTGCCCCCAAAATTGAGATCTCTTCACTAGCAACAAATTCCGGTGCATCTTTTTGCCATACCTTGCTGTGCTCAATAACCATGTGAGCATCCCAAGCAGGACGATCGCGCCAGACTTCCCACACACAGATTGTGTTTTCATGTTGCGTGTCTTCAAGCAAAGTCAGTAATTCACAACCATCTTCTGCACGCATCAACTCCATGTGAGACTTGATTCGTTTAAGGAATCCATCCATTTTTCCTGGCTTGATGTGGATTACGACGTGAAGGAATACTTTGTTTTTTGCGCTCATTGTGGAAGTTTAACTCCATCTATCATTGTTTGGAAGAGTAATTGGAGGCATAATTCTTGTTGAAGCATTTCATTTATAGGAGCCTTACATGCCACAAGTAAAAACGGGACAACACAGATCAGCAATGGTAACTGGGGCTTCTCGAGGCATTGGTCGAGCAATTGCGATGCGCCTTGCCGAAGATGGCCTTGATGTCTCCGTGACTGATCTGCCAAATGCAAAGAATGAACTTGAGGAAACCTCGAAAGCGATTTCAAACCTTGGAGTAAAAAGCTGCGCAATATTGATGGATGTTTCCAGCCAAGAAGATGTCGAGCGAGCTGTTGCCGAGCATGTAAAGGCACTAGGTGGCATCGATGTCATGGTCGCCAACGCTGGAATTGCAGTAACGGCTCCGCTCGTTGAGACCACTTCAGAACAACTAACCCGAACTTTGGATATTAATCTCAAAGGCGTCTACTTCTGCTACCAAGCAGCCGCAAAAGAGATGATCACGCAAGGACGAGGGGGGCGTTTGATTGCGGCAGCATCTGTTTCATCACATCGGGGTGGAAAATGGCAGAGCGCGTATGCCGCATCAAAATTTGCTGTACGCGGAATGAGTCAATCAATTTCTCAAGAGCTTGCCGAGTACGGGATTACTGTAAATGTTTACAGCCCTGGCGTCATTAATACGCAAATGTGGGATGCAATTGATGAAAATATGAGTGAGCGTAGAGGACAAGCGAAGGGCTCTACCTTTAACGAGATGCTAGACGTAATACCCCTTGGAAGGCACGGCTTACCTGATGATGTTGCTGGTGTTGTTTCTTTTCTAGCATCTGTTGATTCGAATTACATTACAGGCCAATCCATCGTTGTCGATGGTGGAATGTGGTTCTCCTGAATCACCAAGCTATATATCCGCCATCTACAAGCAAATCAGCGCCAGTCATATAGTCAGAGACCGAAGAGGCAAGGAAAACTACGGCGCCTTGCAGATCCGTCACTTCAGCCATCTTGCCTTGGGGAATTCTAGATTTCCATACGGGCCAAACCTTTTGTCCAACTTCCGTCTGGAGTAAATCTTCAACAAGTGCTGTGCGGGTGTATCCAGGCGAAATACTGTTTACTCGCACACCACGATCAGCCCACTCAGTTGCGAGGTTTCGAGTGAGAGAAAGGACTCCGCCTTTTGAAATGTTATACGCCGACTGATTTTGTGGGTAATTGGTTATGTGTGCTGACATTGAAGCAGTATTGATAATTTTTCCGTAACCCCTACCAAGCATGTAATTTGCCTCGGCTTGAGAGCATAAAAAAACTGAATCCAGATTAATTTTCATAAGTTTTTGAAAGTCTGCATACTCCATTGCCTCCGAATCTACCCACTGACTTGTACCTGCGTTATTACATGCGATCGTCAGATCACCAAGTTTTTCAACGACAAGTTCAACCATAGATTTAACTTGGCTTTCAATCGTCACATCTATTTTTAACGCAATCGCATTAACCTTTGGATTACGGGCCTTGATTTCCTTAACTACACCCTCAGCAGTATCAATGTTCAGATCAACTACGGCCACATCTGCGCCAGCATCAGCAAGTGCATGGGCAAATCCACGACCAATCCCTTGCCCGCCACCAGTCACTAATGCAACTTTTCCTTTAAGGGAGAAGCGTTCCAATATATTTTTGCTTTGAATTACTTTGTCATCAGTCATGTCATTACTCCCCTGTGACTAAATACTTGATGTCACCTTGGCCTGGCTTATTGCTTAAGAATTCAGGCAACTGGTCCAAAGAGATGGTTTTTGAAATTAGCGGATCTAGCTGTAATTTCCCACTAGCAATGAGTTCAACGGCGCGTCCTTGTGTATATGGATTGATGTAAGAGCCAATAATTCGAAGTCCCCTAATCACAACGTCATAGACACTAAGCGCTGCTCTTTCGTGAGAAGGAGCAACTCCAAGCACCAGAACTGTTCCGCCTGAGCGGGTGATAGCAACTGCTTGATTAAAGGTTTCAAGAACACCTGCCGCTTCGAACGTCACATCCATGTCAACGAGTTCTTTTGTCACATCTTGGGCTACGGGATCGATCGTACGAGTCGCCCCAATTTTTCCGGCAACTTCTCTGCGTTCCTTTTGTCTTGTCACAAGAACTATTTCAGATGCGCCAGCGAGTTTGCATAATTGGACGATCAGCATTCCCATTGATCCTCCGCCCAAAACTGCGACTCGTTCACCACCTTTAAGCTCAGCAAGGTCCATTCCTCTAATGCAGCATGCCAAAGGCTCAACAAGACCAAGATGGAGTGGATTGGTTGTCTTCGGCACTAAATATGCCTGACTTTTTGGAAGTACTACATACTCCGCAAAACCACCATTAATGGTTACACCTAATGCCATGAGATTGCGACAGTGTGCTGACCTTTCTGCCTTGCAGTGATCACAGGTACCACAAATAATATTTGGGTCAACTGAAACTAAATCACCAATTTTAAAATCAACACCTTCACCAACTGCGGTAACTGTTCCGCCAAATTCATGCCCGAGCACAAGTGGCATCTTCGCTGGATGCTCGCCAACCAAGATATGTCGGTCAGTTCCACAAATTCCACACGCAAGCATTTTGATAACCAGTTCACCAGGACCAGGTGTTGGTGTAGGAATTTCGGTAACTACTAATTCATTGACCGCATTTAAAAGAACGGCTTTCATTGTCAGTTACCTCTTCCTAGAAATCTAGAGTGTAAATATCAACATTGAGACACTATAGGTATTTCCACATGAAGGCAATAGGTCTATTCTTTTACCCAGACCTCCCGACTCTTTAAACATTGGAGCAAAAGATGCCAGCAAATAAGCCACTGGAATTTGGCGGACATTCATTAGTCTGGACAGGAGATTGGTCTCCCGAGAACGCACGCAAGTCTGCATCGAGCGCGCATAAAGCCGGCTATGACTATATAGAAATGCTCATGATCGAGCCTTGGAAAATTGATACAGCAATGACAAATGACTTGCTGGCTGAATTTAATTTGAAAGCAACTGCGTCACTTGGCCTCTCTTCTGAAAATGATGTCACAAGTACAAACCCTTCTATTGTGAAAAAGGGTGACGAACTACTTCGCCAGGTTGTCGACAAGCTTCATTCAATCGGGTCCACAGAACTCTGCGGTGTCATTTATTGCAGCCTCCAGAAATATCCGGGACCAGCATCTGAGGAAAATCGATCAAACTCTGTGAAGGCGATGCAAAGACTCGCAGACTATGCGGCAGATAAGGGAATCAACATCAATTTTGAAGTTGTAAATCGATATGAAACAAACATTATGAACACGGGTAAAGAGGGATTAAAGTTCTTAGAGGCAGTCAATCGACCAAATGCCTATCTACATCTTGATACCTATCACATGAATATTGAGGAAGATGGAATGGCTGCTGCTGTTCTAGAAGCAGGAGACAGACTCGGATATGTACATGTCGGAGAAAGTCACCGTGGCTATCTAGGCACAGGCAATGTTGATTTTGATACTTTCTTTGGCGCGTTAAAGAAAATCAATTACTCAGGCCCAATTACTTTTGAGTCATTCTCCTCAGTAGTAGTGGATCCTGCACTTTCTAATGCACTATGCATTTGGCGCAATTTGTGGAGTGATTCAGATGATCTGGCTTCACATGCGCTTAAATATATGAAGGCCAGGTACTAATAAGGAAAGCTTATTCCCAAGTTGAAGCAAGCTCGCTGCCTGCTTGAATTAAGTACTTTCTACTATTTAAGATTGAGTCCTGTAGATCACTAGCTACATCAATGAGAAAAAATGACAAACTTACTTCCTTTGGCAAATCTGTCGCCCGCGAGCCGCAAACCATGGCGACTGGCTTACGTAATTCTCGGCCGAGATTTAGTATGAACCCGGTTGCTTTTCCATTTGAAGACTCGGTATCAAATTTTCCCTCACCTGTAATAACGAGATCACTCAACTCGACTTTTTCTGTGAGTTTAACCAATTCAGCCATCGCTTCAGATCCTGAACGAATTTTTGCCTTCAAATAGTTGCCCAAAGAATAAGCCGTCCCACCAGCAGCACCCGCGCCAGGAAAATCCTCTCCTTGAGCAATTTGATGAAATTTTGTGAGCGCTTCGTATAATTCAGCGATTTGCCAATCGGAAGCACCTTTTTGTTTTGCAAAAATTTGCGCTGTCCCGTTTTCACCCAACATTTCTATAAATACATCTACCCAAACCTCAACTCCATTCTTTGGCATTTTTACACCTATTGGGGTCTCAATTTTTGCTAAATTTTTGAAGCCTCTCACATCATCCGATATCACTAAATTATTTTGATCTTTAAAGATATATCCAAGCGCCTGGAGAAGTCCTGTCCCACCATCCGTACTTGCTGATCCACCTAGCGTCACAATTAATTTGGTAATTTTTGGGTGGTTTAGTGCATCAAAAATTAACTCTCCAAGAGGGAAAGTTGTTGCAGTTGTCGGAGATAAATTTCTATATTTTGAAATGCCGCAGGCTTCAGCTAATTCTACAATTGCCGTTCCATCAGGGAGTAAGAGCCAAAATGAATCTCTTGTGCCCCCATTCACGTCACGAATCCTCTTGGGAATAACGTCAACATTTACGACTTGGCTTTGGATAGCTTCTAAAGTTCCTTCACCACCATCGGAAAATGGTACGACTACTATCTCATCTAGTGGCCTAACTATTTGCCAACCAGACATAATTGAAGTTCCAGCATCCGTACTTGAAATACTTTGTTTAAATGAATCAAGACATATTAAAATTTTGCTCATGTTTAAGCCACCGGGCTGAAAGCGGCTCTGAAACGCTCTAACGCGAGTTCCGAACTCTCTTTGGCCCACGACTCGAGTCCTACTGTTCCTGAGTAACCAATTTCAGTTAAAACTTTGGCAATCGCAGGAAAAAATATTTCACCAGTGCCCGGTTCACACCTTCCGGGTACATCAGCAACTTGTATCTCCCCAATGACATCCATAGAACTTCTTACCAAACTGATCAGATTTCCTTCACCAATTTGCGCGTGATATAGATCCAGCATGACTTTTAGATGTGGGCTGTTTACGCGTCGTACGAGCGTGATTACATCCTTTGCGCTTGCGAAGGGAACTCCAGGATGATCAACTTCGAGATTAAGATTCTCTAGAACAAAAATTACTCCCTCTCGCTCTCCTAATTTAGCAACACGAGAAAGGTTCTTTTCTGCTTGATTCCACATTTGGCTTGTAACCGTATGCACTGGTTGTATGGGTAAACCTCGATCATTGAGACCAGTTCCGTGTAAATTCAATAAAGGGTTGCCTAACTTATGAGCAAATTCAATTGAAAGTTCCGCTGTTCTAAGTAACTCATCTCCTCCAGCTTCATCTGTCAAACTCCCAGTAACATAACCCGTCATTGAGGTGAAGTGTGCTCCTGTGTCACGTAACTCTACAGCGCTCTTCTTAGTCCAATCCCAAATCTCAACTGCGAATCCCAATTCGTGAATCCTTCGAACGCGCTCGATATGAGGTAAGTCCAAAAACACCATCTCAGAAGAAACTGCCAGTTTGTATGGGGTGCTCATATGGAAATCTTACTGACATTTTTGAGACCACAATTTGGTATATCCCCTATGCTTTGTTTATGTCATCGGCATTGAAGTTCGCAGTAATTGGAGCAGGAAGAATCGGCTTGGTTCACTCAGGAAGTGTCACTGATACAAGCGGGGCCACACTTGAATACGTTGTTGACCCAATTCAAGCCTCGGCAGAAAGAGTCGCGACACAATTTGGATGTAAATTTTCAATCGATCCACTGAAAGTGATTAATTCAGGAGAGATTGACGCCATAATTATTGGATCTCCAACTCCAACACACCTGCCACTTATGGAGGCTGCGATTGATGCAGGATTGCACGTACTCTGTGAAAAGCCGATAGATCTAGAAATAAAAAATGTTGATCGGCTTCGAGAGAAAATTAACAAGGCAAAGACGAGAGTGGCTATCGGTTTCAACAGGCGCCTTGACCCAGAGTTTTATGCTGTTAAAGAACGAGTTAATAAGGGTGACGTTGGGAAAGTGGAGCAAGTTTTAATTATTAGTCGAGACCCAGGTCCAGCCCCACAAGCCTATATCGCAGTCTCTGGAGGAATATTTCGTGACATGACTATTCATGATTTTGACATGGCTCGTAATTTTGTCCCAGATATTGTTGAGGTGTCAGCAACAGGAACAAATTCTTTTTGCGACTACATAAAAGAAGAAAATGATTTTGATAACATCTCGGTAACTATGAAGGGTTCAAGTGGTGAAATCGTGACGATAATTAACAGTCGTCATAGTGCTTTTGGATATGATCAAAGAATTGAAGTATTTGGTGACAAAGGAATGTTGCAAACTTCGAACCTAACACCTACAACAGTGAAGTACTCAACAAAAGGCTTTACTTCAAGCCAAGAACCTGCTTTAGAACTTTTCTTAGACCGATACGCAACTTCTTATCGCAGAGAGCTTGAGCTTTTCATTAAAGGAATTAATGATGGTGGTGTCTATAATTCAACATATGACGATGGCCGTGCAGCATTAATATTGGCTGACGCGGCACATGAATCAAGTCGAACAGGAAAGATAGTTTCGATCCAATTGAAGTAATTTAATTTAGGCCGTAAGCCCAACGGTAGTTTTTACTTCATTAGCGGCAACAACGCCAAGACGCTTGTCAACAAAAGTCAAATCGTATGAAAGTATGTGCTTAACTCCATGATAATCAACCGTTGCCACCTGATTAAAGCCACTTTTTGTCACTTTGCATGATCCAAAACCAAAGCCATCATTAAAGACTAAAAAAACATATTGACTTTTAATAGTTTCTTTAAATACTTCAAGTGGAACTGCTTTTTGAAATGAAAGAGCCGAGTAACTGTAGGCACTCTTCCAATCAGATTTTGCCAGGGCATTAATCTGACCCGTGATATGACTTTGAATCAGTGATTTTTGCTTCACGCTACAAACACTTGTTTTCCCTTGGGCGCTTGGAGAAACAAAGCTAAAACTTACGGCCAGCGCAAAAACTAGAGTCATGAGGTGAGTTCTTTTTTTCACTTGGAAAGCATAACGAGATTAGACAAGTAAGCATGTTGATCCCAGAGTTTGTGCGCTTGAAGGGATTCGAACCCCTAACCTTCTGATCCGTAGTCTGAGACCACTAGTTTCTTACTGATTCTGGTGGTCTCTGGCTGTATCAATTTACGCTCAGTTAATACTTTTAAGTCTGTGGAAGTATCCCCAAATGCCCCTTGGTTTTACGAGGGTGTTAGCAAATTGTTAGCAAAAAATAACTTAAAGTTATGACTTATATTATTGTTTTCCAGCTTATAGGTAGATTCTTAATTATTGGAAATGGAACTTGAAAATATAACAAGTGCCTGTGCTGAAGTAAGTACTTAATTATGCGAGTACTCATCCCATAAGATCTTGGCAATTGTTGGTTGTGCGGATTCCCAACTCGTACCAAAGATTGATTGAAATGCTTGATCATAAGACTTTCCTTGTGCCATCAGGTTATCTAATTGAGTAAAAATCGCTGGACCTTTTAATGCGACGAGCATTTCTGAAATACGAGTTCCTAATTTGTAACCAACTTGATTCATTAAGTAGTTACTTCGCCATTTGGTATCCGCATTTGAAATATCTAAAAACTTGTTGATCCATGTAATGTTGAAATTTGTTCCATATGCAGAAGCAATCCCATTCATATTTGATGAAATATCTTGTGCCTGATTCCATAGGTCCCGACCAACATCATTACGATAATTTGAGTAACTATTGGCTTCGGTAGCAATAATATGAACAAAATTTTCACCACTGACACCAAGCCACTGAGGGAGATTGTTGATAGCGCTCAAAGCATCTTGGCCATTAGTGGTACTAGTTGCAAATTGTAAAGAATTGTTTTGGACATATGGATTTAGAATCAAAGAGTGGTAATACTCCACTGCTGCAATTGACATACCATTTCCTATGTTGTTATACGGCTGATCTGGAACTCCCAAACCTAAGAAAGCTTGGCCATCACTTGTTACCCACGCGTCTCCCGCATCACAATTTAATTGTCCGTTGGTAATGCAGTGAATTAGCGGAACTCCCCTGGGGTTGGCATTTGGCTCTGCCAAAAATTGCCTTTGAACCTCGTTATCGCCCATCAATTTGCGAGCGAGATCAGTTGCCCATTGCATGTCAGTTGGATCAAAGTAAATAATTGTTATCTTCTTGAATACTCCTGGACCTGCAAAAAGATTATTAATTAAATTCAATTCCTGAGTTGTTGGATCTTGAGGATGCGTATTGGGCCCAACTTCTAGGTCAACGGGAGGTAGTGCGCTCGGTTGTGTTGCAATTTTTCTGAATGATGAATTCAGGCGAGACCATGAGGAGCAAGAAATTTGTGCCCTTTTTGCATATAAATCAGAAAAACTTGTGGGGAAATTGTTTCCAAAATTCTTACTTTGAGGATTACAAGTCGGGTCTACTGTCGAAGGTACAGGCTGAGTAGAAGATTTTGAATTTGATTGATCTTTCCCTGCGCTTGAAAAGACAATCCATTGATTAAGGTGTTGATTAATATTTTTACAGATTAGTTGTGTGCCCGATTGGTTAACTTTTTGATTGGGAGTAATGCAGCTATTTCCAACTTTAATTGGGGCAGGTGTTCCGGCCCAACTATTTAGATTATTACCAAGAAATGTTGCGAAACTAAGTGTAATGACTAAAAGAAGCTTCAATTTGCGCATCCGTATATTTTAGGGACGAAATTATATTAACTGTAGAGTTTTTGATCGAAAAATCTTAATTTTTTGGTATTGAAGTATAGTTTGTGCGCTTGAAGGGATTCGAACCCCTAACCTTCTGATCCGTAGTCAGATGCTCTATCCGTTGAGCTACAAGCGCTAGTTGTGGTGCTGGTGAATACTACCTTCTCACTCTTTGCCCCCCAAATGGAGCAATTTGTCGCGATTTACTTCCTTTATTCGTGGTTTACCCACAGCCTCTCCGGATGCAACCTCGGAGGAATTAATCCGTACCCATGACTGCTGATTAATCACTTGGTGACCGTGTGGGATGACAACTGAAATATCACCACCTTGTTTTGGCTCACCCAAATCTTCAATGATCAAAGCAACTACATCCGAAGCGTCACTCTTATTTGTACCAATGACCCCTGATGGACCGCGTTTTGCCCAACCCACGGTGTAGATATTTGTTCCAAGAACTCGCCCATCTTTATTTTCGATCTTTCCATCTCGCACTAAAATTCCTTTGATATGCGGGGATGTGTAGCCGATCGCAGAAATTACTAAATTGGTCTTGATGGAATAAGTCTTACCTGTATCAATAACCTTTCCATCCTTAACCTCGTTCACTCCGAAAATTACTTCTTCAACCTTGCCATTTCCTTTGATTTCTTTAGGAGCAGCAAGAAAGTGAAATTCCATTGAGCGCTGGTGACCAGCACGTGGATGTTCTGCGATTAGCCTCCATGCCTCAAGGTTTGCAGCAAGGTGTTTCTCAACTTCACCAGCAGCATGGGCACGCTGATGTGCGGCTTCTACTTCTTGGGCATCTATAACTACATCTGTGTGTTCCAGCTTTGGCAGTTCGCGAAGTTCTGGAGATGTGAATGCAGCATGCTCAGGCCCACGGCGGCCTGCAATGTAAACCTTACGAATGTTGCTCTTATGGAATGCAGCGAGCGCACCTAGAGCCGTATCCGTTACATCCAATTCACTGGGATCAAGTGCAAGCATTCTGGCGCAATCCATTGCAACGTTTCCAGCTCCAATAACAACCGCAGTGTCACCGTCTAGGGGAACCTGAACGTCAACATAATCAGGGTGTCCGTTATACCAAGGGACGAATTCCGCCGCTGAAAGTGAACCGGGCAACTCTTCGCCTGGGATTCCAAGCTTCTTTCCTTCAGATGACCCCGTACACATCACAACTGCGTCATACCGGGGACATATCTCTTCAATATCAATGTCGGTACCGATTTCAATATTTCCAAAGAGGCGAAAGTTAGGATCACTTGCTATCTTTTCAAAAACTTTGGAAACCGTCTTAATCTTTGGGTGATCTGGGGCAACGCCTGAGCGCACAAGTCCCCACATGGTGGGAAGGCGTTCAAACATGTCGATGGCGAAGGTAATCTCATCAGTCTGCGCATTCTGAAGTGCCTGGGCAGTGAAATAACCTGCTGGACCTGCTCCAATAATCGCAACCTTGTACTGAGGCACAATCAATCCCTTCAATGACCTTTGTTCATATTCTATTGGCTAGAAAGTATGAGTGCCCCGTAGCCGTATGTATTGGCCATGGGGCACACGATCTCTAGAGATTTAGCCTCGCTTTGCCTTCTGCCAAGGCGTAGCACGCCCTTCAACAGTTGCGTTGAGTTCATCGAGACGAGCAATAGCTGTAGTTGTCAGGAATGTGTGCTGCTCTTCCTTACTCATACCGATTGCTTCCTTCCAGATTGAGCGGCCTGCGATAAATCCTGAAGCACCGCCAGCATCACAAGAGATGATGATGGCCTTCTTGAATTGATCAAATGCAACACCAGCAGAGAGAACTGCCCAAGGGACAGTGATTCCTTCCGCAATTCGCTTTGCTCCGCGCTCTGTGATCGGAAATTCCAGCTTAAGAAGATCAGGCTTCACATCGTTGAGCAAAATTGCAGATTCAACAATGAGATCTTCTTTTTGTTGGTCAGTGAGCTCTTGACCAGGAAGTGGATAGATCAGGTTTTCAATTACTGACGGGATACCTTGAGCTTTGCAATCGGCAACAATGCTTCGTACTAGTTCAACGGTTTCAGATGTGATATCTGGCTCTCCAGCCTTAATTGGGCGACCAGGATGCATGCTCACAAGGACCTTCACTGCTTGTCCACCTATTGATTTAACCCATGCAGCATCTTGTCCAGGCATTGCGCTTGGACGAGGCTCTCCATTGAAATCGCCACGGTTTGGATTCTCTGCTGCCACTAGTAGGCCGCATGTTGAAGGTAGAACATCATTTTCATTTACTGCAGGAACACCCCATGTTGGGTCAAGCAAGATTCCTGAAGCTGACTTTGAAAGTGCGGAAGCAACGGCAATCTTCGCTCCATACATATCATCATCTGTTGGGTTTGCTACGCCAACTGCGGCGAACATTCTCTTAAGTGTGTTGCGTTGATCCATCGCGACAATTGAGAAGATTCCCTCGCTGTTTGCGATACTTGCAAGCCCATTGAGCGGGCGTGATACGACTTTGCTCATCTCTTCTACCTTTCCTATCCCTTGGTTCTAGCTAGTTATTTGGACCCTAAATTCTCAAATTCAGAATTCAGAATTTTGACTCTCTGATTTATATGTTCGATCAAAGATTCACCCGAACTCGAATGAGCCCAGGAAGCCATGTATGCGGCGCCAAATGCACCTGCTTCATCGATATGTGAGAATGAAAGGTCGTGAATGACGGAAGATTTCATTTCGCGAACGCTGCGAAGTTTAATCCAGCCACCTGCTGAAAGAGCGGTCTTATGCGTTCCAACTACGGCATCAATTCCTTTAAGCATCTTGCTATTTTCCCCAGCCATATAGTCAAGTGCGGCGGCCCAAAGTTCATTGGGCCCAGCATCGCCAGTCAGAGTGATTTGAATGTCATTCGAAATTGATTTCGTTTGAGTCATATCAATAACATCATGAAAGGTGCGATCGGCCTTCCAGTCGTTATCAATCTCTTCAAGCTTTTCTCCGCGTCTTGCGCCCAGTAGATCAAGTGCACGGCGTAGTACTAAACCTCCACGAGATCCGCCAATAAGTGAAGTTGCACCTTGAAGTGAATGTCTTCCTGCCGATACGCCAAATTCAGTAAGTGCAAAGCGTTGTTCATCAGTAAGCGTCTTTGGAACACTGCGGAAAACAACATCTGCTGTTCCTGCGGAATTAAATAATTGATCACTTCCCGTTGCTCCTGATCCTGCTGCGCCAACTCCGTGATCGTGGCCAGCTACAGTTACAACAGCTCCTTGAATTTCGGGTTGAAAGTCTCCCGATGAAATAGTTCCCCAAGAATCTCCTGCAAAGCGTTGTTCTGGAATAAAGCTCTCGCTTATTCCTAAAACATTTTGAGCGGTCTTCCAAAGCGACAGAGTTGATTGGTCATAGAGAGCTGTTCTAGATGCAAGAGAAGGTTCTGTGCATTGAGTTCCGGTAAAGCGGAATGCAACATACTCCAGCACATTAAGCCAGACAATGCCAACTTGAGCAAAATCAAATCCCTCAGTTTTCAAGGATAAGAGTGAAGACAAGGAAGACTCGGCTTTAAAAACTAAACCTGTCTTTGATTGATACTCCCTACGAAATTGATCTCCTAAAGCATTCATCTCCGCTTCACCGCGTGAATCAAACCAAGCAATTGGTTGGGCAAGGATTTCTCCGTGTGCACTCAGAATTACACCACTCTCAGCCATCCCTGTAATTCCAATTCCTGCAACACGGGGACTATCTAGCAACTCTTTGGTTTTTACAAGAACTTCAGCAATGCACGCAAGAATTTTTTGAAATAGCTCTTCAGCAACTGCCTCTACACGTCCGTTAGGCTTAACAAGCCAATCCGTTGGCTTCGAGGCTGTAGCTACATGTTTTCCCTCGGGAGAAACAGAAATTACTTTTGTATTAGTCGTTCCGAGGTCTATTCCTAAGTAAATCGTATTCATACGCCCACCTTGACTCTAAGTTCACCGGATCCGCGTGGCACTACTTTCAACGGAATAATATGTTCCTGTGGCTTGAATTCCCCACCACCAATTTTTTCAAATAGTTTTGTAATAGCCGTACGCCCAATTTCGCGTGCAGAGTGATCGAGTACTGTTACCGGCGGTTGAATGGATGATGCAAGTGTGAAATCGTCGAAGGAAACAAGAGCAATGTCTGTTCTACTCAATTTGTGCATTGCGCTCACAATGTTAATAGAAATCTCAGTTTTTGAAGTAAAAAAAGCAGTCGGCGGATTTCTCATCGCTAAAATATTTTCTATTGTAGAATCTAGATTTGTACCAGATTCTAAATTAACAAGAAGAAGCGACTCATCAAGTTTAATTCCAGCATCTTTAAGTGCTGCTTTGTAACCGTCAAGACGGAGCTTTGTTGGTTTAATTTTCAAATTATCAGCAAAATACATAATTCTTGTATGGCCATTTTGAATTAGGTGCTCAGTTGCAATTTTTGCACCATGTTCATCATCTACACGAACAACATCACCTTTGTACTTCTCCGGGGCACGATCGATGAAGACAGTAGGCATTTGATTTTGCTTCAGAAATGAATAATCGGCATCCTGAGGGGCGATGATCATCCCAGTCACTCTCCGCTGAATAAACCCTTGTACAAGTTCATTTTCCCGAACTAATTCCCCATGGGTGCTGCCTACAATCACGCCAATTCCATGTTCATTTGCAACAGTTTCCACTTCTTCGACTAACTCCGCAAAGAATGGATCACCGATCTTTGGGACAACAACGCCAATAACTCTGTCTACACCGGTCCTAAGTGATCGGGCAATTATGTCTACCTGGTAACCAAGTTCATTCATTTTTTTCTGAACTCGTTCACGCGTTTCATCGCTGACACGCTCATCGTTATTGAGAACCCTAGATACCGTTTTAATACTTGTTTGCGCAGCTTCGGCGACATCAATGAGGCGGACTCGCTTATTCATGTCTGCCGCCATTCAAAATTTCTAGAACACGTGCCTTCTCAAAACCACCAGCACGGTAGGTCTCACAAGATGCAGCCGCTGTTGCCATGCCGTACTTAATTGCTTCTTTCCAATTTGTTTCAGCTTGATGTGTTTCATAATAAATGGCAAAACCGGCTACAAAGGAATCACCCGCGCCAACAGCGCTCTTATAGCGATCAGGAGAAATAACAAAAGCAGGTAACCACCAGTGCTCATCTGCATTCTTAAACGCGCAACCGTGCGCGCCTGCCGTAACAATAATATTTCTTCCAACTTTATTAAAAAGCGCCTCAGCAGCAGCTAGAGCCCGATTAGAAACATTTTGATCGTTTGGCACAAAAAGATCACCGGTCTTATCACTAATCATTGCTTCAGCTTCTTCAAGATTAGGTGAGATGAAATCCAAGACTTCGCTCGTGCGAGACTTAAAGGCTGCGGGAGATGTATCCACAAGTAGTTTTCCGCCAGCACCCTTTATGGCTTGAGCCAATCGGTCAACTGCATTCTCTGGGTGATTACTCGGAAGGCTTCCCATCATTAAAACAATTTCATTTTTTTGAGTTTTCTTCGCTGCGGCAACGCAGTACTCATCCCAATTTTTCCCCGTGATATCTGGACCAAGTCCATTAAAGACTGTAATCGCAGAGGAAGTTTCTTCATTCACAATGATTGCTTTTCTTACTTCGCCATCTACCTCTAAATACTCAACGTCGTGGCCTTCGGAATCTAAAAGCGACCTATAGAAATCACCCTCGCGGGTTGGGAGCATGAGATAAAGATGCGGTTCCACACCCATTGTTTGGCAAGCTCTTGCCACGTTAATACCCTTGCCGCCTGCCGTTGTTTCATTCTTAATTGCCCTATGTACGCTTCCGTGTACAAGCTGTTTTACCCACATCGTGATGTCTATGCACGGATTGGGATTAAGTATCAGCATAGATAGGTAATCGTTGTCATCATGGGAAACTCTACTTTTTTACGCGTGGGTCTGTCAATGCCATATAAGTGATGAGGCCCCCAGATTGCTCTGAGGGCCTCATCCTGTGCTTTGTTAACTAGTTTAGCTAATTAGCAATGATCCTTATATTGAGCAGCAATACCCGCAGGGGTGTTGATGTTCTTCATTGTAAGGATTGTGAAACCGGTTTGTACCTTGTGTGGTGAAACAGTTGTTCCCTTAAGGGCAGCAACTGCATCATCTACGCCGGTTGAACCGATTGTTGCAGGTTGTTGTGCAATAAGAGCCTGGACAGTTCCAGCCTTAAGTGCAGCGACTTGATCTGAACCAGCATCAAATCCAACAATCTTAACCTTGCCAGACATTCCTGCTTGCTTGATACCAGCAGCAACACCTTCAGCAGAGAATAGGTTTGTTGCGAATACGCCAACAATGTCCTTGTTCTTAGCTAGTGCAGCTGTGATGATGCGCTGAGCAATAGCTGGCTCATTGTTTGAGTACTGAACACCAATGTAGTTGTACTTCTTATCCTTGTTTGCTGAATCAGCAAAACCGTTAACGCGAGCGTCAACTGAGCTAACTCCAGGTGATGTACTTACTACAAGAACCTTTCCACCCTTAGGTGCAAGTCCCTTAATAGCTGTGAATGCAGCCTTACCGCCGCCGTAGTTATCTGATGCAATTTCAGCAACAGCCTTTGAGGTGTCACCGATATTTGTATCAACTAGAACTACCTTGATACCAGCAGCAATAGCAGCCTCAATTGGCTTCTGAAGTGCTGAAGTATCGTTTGGAGCGATTAAGATTGCATCTGGCTTTGAAGCCACAACGCTGTTAAGTACTGGTATTTGAATTGTTGCATCCCACTTTGCGCCACCTTGTGTGGTGATTGTTGCGCCATCCTTTGCAGCTGCTGCTGCAACTCCGCAACCCATGGTTACGTAGAATGCATCGCCGGCTACGCCTTGGATAAATGTGATCTTGTAGTTGTCAGCATTAGCGGCTGTGCCGAATGTTGAAACTCCAAGTGCAATCGCTGACGCTGCAGCGATTATTGATAGCTTCTTGGTCTTCTTCATGCATTTCCCTTTCATGAGGTGCTCTTTTTAGAGCGTTTCTTGAGGCTTTTTCCGCCTCCATCTGCGGCGTTACGACGAGCATTGTCGACGTAAACAGCAGCCACCAGAAAGACACCGACAACAACGTTTTGCCAAAAAGGCACTACGCCGATGATGATGAAGCCAGTCTGGAGAACTATCGGTATGAACAGACCAATCATGGTCCCGAAAATGGTTCCATACCCACCGAAGAGGCTGGTTCCACCAATCACAACGCCGGCGATTACTGTCAATGCAGTATTCGATTGGCCCGCGATTGTAGTTTGCTGATACATGGCAAGGCTCATAATTCCGCCAATACCTGCCGTAAATCCCATAAGTGAATAGACGTAAATGAGCTGGCGATTCACATTGATTCCCACACGCCTACAAGCTTCGGTATTAGAACCAACCGCGTATGTAAGTAGTCCAAATTTAGTTTTATGGAGAAGGACTCCACCGAGAATAACAACTACCACAGCAATCACTCCAAGAACAGGAATTTGCTTATAGATATTTCCAAAACCGATTTTGTTTACCAGTTCCGGTGTTGCCCCACGAAGATCGATTCCACCTGTGATGATTTGTGAAACACCAAGCGCTGCACTGAGTGATCCGAGCGTCACGATGAACGCGGGTACCTTTGCAATCGAAACAAGCCAGCCATTGAGAGCGCCCCAAGCTGTTGCTACAGCGACTGCGACGAATATACCCAAGAATGTTGTGCCCCAGCCTTTTGCACCCGCAGCCACAATCGCCTTACATGCAATAACGCTGCTAAAGACCAAGACGCTACCCACTGATAGGTCGATACCTGCTGTAATAATCACAAAAGTCATGCCAACACCCAAAACGGCAAAAACTGAGATATTGATGATGATGTTTCTTAAGTTGAACAGGGTAAAAAATGTACTTGGGGCAATAGCGCTAAAAATTGCTGTAATAACTAGAAGCACCGAAACAATTTGAAATGTTTGCGTCTTAGGAATGCGCTTGAAGAATGATTCTTTTTCTTCTGAAAGAATTCCAAAATCACTCTTTGGATCACCGTTTGTATCAGTAAACATTGACATTTATTTGCTCACTTCATCTAGGCGGCCAGTCATTGCGCCAACGAGCTCTTCAAGGTTTGTTTGTGAAGTTTTGTAGTCAGCAATTGTGAGACCACGGCGCATAACCTGTACGCGGTCTGAAATCTCAAGAACTTCTGGCATCGAGTGGCTAATGAAAACAATTCCTATTCCTTTATCGCGAACACGACGAACAAGATTAAGAACATTCTTCTTCTGCACAACACCTAAAGCTGCAGTTGGCTCGTCAAAGAAAAGTACTTTGGTTGCCCAAGCAGCAGATCTGGCAACAGCAATGCTTTGTCGTTGTCCGCCTGACATTGAGCCTGTGCTGGCCGTGAGGGAGCGCACCGTCGCACCTAAGTCGCGAAATGCATCTTCGCTTCCCTTGCGCATTACTTCGTAATCTAGAAATCCAAACTTTCCTAAAATTCCTTTGCGTGGAACTTCTCGGCCCAAATACATATTTTGAACTGCATTCAAATGTGGGCAGAGCGCTAAGTCTTGGAACACAGTTTCAATTCCATAATTTCGAGAATCAGATGGCGAGTTAAAATGAACCGGCTTACCCTCAATGAGTATTTCACCCTCATCAGGTTGCTCTGCGCCAGAAAGAATTCTTACAAGAGTACTTTTTCCCGCACCGTTATCGCCGATGAGAGCTGTAACTTCTCCAGGCTTTACATTGAAGTTACATCCACGAAGTGCCTCAACATGACCATAACGTCTAACAATTCCTTTTGCTTCAAGGGCGTAAGTCATGATCGCTTGGCTTCTCCAGTTCTCGTAAGTGTCAAAATCTTTGACAACGTTGTCACAATAAATAGGTATTTAACTCCGTAATTCACTGGTGGTCAAGGTTTTTTCGCCTAAACCCGCAATCGTTACCTAAAAGTTATCTTTGATCTGAGCAGGGAAATCTTTGGCGCCATCGATATTAATGTGCCCAAAGACTGGCGCTTGGGGATTCGTTTTTGCCAAGTAAGTCTCCATGTCAGCGACTTTTCCCTGGTCACGTTTAAGACCGCGACCTTTAAGTCGAGCAGCTCTCAGAGTATTTGTAATATTTACCCAGATTAATTTAGGGATAACTCCTTGTTTTTCAAATGGTTCCTTCATTTCGTTCCAGATCTTTTCATCTGCGATCTGTTTAGTGAAGGGCCCAACAATTACCAAAGACTTACCTTGGTTAAATTCGATCAACGCTCGCTCCAATAAATCCTGATACCTCGCTGGAGCCATGTCAGATAAGAATTTTTCCATACCAAGTTCATTGAGAGAGGCCTGATTGCTGGCAATAAGTTTGTCTAAGGTGTCATCGAGGTCAAGGATTTGAAGATTGCGTGCCGCTGCAAGTGCTTTAGCAAATTTTGTTTTCCCAGAGGCTGCTGCCCCACTGACAAAAAAAACTTCTTGCAATTAAACGTTGCCCTTAAAAGTGAAATCTAAATCAAATTCACGGCTATTGCCAGGTGCGACATCGGGAGCTGGACCGGCATGTGAATTATCCTTAGCTCTTCCCAGCAAACCTGTTGTTGATGGCTCTAAGCCTTGAACATAAAGTGCCTCACAAGCATTTCTCCATTGCATAAAGTGTGGAAGTTGTGTGCCATCCCACTCCAAACGCATCGTCATATCTCCACGATCTGCAGTATTTGGATTTGTTAATTCAACCCATTGTTTTCCCTTAGGGGCATTCCAATCCCAGACACGTTCAACATCTTTTGGTGTTGGAGCCGGCATAGTTGTTGGGTCAACGCCCTTGGCAGAATCGATACATCCAAGTAGTTCGGTGCACGATGTGCTTACTTTCGAGCCTGGAGCTAAAAATGGCCAGCCTAGGTTGATGTGATACAAAACTTGTATTGGCTCTTCGATATAACCATCGTTGCGCACAGAGTCGGAGAAGTGGAACTTGGCTTCACCAAAATTCATTGTAATTCTGCGGGTCATTACAAGATGCTCTCCAAAAGCGGCTGCTTGACGTACCTTTGCTTGCACTTCAATTGTGCCCTTATCCCAATCTACGTTGATTTTTTCAATCATTGTTGGTGAAAGTGAGATAAAGCCTCCAGTAAACCTACGTTCACCGGTTATTGCTGGGTGCAAGTGGCGGTTGGGATGAGTTACTGGACCTCCAACGTGGTCGATACCAATTGTTGAAAGAAATCCACCTTGCCAATTGCGAAGCCATCCCCAACCATCTGGTTCAACTGCTGAAGGGTGAAAAGAGTGAGCATGACGAAAACCTGCTGGTGAGACCCATTGTGTTGGAATGCCGCGATACAGAACGCGACCAATATCAAAACCTCGGTCAACGAGAATTTCAATCTCAAGTTCTCCGTTGCGGATGCGCAAAATGCGCTGATCGAGCATGTCGCCATCCATCGCGCGAAAGAGCTCACAGCCAATAGCTTGCTGGGGATGGCTGGTAATTTTACGAAAATCGTTACGGTCACCGCTCATACCAAAAAGTTTCATGCGGTTACCTTAATACCACAGATCGGGATTTAGCCAGAGTTTTAAAAAGTAATAACTACTTTGTGGGCAGTCTTATCACTTCGCAGGGTCTCCAGTGCTTTTCCATACTCATCTATTGTGAAGCGGTGAGTAATTAGCCCGGTAGTTTTTAGACGCCCAGATTCTAGAGCGGCCAAAGTAGCGGGGAATGTATCAATTTCCGCAAATGAACCCTGAATTGTTATCTCTCTATGAAAGACATCGAAGGCATTAATTCTGAAGGTGTCATCAGGCTCAGCCACACCGTAAACCATGAAGGTGCCACCACTGCGTGTGAGTGGGACACAGATCTCTGCCACTTCCATTGATCCTGTTGCTTCAACAACGATGTCGTATCCACTTGGCGATGCTTTAAGGAGATCTTCTTTAGTCTTCGCAACATTTTTGCGATCCATAAGATACGTCTTATCGGCGCCTAGCTTCTTTGCCGCATCTAATTTAAATTGAGTGGAGCCAGCAACAGTCACAGAGGCTGCTCCTGAGGTAGCCATTAATTGAGCGAGTAACTGACCTGTTGGTCCAGCACCAAAAATAAGCGCTTTAGTTCCAGGAGTAATCTTGAGCATTTGAGCCCCATGCATAGCGCACGCTGCAGGTTCTGCAAACATCGCATCTTCGGCAGACAAATTTCCTACCTTAAAAACTAAATCCTGTGTTGCAATCATGTACTCAGCAAATGAGCCAGGCCAGTTCGTACCAAGTCCTTTGCGGTTATGGCAAAGGATTGGCTTACCTTCACGGCAAAATTCACAATCACCACAGCTGACAACTGGGTTAACTGTTACTCGGTCCCCTACCTTAAATTGGCTGACGCCTGCACCTAGGGATGAGATTGTTCCCACCATTTCATGGCCTGGAATAAGGGGGAATTCTGCAAGAAAGTCACCTTCATGAATATGCAGATCTGTTCCACAAACTCCGGCTAACTCAATCTTAATTAAAACTTCACCAGCTTGCGGGGTTGGGGTTGGAATCTCTTTGACGGTGAAATTTTTTGCTGAGTCATAGACAACGGCTTTCATGAATTCTCCAAGTTGTAGGTGAGTTGGGTGCTGAAAGTATTACACCCCTAATCTGGAATTACCACTAAACTTTTTCACATGAGCTATGAACTTCAAGATTTGAGCGGGAAAGTCGTCGTAGTTACCGGGGCAACTTCTGGGATTGGCCGAGAGACAGTGCGAGGCATGGTCGCACAAGGTGCAAAAGTTGTCTTGAATGCTCGCAAAGAAAATGACCTCAAAGCACTCTGCGCAGAACTAACTGACAAGAGTGCCACATACGTTGCTGGGGATTGCTCAGATCCAGAAGTCTCACGAAGGATTGCTGCCGCTGCAATTGAAAAATTTGGAACGATTGACATTCTCGTTCCAAACGCAGGTGTTGGACTCTATGGCTCAATTTTTGATTGGTCAGATGATGAAATAAATAGCATGATCCGTACAAACTTTGAGGGAACAGTCCATCTTGTTCGCGGGTGTGCAAAGACAATGGTTGAAAAGGGCGCAGGAGACATCATCATTGTTTGCTCAGTTGCTGGGTATTACGGCGCAGCAAAAGAAGCTGTATATGCAGGGACAAAGCACGCTCAAGTTGGTCTAGCTGCAGGATTAGATCGCGAACTTCGAGAAAAAGGAGTTCGAGTTTCACTCGTTGCACCTGCTGGTGTCTCAACAAACTTTGCCATGGGAACAGGTCGCACACCAGGTATGCCAAGGCTTGATGTTTACTTAAAGCCAGAGGAAGTAGCAGCACAAGTTATTTATATTGCGCGTCAACCTCGTTCAGTCCGCACAACACTTATGACACTTTGGTCAATGGACCAACAAAGCAATTAGTTTTAACTAAAGCGAATAAGAACTTTGATTTGATCTCCTGCAATTGCAGTATCAAAGGCCTTTTGTGATTCTTCTTTAGGAAATACTGAAGTGACAAAATCAAGTGCGTTAAATCCCTTTGTACCAATGATTTTGATGGAATCTTCATAGTCTGCAGGCAAATATGTCGCAGATCCCTGAATGCGAATCTGGTGATCTTGAATGATAGGTAGAGGGATTGTTACTTCTTTTGCTGGAACCCCAACAACCATGACTGTGCCAGCTTTATCAGCCATCGCAATAGCCTGTGAGATCGTGTGCTGAATCGCTACGCAGTCAAAAACAATATCAACACTTTCCCCAAATTCAGCGCGCACATCACTCGGCAAAGTGGAACTGCCAGCATCTAGAACTACATCTGCACCAAGGCGCTTTGCGCGATCGCGCTTGCCGGCAAGCAAATCGGTCATAACAATTTTCTTTGCATTAAAGTGTTTTGCGGCAACAAGAGTAAGTAAGCCGATTGTTCCGCAGCCAATGATTGCCACTGTCTTGCCCGTCAGATCTTTATTTCCCACACATGAAAGCTTTACAGCATGTACAGGTGTTGATAAAGGCTCGATTAATGAGGCGGCCTCATCACTAAATGACTCGGGTACTTTATGGAATCTTTTTGCTGAAAGGGTCCAGTAATCGGCCATTCCGCCTTGTTCATAGCCGCAGCCGAAGAATCTCAAATTTTCGCAGAGGTTTTCGTTTCCATTCTTGCAGTTCTTGCAATCCCAGCACGGAAGATCGGGTTCAATAGTGACGCGTTCACCCACAGAGAATCCTTTGACGTCCGGTGCAATTTCTCGAATGATTCCAACAACTTCATGACCTGGCTTATATGGCAGCGGAACAAATGGGTGATGGCCTTGAAGGGCGTGCATATCTGAGCCACATACGCCAGTAACTAGCGTTTGAACAAGAATTTCACCAGGCTGTACTTCTGGCTTTTCTACTTCCTGAAGCGTAACTGTGTTAAGGCTTGTCGCAACTAATCTTTGCATTTAATCCTCTGATCTATTGATACAAATAAATAATTAAGTTTTTCTGGCGGAGACGAAGAGATTTGAACTCTTGAAGGGTTTAACCCCTTACCTCGTTAG
>DAIQAR010000016.1:0-15545 GCA_036781605.1 Candidatus Nanopelagicaceae bacterium
CCAGCACGGTGGAGATAATCTTTATGATCTGCCGGCGCATCAACATGCACGACAAGTGAAACATCATCGACGTGAATTCCACGAGCAGCAACGTCTGTCGCTACGAGTGCGTTGGCACGTCCTTCTTTAAATGCTTTAAGAACGCGCGTGCGTTGTCCTTGTGATTTTCCGCCATGCAAGACGCCTACTGGAACACCGCTACGAAGCATCTTCTCCGCTAGCTTGTCCGCTCCATGCTTGGTGCGAACGAAGAAAATCGTCTTACCGTTACGAGCTGCGATTTGAGTAGAAATCTCATCTTTATGTCCTTGGTCCAATATGAGGATGTGATGGGACATATCAACAGAGCGAGACTTTTCGTTCTCAAGAGAGTGGGTAATTGGATTCTTTAAAAAGCGTTTAACTAAAGTATCAACATCACGGTCTAGAGTTGCTGAGAAGAGCAAGCGTTGACCGTCATCTTTGGTAAGAGAGAGAATCTCTTTAACAACTGGTAAGAAGCCCATATCTGCCATCTGATCTGCTTCGTCAAGAACTGTAATCATGACATCTGAAAGATCAATATGCTTTTTCTCTAAGAGATCTATGAGTCGACCCGGTGTTGCAACAATGATTGGGACTCCGCGCTTAAGCGCTTGAATCTGACCAATATATGAAAGCCCGCCGGCGACAACTTGTGAACCAAGGCCCACGCGACGTGAAAGCGGGGCAACAACATCATTGATTTGAACAGCTAGCTCGCGAGTTGGAGAGAGGATCAAACCAAGTGGCTTATGAGGCTTTGCAGTACGACCATTGAGTCTGGTTAACATTGCCAAACCAAAGGCAAGTGTCTTACCCGATCCAGTTTGTCCGCGGCCTAAAACATCACGGCCACCAATTGCATCAGGCAGAGTTGCTACCTGGATGGGGAATGGTGAGGTAATTCCTTCATTTTCCAGCGCGTCACAGAGCGCAGGAGTAACACCTAAATTTCTAAATGACATTTTCTAACAACCAATCAAGAGACATAAATGCGTGTCTCATTGGTGATTAGTGCTCAAGACTCGCAAACGAATAACCGAATTCTACCCTACTTAATTGCTGCTCTTCGCCACCTTGCATATTGATCAGCTAATTGATCGCGAATGACTTTTATAGGCTCACCAACAGCTCTTTCTAACAATAAATCTGCAAATTCTGGATTACGAGCAAGTACTGGTCCATGTAAATATGTACCAAAAACATTGCCAGAGACTGCTCCATCTACATCTTCCGCACCATTTCCGTTACCCACTATGACTTTGCCAAGTGGCATAACAGATTTGCCAAGTGTCGTGACTCCACTGTGATTTTCAAAACCTGTGAGATTTTCATCAAAAAATTCAGAATCTATAGAGATATCTCCAACTAAGCGCTTCTTACCCGAAATTGTGTTGACATCTAATAAACCTAAGCCTGAATACTTTTCATCATTTGCCACAAAGCTATTCCCGATAATTTGGAACCCAGCGCAAACAGCAAGTACAACAGCTCCTTTTGCGACTGCAGAATTCAAAGCTTTGCTTTTGGCCAGCGCCGAGTATGAAAGCGCCTGAGCAGCGTCTTCTGCGCCTCCTAAGAGGTATATGTCTGCCGTTCTTGGTAGCACCTGCGTAAATGAAATATCAGTGACCCGTGATTTGATGCCGGCGATAGATGAGCGAAACTTTAGGACATCGGCATTTCCTCGATCACCGTAGGTACCCATGAGTTCATTATGAATACGAATGATTTCTAACATCACATCACCAACTCAAAGAAAGCGGTATATGCAGCTAATACAGATACTTCCTTTTTCTTTACTAATGCAATTGCCTCATCGAAGTTATTCACTAAAGTATTCTCGATACCTTCAACATGTAAGCGGTATGCCATATCCATTCCTCGCTCACCACAGACAATCACTTTCTTCCCTTTGAGAGATTTAAACGAGACGTCCCAAAGCCAGGAGGTATCGATGCCGTCGACCTGGCGTGAGTTGAGCACCAGTATGACTTCTGACTTATGTTCGGCAGAAAGTGCTTCAGTCCATGAAGCAGGATTTTTTGTTAAACGAAAGTGTGCTTTCTTGCCAGCGTATTCTTTTGTAATACTCCGCTCAAGTTCACTTTCTTTAAACTTTATTGGCTTAATCTCTAGAACTTCGCCCACAACATTGGCGAGGGTGGCATTTCTATAGGCAGCGCTTCCCTTCTTGAACTTTCGATCACTGATTTTATTAGTTAATCCACAGCTACAGGAATAGTTAGTTCCAACCCATTTTAAATATGAACCACAGCGTGGACATGCAGCGCCATCAGGATGTGGCCGGCCACCAAAAGAAACTCTGACGCAATTAGTGGCGTTGGCTATTGCGTAATTAATATATGGATCATCAATATCACCAATAAAAATTGTATTAGAAGCTTCTGCACATTCGACATGCCACCTATCTGAAACCCGCTTCACTTCGTGCATGCGATGAAGCTGATCTCGGGTGAGATTAAGCAGGAGAACTATCTCTGGATCTGTTTGCGCAATAATCGAAGGAAGATGTAACTCATCTATTTCAAGTACTGCATACTTTGCCCTCGACATAAGTGCTCCCGCTGCTCCCCATGAAAGGTTTGAGCCTGAGCCGCTGGTTGTCACATTACCTAGTTGTCTTACAATTCTGGCTACTGCTTTAGTTGTAGAGGTCTTTCCGTTTGTTCCAGATATCAGAATTACTTTTTTATTCGCTGCAAGTAAAGAAATAGCCTCAGGTTGGAGCGCAAGAAGAATTCGTCCTGGAAGAGTTTCACCTTTATTCCCAATAAGTTTGGATGCAAACCCTGCGCTCTTTGCAACTGCGATAGCGAATGTCAGTCTTGGGTTTGCCACATGCTAAGAGTACGCCTATTTACGCAGTGAGTCGCCGGCCAACTTTGGCAACTGCACGACCTCTATGAGTGAGAGAACCAGCATTACCCCCGTGACTGCGAAGACAACAGTGAATTGATTGGCGCTACCAAACGCTAGGTTTCCAAATTTCATTGAAATAACCGCAATAGCCACAGCAAAGACCGAGGCCATTTGTTGCGTCATTGCAGCTAGTGAGTTGGCGTGCGCCATCATCTCCTGCTCAAGATCAGCATAAGTAAGCGTGTTATACAGGGTCATTCCTAAAGAGCGAATACTCCCTGCGATGACCAGCAAAATTCCCATCCAGACTAGTGAAAGATTTTGGCTCATAGTCGCCATAGCAAATGCCATGATAAGCGAGACGCCTGTTGTAAAAAGAATGAGTGGTTTGAAGCGAAAGTACTTCATAAGTGGTGTGGTAAAAACTTTAAAGCCAAGATTACCCAGCATGTAGAAGAATAAAACTTGACCTGATCTCGCAGCGCTCCAACCGTATTTATCTTGAAAGAGTAGAGGTAGAGCGAAAGGAGCTGTGTTATGTGCCGTTCGATAGAGAAGACCACTTACGTTATTGATCTTAAAAGTTTGGATTTTCATCGGCGCTAAATCAATTAAAGGTTGATCTGTTTTACCAAAGTGGCGAATCGTTGGCCACCCAACACCGATACCAACTACAAAGAGTATGAGTGTTGCAGTTACATTTATATGGGGAGCCCCGAGAGCAGCGCAGCCAAAGACTAATGAGCCAAGAGCGATCGTGGTTCCATAAAACCCATTCCAGTCGAGTTGGTCGGTGCTTTCTCCACCAATATCTGGAACGATTTTTATAGCAATCAAAAGCGCAAGTATTCCAAGTGGCAAATTAATCATAAAGATCCATGGCCATGACAGATGAGCGATAATTAATCCACCCAGGACTGGTGCAACCACAGGGGCAATCAGAGCGGGCCATACAAGGTAGGAGATTGCGGTAATTACTTGGTTCTTCTCGGTTGAGCGCATCACAACTAAGCGACCAATCGGAACCATTGTTGATGCGCCCAGCCCCTGCAAAATACGCATGGTTGTAAGTTCAACTAGGTTTGTACTTATCGCGCATAAAACAGAAGCAACAGTAAAAAGAGTGATGCTAGAGAGCATGACTTTGCGGACACCATATTTTTCAGCAAGCCAGGTGGCCACCGGAATTAAACAAACAATTGTCACCATATATGTGGTAACACAGATACCAATTTGAGATGACAGCAGGTGAAATGAACGCGCAATTGTGGGAGCAGCAGTCGGCAAAATCGCCCCGTCAAGAAACTCCATGAACATCAGGCCAGCAACTAGCAGCGCCACAGAACCTAGTTCTAGACGATTTTTTGACTTAGACACAACCCTGCCTTAAATTGCTATTGGATAGTAAAGACGCGGTTATAAATTATATTTCCTTGAAATTGCACAATGACCAGGTCATTTCCTGCAGGGACCGTATTGGGCCCAACTATTGCAGGGACTCCATTAATCATTGCAACCACCGATCCACCCGTTGCATTAATAGTAATGACTCGACCAGATGCACTTACCGTTACTACAGGTACGACATCGGTACTAACTGGTGAAGGTACTTTTGCTGCGACAGCTTTTTTGGCTACTGACTTCTTTTTTATTGCTTTCTTCTTAACCGCAGGCTTTTTCTTAATTGCTTTCCTTGGTGCTACTTTCTTTTTAGCTGCTTTTTTCTTAGCAATCTTTTTTGCTGCGGCCTTCTTTGTCACACTAGGGGCGGGTGTTGCAGAATGAGCAATAGGAAGTGTGCTTGCCGTCAAAGAAAATACTGAAACGATAATGGCGGCGCTTGAAAGAAACTTCTTCACGCCGCCATTATCGCGAGTTCTCCCGAGAATATTTGGGATTACGCGCAGGTTTAACGCCTAGAGATTCATCTCAATCTCACGGGCAAGGGCCAAACGCTCATCCTTGGTTGGCAACTTGAAGTAAGCATGGCCCCGTGACCAATACCAAATCATCGGTATCAAACCTAAGGCGATAGAACCTAAGCCAACACTCTTTGTAACACCATTGAGTGTTGGTAGCACTTTAACAAATATCACTGCCATAAAAACTCCACCTATCAAAGGCCAAAGCCCCATAAAGATAAAGTTCTTTACGCTCTTAAAAATATATTTTCTAAAGAGCGCAACTGCGGCAAATGCTGCAAAGCAGTAGTAAATACAGATTTGCAAGCCAATTGCGCCGATTGCATCTGACATGATCTTGCCTACCGAACCAATAAATTGTGACCCAATAAAAAGACCAATGGAAACAATGGTGATCGTTGCCGTGGCAATAATTGGCGTCTTCCATTTTACGTGTGTAGTGCCAAACTTCTTAGCCAAGGTTCCGTCGCGGCCCATCGAAAAAAGAGTGCGAGTTACTTGGATCAGTTGGGTTTCAAGAGTCGCTACAGTAGAGAGGAGCACCGCAACAACAATGAGCTTGCCACCATTTCCTGCCCAAACTTTTTGTCCTAGAACGCTAAGTATATTGCCAGAGTTATCAGTCAAATCTTTTGTTGATAGCACCATATTTGAACCAACCGTAAAGACTTCAAATAACAAGAAAGTAACGACCATGCCGATAATTGCCCCGCGACCAGGTGTTTTGCGCGATCCCTTTGTCTCTTCGTTGAGGTTTGCAGTTACATCCCAACCCCAATAATAGAAAGCCGCAACAAGTGCTCCGGCGAAGAAAGTGCTCGAAGTGTGGAACGCTCGTGGACTAAACCATGACCAGGTAAATTTATTTACCGGATTACTATGAAAAATGGCCATAATTCCAAAGAGAAGAAGTAGCGCTACTTCAATCGTGGACATGATGACTTGTACACGTGCTGTAATTGTTACACCAAAGGCAACTGCTGCAACCATTAAAAGGAAGAAGATTGTGCCGAAGAGGGTTACCCAACCAGTGCTAGATGCTGCCTTTGCAGAAAAAAGACCAATGGCTGCTTGACCTGCTGGCAGTGTTGCCGCGACCATGAAGATAGAAGAACACATGACTAACGACCAACCACTGATGTATCCCAGTGCTGGGTGGAGCCCAGAACGGACCCATGCGTAAGTTGCGCCAGAGTTTGACTCAGTGCGACCTAAGTAATTAAAAGCAAAAACAATTCCAAACATGGCAATACCGCAATAGAGCAGTGAAGCCGGTCCAGCTAAACCAACTGCAGCAACCAGTGCTGCTGTTGTCGCTGCGATTGAGTATGCAGGAGCTGATCCTGCAACACCCATTACTGATGACTCAAAAAGCCCCAATACATTGGGAGCGAGTTTGTGTTCGTGAGTTTGTGTTGCCATTTAAAGACCTCCGAGTTGAGAGGGCATCCGAAGAGGCGGTAGGTGAACAGATACAAGGGAAGCGTACCCCCTAAAAAGGCACATCTACAGAATATCCGAAAGAAAAATAATTTGAATTGATGAATATTTTCTGGAGCCTCGGGCCGGGATTGAACCGGCGACCTGCCCATTACGAGTGGGCTGCTCTACCACTGAGCCACCGAGGCACTATCTAATTAGTCTAATTAGTCGAGACGAACTTCGCCCTTATCGCTCTTCACATGGATCGCGACGATACCCGTCTCGCCCTCATTTGCAGCAGGATCAATCCAGTCGATAGTTACTCCGTCAAGGCCAGCAACGATTTGATCGGTAAACCACGATTCATCAAGCTTGCCTTTTGCCGCGACCTCAATTTTTGTAATTTCAGATACTGGTCGACCTTCTTGTGAAGGATGGTCGGAAGTCATCCATTGAATGAAGAATGGCAACTCTGGTTGATTAGCAATTTCGATGACGCCAATTTGTTTCCACTTCAAATCACTTCCATCGGGACGAGTACGGTGCCCATCGATTGCTGGGCGACCAAACTTTTCTTCTATTGGCTTTATATCTTCTGTAGAAAATACCCAGGTAAGCCATCCGCCGCCTTCATTTGCTTTCTTTGAAACTGCTTTACCCCATGGTGTTGATTCAGTTGCAGGGTGATCAAGCGGACAGACAACTTCAACGTAACGATTGCCCTTTAGCGGCGCAGTGAAGTTACGAGTTCCAAAGCGAGGGTGAATACCACCGTCAGTAAAGGAAGTGCCAAGTTTTGCACCAAGCCTTTGAACTGTGTCAGAAAGTTGATCGTGGCTGGTTACATATGAGACGTGGTCTAAGCGCATAGGGAAATAATGCCGTATCCGAAGGGGTGCTTTTTACCAAAAGTCCCGCGTTATTTAGCGCAGTACAGGTCAGATTCTGGGGAAATACCCGTCAACAGGTACTTATTCATCGCAGCATCAACACATGTGCTGCCTCGATTGGCTCCCGTGTGACCATCCCCATTAAGTGTGATCAAAGTACTATTTACTAAAACTTTATGGAGCGCTTGTGCCCATGCATAGGGTGTTGCAGGATCGCGAGTAGTGCCGATAACTAAAAGTGGATTTGTTTTGAGATTTGTCAGTGCTGGTTTAGGAACAGGTTTTGCTTGCCAGTAATTACAAGAAATACCTGCAAATGCTAAATAGGGACCAAAGATCGGGGCAGCAGAAGCAAAGTTTGGTTCATCTGCTTGCATCTGTTCAATTGTTTGTGTGTGAGGAAAATCTAAACAGGAAACTATTTGAGATATATCATTTTGATTTGAAGAGTAGCGACCATCTTTCTCTCTCTGGTTATATTGATCGGCGAGATCCAAAAGCGGTTTGCCATTCTTTTGACGGATTGCTTGATCGAGCGCTTTCTTGAGCTGCGGCCATCCTGCTTGTGAATCATAGAGAGCAGATGCAAATCCTGTGATCGTTAAGGATTCGGTGAGTTTCCTTGTCCCAACCATGAGAGGTTCAGTCCGGGACCTTTTAAGTAAATCGAAGATATTTTGTAGGGTGAATTCTTGGTTTGATTTAAGGAAAGAATTGAAAGCGGCATCAAAGCCTTGGGCTTGGACGATATCTTGATCTCGAGTCGAAAGATTTGGGTCGACTGCTCCATCTAGAACTATACGTCCAGTCTTATCTGGAAAGAGCGCTGCATACAGTGTGCCCATAAAAGTTCCGTAAGACTTACCGATGTAATTAAGTTTTGGTTGGTGCAAGATTGCCCGCAAAATATCCATATCTTTTGCACTATCTAACGTTGAGTAGTGACCAAGGCGAGTGCCAGCAGCTTTAGCGCATGCTGAAGCGATGAGCTTGTTATCTTTAATCAGAACCGCTAAATCGGCGGGTGTTTGGACTGTTCCGCCATCTGCATTTACTTGATCTTCTTGCGCATCTGTGAGGCAACGAATTGGTTGGCTGAGATTAACTCCGCGTGGATCAAAACCGACTATGTCGTAAACATCGGCAATTGATGGAGAAACAATTGACTCAGCATTAAATGCATAATCAATGCCAGAGCCCCCAGGGCCACCGGGATTAACAAAAAGTGCACCTAGTTTTTGAGTTGGAATATTTGCTGGGTGAACAAGCACCTTGAGCTCAAAAGTGTTTTCATCTATGTGGTTATAGTCAACCGGAACGTGAAAACTGGCGCAAGAAAAACTACCTTCGCATGACTTCCAGTCAAGAGTCTGCGTCTGAAATTTTTCTAAAGTCCAATGAATAGTTTTCTTGTGATGCTTAAATTGATAAAACCCAAGACCTCCTGAAATGACAAGTACCAAAGCCAAAACCGCAGAAATTAGATTTTTATACCTAGTTAATCTCATGACTCTTTCTTAACGCAATTGAACCATCATGGCTTCGATGGTAAGTAAGGGAGCAGCATTGTGCCCAAGGTTTACACGAGTCTTCATAATGACTTCTAACTTCCTTAAAGTATCTTCTGATGCGGTGGAGTGTGCCATCTTTGTTATCTGATCGCTCATCTCGCTGTTGATAAAAGAATCTGTATCCCCAGATTGTGCGAGCATCACATCTCTATAAAAAGTCGCAATATCGAGAAGTGCTGCGTCCAAATAATCGCGAACCATTCTGGTCTGGCGTGACTTTTGTTCTTTCTCAAGTTCTTTTAGAGCCTTAGCCCCGCCGGCAAATACTCGACTACCTTGCTGGCCCCATGCTTCTTTTAATTGTGCACTCTCGGCATCATTCCTTTTTTCCGCATCTTCCTCTGCAGTGCTCTTTGCTGCGTCCACAAGATTTGCTGCTGCCTTAAAAGCCGATGCAATATCTGTGATAGTTAAAGGCAATTTAAGAATATCTTCTCGTCTTGTTCTTGCATCTGGGTGATTAGCTAAATACCTTGCTCTTCCAATATGACCTTGGGAGGCACGAGCCGATGCCTGCGCAATATTTGTTGAAATCAATTCACTTTCAAGTAGTTTCACAACTGCGCTTATAGATGGTGTACGAAGAGTGATGTTACGTGTACGTGAGCGGATCGTTGGCAAGACATCTGTCAGTGTTGGTGCGCACAAAAGCCAGACTGTGCGCAGCCCTGGCTCTTCAATTGCTTTTAATAGCGCGTTACCTGCTGATTCGGTCAATCGGTCAGAATCTTCAATCACGACAACACGGTATGGGGCGATAGCTGGGGCCCATGAGGCTCGTGTAATTAATTCGCGCACTTCATCAATTTTGATGGATAAACCTTCAGTGCGGATGAGTTCGACATCTCCGTGGCTACCTTTAAGGGCAGTGACGCAATCAGTGCAGGTACCACATCCGTCTTTAGAACAGACAAGGGCGGCGGCAAAAGCAAGTGCGGCGTTACTTCGACCTGAACCAGGCGGGCCTGTAAAGAGCCAAGCGTGTGTCATGCCTTGAGTTTTATCTGCCTCATCTTTTGCGGAAGTTACCGCATCTTTAAGGATTGCGACTGCTTCGCCCTGATCAATGAGTGAGTCGTAGACAGTCATTATTTTTTCTTTTTGTCGACGTTAATCTTTAATAGCTGAATATGTGAAACTCGTTCGTTTATGAGCCTACTAATTTCCTCTTGAGGCTGGGTCGCATCAACAACAAAATAGCGCTCAGGATCTACATTTGCGAGGTTGAGAAATTCGCGCCTGACGCGTTCGTGGAAAGCTAGAGATTCTTGTTCAATGCGATCTGCGCCATCTAAACGAGCTAAGCCCTTTTCTGCCGGAAGATCCAAAATAATTGTGAGCGTTGGGGTCAGTGACTCAGTTGCCCAGCGGGAGATACGTGCAACTTCTGAAGGTTGCAGAACTCTTCCTGCGCCTTGATATGCAATAGACGAATCAAGATAGCGATCAGTGATAACAATCTTTTTGGCTTCAAGTGCTGGTCGAATTACTGAATACACGTGGTGAGCGCGATCCGCTGCATAAAGTAGGGCTTCTGATCGTGGGCTTATTGCCCCTGTGGCTGGATCAAGAAGGATTGTGCGCAGACTCTTGCCAAGTTCTGTTCCACCAGGTTCACGTGTTGTGAGGACTTCCTCACCAATACTTTCAAGGTAGTTCTTGAGTAAAACAGTTTGTGTTGATTTGCCGCTACCTTCTCCGCCTTCAAATGCAATGAATATTCCTGCGTGTGACTGGCCTGTAATCCCACCAAGTTCCCCGCGAAAAGCTGACATTACATCTGAGAAGAAGGAAACAGTAGGGCGATCTTTCATTCTCTTATAAGAAAAAATTCCAACAATTATTCCGAGAATGCCTGCACCAAACATGGTGAATGCAGCGCCGTCGTAATTAAAGGTGTGGTTAAGGACTATAAATGTGTGGCGGCCAATTGCTGCTGCAATAATTGGCGCAATCGCTAAGACAAGTACCAGAGCAACACGGATAAGTGATTGCACGAAAGCAAATATTCGACCACGCACTTCGTTTTCAACTTCCATACCAAGCATCGTGAAGCCGGTTACCCATGAAAGCCCAGCAAATGCTCCAAGAAATAGGGTCAAGATAAGCGCCAAGACAAGGTTTGAAACTAGCGAGAGCGCTACTAAAAAGGCAGAAGAAATAGTCAGCGCAACTCCAAAGATACGACGCCTTGAGAATTGGCTAAATATTTTGGGTCCAAGTGCAATTCCAAGAGCTAATCCAGTAAAGACGGAACCAAAGAGCACTCCATAGGCAGCATCACCCGCCTGCAGATCACCAACAAATGTTCGAGCGAGTCCAATAACTGCACCTGCTGCAAAAAATGCACCAAGCATTCCAAAAATTAATCCTGAGATAATTTTAGATTTTGATACAAACTTAAATCCTTCGGTAAGTGATTTACCAATATTCTCAGTCTTAGTGCTTATAGCTGCAGGACCTTTTGGAATAGAGCGAATTCTAAAAACTACCCACGCCGTGTATAAAAATGAAAGTGCGTCAATATACAAAGCAAGGTCTGCGGTGCTGGCAAAGCGTCTAGAAGCAATTGACGATACTGCTGCTGCAACTCCGGCTAGAACCGAAAATACAAGCGCGGCAATGGGGGCTGTTCCATAACTTGCAAGCAGTGTTACCTGGTTCGCATTTTCTAGTTTGTCTTTAGGAACAAGGTTAGGTACCGATGCCTCTTTCGCCGGAGACCAGAAAAGTGTGATTGCTTCAACGATTACAGTCGCGGTGTATAGCCAGAGGTAATTGTGAACAAGAGGAATGGAGAGATAAAAACCAAAACGAAGAATGTCACAGACAATCATTAATCTGCGGCGATCGAAGCGGTCAGCAATAACCCCTGCTATTGGGCCAAGCAATACTGCAGGAAGAAGTCGAACAATAAACACACCAGCGATAGCAAAGTTAGCTTTCTTGTAATCTCCACCAGCAAGTTCTTGCGCAAGCGCTGTAGTTGCAAGAAGGCCAAGCCAATCGCCAAAAGATGAGAAGGCCATGGAATTCCATAATTTACGAAATTCTGGAATTGCTAAAACGCTACGCGACTCAGACTGCGCGGGGGCAGCTGGATATGGAAGCGAATGAGACATATGCCGAGTCTAGAGGGTGGCCGTTTCGGCCACTTTTCCTTTGCCTGAAGCCGCTTTTTTCTTTGTCTTTGCGGCTCCTGTTGCCTTCACTGTCTTTGATGTAAGAGTGGGCGCACTCTTCTTCGAACGAGCACTTTTCTTTTTAGGACGCGAAGCTCCACCATTTTCAGCTTCCCATGCGCGGCGTCCAGCAAGTAATTCCATTCCACGTTCAAGGGTTAAGAATTCAACTGTGTCACCGCGGCGAAGAGTTGCATTGGTTTCACCATCAGTGACATA
This sequence comes from Candidatus Nanopelagicaceae bacterium, assembly GCA_036781605.1. Lineage (GTDB taxonomy): Bacteria > Actinomycetota > Actinomycetes > Nanopelagicales > Nanopelagicaceae > PALSA-747. The sequence continues at coordinate 12,111 of DAIQAR010000016.1, forward strand.
TAAACCAAAACGCCCATCTTTAACAAGAACGGGTTTTTGAGTTGCAGGATCAATACCAAGATCTTTAAGTGGAGGTTTTGCAACACCGCGGCGTCTCACCTTTGGTTGTTTGTAAATTTCAATTGCTTCTTCCAAAGTTATACTGAATAGTTGATCTTCACTTGTCAGTGTTCGTGAATCAGCACCTTTAGTGAGATAGGGACCATAACGGCCATTTTGAACAGTTACAGGCTCAGATTCATATTCGCCTAATGTGCGAGGTAATGACATGAGTTTTAGCGCATCATCTAATGTAATTGTGTCTAGAGACATTGTGCTCAACAGTGATGCTGTCTTTGGTTTAGGAGCATCTTTCTTTTTACGGGGCTTCTTTAATTCACCGGTCTTCTTATCAACAACCATCTCTGGCTCCGGGAAAATTTGTGTCACATATGGACCAAAGCGACCAGACTTTGCCATGAGTGGGTAACCAGTTTCCGGTTCAACGCCAAGTTCACGTTCACCTGACGGTTTAGCAAGCAATTCAATCGCTATGGCAAGTGTGAGTTCATCTGGTGCAAGATTTTCTGGAATGTTTGCATATTTACGTGCATCACCTTCGCCTTGTTGAATATAAGCACCAAAACGTCCAACACGGATCTCAATATCTTGGCCCATCTTCATTGTGTTAATTTGTTGAGCATCAATTGCGCCAAGATCTTGCGCCATATATTCAAGGCCTGGTTGATCATCATGGCCATAGAAGAAACGAGTAAGCCACTCAACTCGATCTGCTTCACCGTTGGCAATCTTGTCGAGATCCTCTTCCATTGAAGCGGTAAATTCGTAATCAACCAGTTTTGAGAAGTGTTGCTCAAGAAGACCGGTCACTGAAAATGCCAGGAAAGTGGGAACTAGGGCGCGACCACGCTTTGCAACATAACCACGGTCTTGAATAGTTGAAATAATGGATGCAAACGTTGACGGACGACCAATGCCAAGCTCTTCAAGCTTCTTAACAAGTGTTGGCTCGGTGTAACGTGCGGGAGGCTTTGTGTCATGGCCTTCACATGAGTAGTTAGAAACAGCAATGGTGTCGCCTTGTTTCATCGGTGGAAGCTTTTTGGAATCATCCTCAACATCTGGGGCATTCTCATCGGCAACGTCTTCGTAGGCTGCCAAAAATCCAGGGAAAGTAATAACAGAACCGTTAGCACGGAAAATCGCATCTGCACCAGACTTTGTCTTCACATCAAAATCAACACGCATCTGCATTTTCTTAGCATCAGACATCTGCGATGCAACGGTGCGCTTCCAAATCAGATCATAAAGAGCAAATTCATCACGGCTCAATTCCGGAGCAAGTTCTCCTGGTGTCTTAAAAACATCACCAGCTGGGCGAATTGCTTCGTGGGCTTCTTGGGCATTCTTTGTCTTTCCTTCATACACACGTGGTGTTGCAGGAATGTATTCCTTGCCATACAAACTTGATGCTTGAGCGCGCGCTGAACCAATCGCAGCCTGACTTAATGTGACTGAGTCAGTACGCATATATGTGATGTAACCGTTTTCATATAAACGTTGGGCAACGCGCATTGTTAATTGAGCTCCCCAACCAAGTCTGCTACCTGCATCTTGCTGCATTGTTGATGTTGTAAACGGTGCTTTAGGACGCTCGGTGCGAGGGGACTCTTCTGTGCTCTTCACAAGAAGTGATTGGCCTTGAAGGCTCTGTGTTAACTCGTTTGCTGACGCCTCATCTAGAAGAAGAATATTGCCTGCTGACTTTTCCTTAAGGCCTCCGTTTTCATCAAAGTCATTTGTTGCAGCGACTCTCTTGCCATCTAAACTCAATAAACGGGCGGTGAAATTCTGTGTTGTTTCAGCTTTAAGGTCCCACCATGATGATGAAATAAAGGCCATGCGTTCGCGCTCTCTTTCAACAATAAGTCTTGTTGCAACAGATTGCACACGTCCTGCTGAAATGCGTGGCATTACTTTCTTCCAAAGAACTGGTGACAAGCGATATCCATAAAGACGATCTAGAACGCGACGAGTTTCTTGCGCATCGACAAGGCGATAATCAAGATCACGGGTGTTGTTTGCCGCCTCTTGAATTGCCTCTTTTGTAATTTCATGGAAGACCATTCGCTTAATTGGAATCTTTGGACGAAGGACTTCAATGAGATGCCAGGCGATTGCTTCACCTTCGCGGTCTTCATCCGTTGCCAAAATCAACTCATCGGCATCTTTCATAAGGGCCTTGAGTTCGTTTACTTTTGCTTTTTTGTCTGGATTAATCACATAAAGTGGGGCGAAATCCTCTTCGATATTGACGCCTTCTTTCGCCCAGGCAATCTTTTTATATTCGGCAGGAATATCGGCAGCACGCTGGGGCAGATCGCGAATGTGCCCAACTGAGGCCTCAACAACGTAGTCATCTCCTAAGAAGGCGCCGATCTTGCGTGCCTTCGCGGGAGACTCCACGATTACTAGCTTGGTGCCCAAATCATTTACTCATTTCTTGCTCGGGGAAGTAATTACGAGTTTCTAAGCGATAGCAGTGGATCCGCGTCTGCTGCGAACTAATGCATAGACAATAACTACAAGTGCAAGTAGTGCGATGACATAAGAGAGTGACTTGTGGCCACCCAGAGCGAAGGAAACAATTGCAGGAGTGATAAGAAGTGCAACCAAGTTCATTACCTTGATAAGTGGGTTAATTGCAGGACCTGCTGTGTCCTTAAATGGATCTCCAACTGTGTCACCAACAATGGTTGCCTTGTGAGCTTCGCTGCCTTTGCCACCATGATTTCCGTCTTCAACCATCTTCTTCGCGTTATCCCATGCGCCACCTGAGTTGGCAAGGAATACTGCCATTAATGTTCCTGTTCCAATTGCTCCAGCTAGGTATGCACCGAGTGCGCCAACACCTAAACCAAAACCAACTGCTATAGGTGCCATCACCGCAAGTAGACCAGGTGCAACAAGTTCACGAAGTGAATCACGTGTGCAGATATCAACGACGCGACCATATTCAGGCTTTTCTGTGCCCTTCATAATTCCTGGATGCAAACGGAACTGCTCGCGAACTTCAACAACAACTGCCCCTGCTGCGCGCGACACTGCGTTGATTGCAAGTCCAGAGAATAAGAACACGACCGCTGCGCCGATAATCAAACCAACGAGATTGCGAGGGTTTGCAATATCTAGAACTCCTTGGAATTCAATATTGAGAGCGTTATTTCCTGCTTGACCGGCATCACTTACTGCTTTAACAATCGCATTCGTAAATGCACCGAAGAGCGCGGTAGCTGCAAGAACAGCTGTAGCAATCGCAATGCCTTTTGTAATTGCTTTTGTTGTGTTACCAACTGCGTCGAGTGAGGTCAAAATTGCAGAACCTTCTCCGCGAACATCGCCAGACATTTCAGCAACGCCTTGAGCGTTATCTGA
>DAIQAR010000016.1:15645-22587 GCA_036781605.1 Candidatus Nanopelagicaceae bacterium
CCCGCACAGTCACCAACGTTGTCACCAACGTTGTCAGCGATAGTTGCCGCGTTACGTGGGTCATCTTCTGGAATATTCTTTTCAACCTTACCAACAAGGTCTGCTCCAACGTCTGCCGCCTTTGTAAAGATTCCTCCGCCAACACGCATGAACATAGCAAGCATTGCTGCGCCGAAACCAAAACCTTCAAGAACATCAGGTGCTTTCTCACGATAGATAAGAACAACCAATGATGCTCCCAGTAAGCCAAGCCCAACTGTTGTCATACCAACAACGCCACCAGTACGGAAAGCGATCTTTACAGCTTTAGCTGCAGACTTCTGACGAGCGGCTTCTGCAACACGAACGTTTGCTCGTACTGCAAGCCACATACCGTTATAACCAACAGCTGCGCTAAAGAGTGCACCAAGTAAAAAGAAAATTGATCGACCAATGCGAATATCTGTGTGTCCCGGCAACGCGAAGAGAAGTACAAATACAATCGCAACGAAAACACTGAGTGTTTTGAATTGACGATTGAGATAGGCGGCTGCGCCTTCTTGAACAGCTTCGGCAATCTCGCGCATCTTTGCTGTGCCGTCAGGTTGAGCCAGCACCTGCGCCCGAAGTCCGAAGGCAATCGCTAGGGCAATCAATGAGATGGCTAGAACGGCAAAAACATATGTCAGATTTGAGCCGGTAACTTGGACAGTGGTTTGCACTATGCGAACTCCTCGTTGTGTGGGTCGGTCTGGTTAAGTCCAGATTTGAGCTGGTTGGCCCGGTATGGCTGGAAAGGTTACACATAGTCCTAGGGGGAGATACAAATAAATAGGTATCCGATTTTGTCTATGATCAGGCTATGAGCTTCATCAGCGTCACCACTGCGCTCAACTCCAACTATGCCTTGGGGATTATTTTCGCCATCTTGATCCTGGAAACCGGCCTACCACTGATCATTGGCCTGCCTGGAGACACCCTTCTAATCTCCGCCGGCCTTTTCGCCAGCGGTGTGGGGGTGAAGCCTGGGCACCACCATCTGAGTATTTGGGTCGTTGCTCTCGGCTGTCCAATTGCCGCAATGATCGGATCGCAGTTTGGACATTGGCTCGGCTGGCATTATGGAATCAAAATATTTAGCAAAGAAGGTTCTAAGTTTTTTGATCCAGGCAAAATTAAATCGGCAGAAAAATACATTACAAAATATGGTCGTGGTCGTGCGATTGTTCTCGGCCGTTTCATTCCTGTCGTTCGTGGATTAATTAATCCTTTGTCAGGCATTATCCGAATTCCATTTAAGACATTTGCATTTTGGAATGTGTTTGGCGCACTTGTCTGGACACAACTTCTTATCTGGGGAGCTTATGCTGCAGGTAGTACTTTTGCTGACACAATCTCAAAATATCTGACAGATATAGTTCTTGCTATTGCTGCAATCAGCATCTTCCCAATCTTCTTAGAAATCTTTAAAGAATGGCGTAGCAGAAAGCATCTATCTTAAGTTTTACAAACCCAAATCTGCTAGTTGATATGCCGCACGATATTCAAAGCCAGCTTCTGAAACAGTGTCTGCTGCTCCACGTTCAACAATAACCGCAACTCCAACAACAATAGCGCCTGCTTCTTTGAGCGCCTCAACAGCAGTTAAAACAGATCCACCTGTAGTTGATGTGTCTTCAACAGCTAAGACGCGCTTGCCTTTAACATCTGGTCCTTCTATGCGACGTTGAAGTCCATGTGCCTTTTCCGCTTTACGAACAACAAAAGAATTAAGAACTCTCCCTTCACTCGCTGCAACATGCATCATCGCTGTTGCAACTGGATCTGCGCCGAGTGTTAGACCACCGACTGCTTCATAATCCCAGTCTTTAGTTAGATCAAGCATTACACGCCCAACAAGTGGAGCTGCAACTGAATCTAAAGTAATACGGCGAAGATCAACGTAATAATCTGCCTCTTTGCCTGAAGACAAAATAACTTTTCCGTGAACAACGGCTTTTTTTACTATTTCAGCTTTCAGATCATCACGAGTTGTCATAGTTGAACCCTATCGTTTTGAATCTGGGGCTGGTAACTCACGAGTTGAGTTCCACGCGGCCTTCGCTGCGCCCGGAGTTACTTGCATAATTGCATCAACTTCTAGGCGTAATTTCGCCATTTCTATCGCCATATTTGCAACAGCAGATTCCAATTCCATGATGCGTTTAATTCCTGCAAGATTAATTCCATCGCCCACTAAGCGTTGGATAGTGCGTAGCGCTGAAATATCTCTCAGTGAATATCGGCGACCTCGGCCTGATGCACGGCCTGGTGAAACCAACCCCATGCGGTCGTATTGGCGCAAAGTTTGAGGATGCAATCCGGAAAGCTCTGCGGCAACGCTAATGACATAAACCGCTGCATCTTCTGTTGGTTGGTTTTCGCTGTTCATGCTCGCGCCCTTTCAAATATATCTTTTCGTGGGCTTTCAGATGAGGTTGCTTCTGCAAATTCTTCAAGTGCCTTTTTTGCTTTTGCATCAAGTCTTTGTGGAACAGTTACTTCGATGGTAATCAACAAATCACCTGTTGCATGATTTCGTGTAACTCCGCGGCCTTTAAGACGCAAAACTTTTCCATTATTAGTACCGGGTGCAAGGCGTACTTTTACCTCTTCACCTTGCAAAGTTGGTACAGCAATGTCAGCGCCAAGCGCTGCTTCATCAAATGTCACAGGAAGTGTCATGATTAAATTGTCACCATCACGTGTGTAAACAGGATGTTTGGTTACATTGATCGTAATAAAAAGATCTCCTGGCCCCGCTTGGCCAGGTGCCCCTCGGCCTTTAAGTTTGATCTTGGCGCCATCTTTTATTCCTGCAGGAACTCTAGTCGTGACAGTTTGGTCACTTAAACGTAAGTTAATCTCACGGCCAAAAATTGAATCACGAAACGAAATAGTTGTTTCAGTTTGTAAATCTTGTCCTTTACTTGGACCTCGGCGTCCTCCGCCGAATAATGTCGAGAAGATGTCGTTAGGGTCCCCGCCACCAAAGATGTCTTGAAAGTTGCCGCTACTCTGATAACCACCTTGCGGGCCGCCTTGCGGAATGCGACCGGTTTTATACGCATCACGCATCTCATCGTATTCAGCACGCTTTTTATCGTCAGATAAAACCTCATAGGCTTCTGAGACTTCTTTAAAGCGATCTTCCAGCTTCTTGTCACCTTTTGTCTTATCAGGATGAAGGTCCTTAGCTAGTTTGCGATATGCCTTTTTAACAGCGTCTGGATTGTCGTTTTTTGAGACGCCAAGGATCTTATAGAGATCCTTCTCATATAAGTCCTTGGCGGCCATTAGCTAGGGTCCGTTACTACAACCTGCGCTGGGCGAATGACACGATCTTTAAATTTGTATCCGGGGCGCAAAACTTTGGTAACGAGAGTTTGAGTTACTTCACCAGAAGTTTCATGCATGAGAGCCTCATGAATATTTGGATCAAACTCAACATTCACCTCATCGAACTTACTCAAACCAAGTTTTGTTGTTGTGCTTGCAAGTTGATCAGCAACAGCTTTAAAGCCACCACTTAATTCACCATGCTCAGCCGCGCGATCAATATCGTCGAGTGCGCCAAGAAACTGTGTAACCACCATTGCAGTTATTAAGTCTCCTGCTTCACTGCGTTCTTTATCAACGCGCTTGCGATAATTTTGAAAGTCAGCTTGTAGGCGTTGAAGGTCTTCAGTCAGTGCAGCGACCGGATCAACATCTTCAAGGACTTCATTGACTGCATCAGATAGCGCTTGCTCAGCGCTATCTGATGTGCCATCGACATTTGTCTCTTCGCTCATGTCGGCTATTACTGCTCTTCTACGATCTCAGCGTCTTCTACATTCTCATCAGCCTTTGGTGCTTCTTGTGAAGCTCCTTGTGATGCGTATAGAGATGCGCCGAGTTCTTGTGATTTAGTAGCAACTGTTTCTGTTGCTTTCTTAATCGCTTCAAAGTCTGCGCCCTCAAGCAACTTCTTAAGGTCGATAAGCGCCGCCTCAACATCTGCCTTCTTCGCTGCTGAATCACCTTCGTTGAGTTTCTCTTCATTGTCCTTAATAAACTTTTCAGTTTGATAGACAAGTGAGTCGCCAGCATTGCGGATATCTGCCTCTTCACGACGCTTCTTATCTTCTTCAGCGTGTGCTTCGGCATCCTTGACCATGCGGTCAATTTCTTCCTTAGAAAGAGATGATCCGCCAGAGATAGTGATCTTCTGTTCTTTACCTGTTCCGAGATCCTTTGCACCTACATGCAAAATACCGTTGGCATCGATATCAAATGTCACTTCAATCTGTGGAACTCCGCGTGGTGCTGGAGCAATCCCGGTGAGTTCAAACATTCCCAAACGCTTATTAGCGTTTGCGATTTCGCGCTCCCCTTGGAAGACCTGGATCTGCACTGCAGGCTGGTTATCGTCAGCTGTAGTGAAGATTTCAGAGCGTTTTGTTGGGATTGTTGTGTTCTTCTCAATGAGCTTTGTCATTACTCCGCCCTTAGTTTCAATACCAAGAGAGAGTGGTGTGACGTCAAGGAGAAGGATGTCTTTAACATCACCCTTCAGAACGCCAGCTTGCAAGGCTGCGCCAACTGCAACAACCTCATCAGGGTTTACGCCCTTATTAGGTTCTTTTCCACCAGTAAGTTCGCGAACGAGATCAACGACTGCTGGCATACGAGTTGATCCACCGACCAAGACAACGTGATTGATGTCAGCAATTGGAATGCCGGAATCCTTCAATACTGTCTGGAATGGTCCCTTACAACGTGCAAGCAAATCTGCAGTCATTGACTGGAATTGTGCTCGTGTAATTGTTTCATCTAAGAACAATGGATTCTTTTCAGCATCCACAGTGATGTAAGGAAGGTTGATGGAAGTTTGGGCAGAAGCTGAGAGTTCAATCTTCGCCTTTTCTGCAGCTTCGCGAACGCGCTGCATTGCCATCTTGTCCTTCGTTAGATCAATTCCGTTCTTTGCCTTGAAAGTTGAAATCAGGTGCTCAACGAGTGCGTTATCCCAATCATCGCCACCAAGGTGGTTATCACCACTGGTTGCCTTAACTTCAATAACACCTTCGCCCATTTCAAGAAGTGAAACGTCGAATGTTCCACCACCAAGGTCGAATACCAAGATTGTCTGTTCTTTTTCGCCTTTATCAAAACCATAAGCAAAGGCTGCTGCTGTTGGCTCGTTGACAATACGCAAGACATTGAGTCCTGCAATCTCGCCAGCTTCTTTGGTTGCTTGACGTTGTGCGTCATCAAAGTATGCAGGAACAGTAATAACTGCATCTGCAACTGTGTCACCAAGATAAGCCTCAGCATCGCGCTTGAGTTTCATCAAGATACGTGCAGAAATTTCTTGTGGTGTGTATTTCTTTCCATCAACATCCATGGTCCAGTTAGTACCCATGTGGCGCTTTACTGAACGAATTGTGCGATCAACATTTGTTACAGATTGACGCTTTGCTACTTCTCCAACCAAGACCTCGCCATTCTTAGCGAATGCGACGATCGATGGCGTTGTGCGAGCGCCTTCAGCGTTTGCAATAACTGTTGGCTCTCCGCCTTCCAGCACGCTTACGCAGCTGTTCGTTGTTCCTAGATCAATACCTACGGCTCTTGCCATGTGTGGTGCTCCCTTTTCTTCTCTTTTTCAGAGTTGCCCGGTTTATGTCTGGGCCTGACTAAATTCTCGGACCTTGAGCCTCTTCTTGTCAAAAGATTGAGTCGAGGCGACTCAAGTTCGAGTTATCTAGTAAACCGCGGGGCTAGGAGATTTATTCCCCAGGCGGCGAGAGCTCCCCCTGCCAGCCCGCCCACGTGAGCGTGCCAGTCAATATTGGGGATGACGAAGGTCAGGGCAAGGTTCAAAACGACCAGACCAAGGACCTCTTTGTAGTCCGCGCCCATCTTGCGGCTAGAAACCAGGATCGCCCCGAAGAGGCCAAAGATCATTCCTGATGCCCCAACTGAGGGGATGTTTGGTGCCGCGAAGTAAAGAGAGATCAGAGAAGCTGAGGCAAGTGAGATAAGAAGAATGATCGCATAACGCACTTTTCCAAAGTAGCGCTCAATGTTGTTACCAAGTTGAAAGAAGGCCAACATATTTGAGCCAAGGTGCAACCACCCTGCGTGCGTGAGCGCCACAGTAAAAATACGCCAGTACTCATGTTGATCAACACCATGAAGTGAACCGTCCGGGAACTGGGCATTTTTGATGAGAAAGAGATTCTCTCGAAGCCCAAGGCCGCCAAATGTCAGGTTTGGAACATACGTTGCAACTAAATAGGCGCCGCAAATCAGAACAATAAGCAGCGTTGTTAGAGAGTTCTTAAGCTTCACGTGAAAGCTATTTCAGTTAAAGCTTATTCGGCGAGAGTGATAGAAGTGATCTTGATTGGCTCTACAGGACGATCGCCAGCGCCAGTCTTAGTTGTTTCGATCGCATCCACAACCTTTTGAGATGCAGCATCTTTTACCTCACCAAAGATTGAGTGCTTGCGGTTGAGCCACTCAGTTGGCGCCGCAGTAATAAAGAACTGTGAACCATTTGTATTTGGCCCTGCATTTGCCATCGCAAGTAGATATGGCTTATCAAAATGTAACTCTGGGTGGAACTCATCGTTGAACTGATAACCAGGTCCGCCAGTTCCGGTTCCTTGTGGGCAACCACCTTGGATCATGAATCCTGCGATGACGCGATGAAAAATAGTTCCATCATAGAAATTTTCTTTAGCAAGCTTTTCAAAGTTAGCAACAGTCTTAGGTGCATGATTTGGGAAGAGCTCAATGATGACATCGCCCTTAGTTGTGTGAAGAGTTGCAGTTGACATTTGTGTTGCCTCCTTGAGGATGTGAGTTACATAAAAATTGTGGAGCCTAGGAGGATCGAACTCCTGACCTCCTGCTTGCAAAGCAGGCGCTCTA
>DAIQAR010000017.1:0-18336 GCA_036781605.1 Candidatus Nanopelagicaceae bacterium
GCAGTGCAAGAACGCTGACCTTTTTCATTCGTTATAGCAATGTCGTAAGTTGCAAGTGTTCGGCCCAATGAGACCGGAGTAGCAACTCCGGTGATCTTCCCGCTGATTGCTGCCTTGTGGTGCGTCACATTAATATCAACGCCAACCGTGAGTCTTCCTGGACCTGCGTGCAGCCAAGCACCGATTGAGCCAAGTAATTCGGCCAGTACGCAGTTTGCTCCTCCGTGGAGTCTTCCAAATGCTTGGGTGTTGCCTTCAACAGGCATTGTGCCAACGATTCGCTGTGGCGTTGCCTCGAGTATCTCGATACCCATCTTCTTATCTAAAGCACCCAAACCACGCTCTTGGAGTAATTTCATGTAATCAGTCATACCCCGATCTTAACCTCGGAAGGTGTGCCTCACCATAGAATCACCTCAATGAAACGCTTGCTGCTCATTGATGGCCACTCGATGGCTTATCGGGCATTTCACGCGTTGCCTGTAGAGAATTTTCAGAGCAGCAAAGGCCAACCAACAAACGCTATTTATGGATTTGCCTCCATGATCGTAAATTTGATTGCCTCAGAATCACCGACCCATATCGCAGTTGCCTTTGACGTTTCACGCAAGACGTTTCGAGCTGAACTATTCCCTGAATATAAAGCAACAAGATCTGCCACTCCTGATGAGTTCCGCTCCCAGATGAGTTACCTCTATGAACTTGTGAGCGCCATGAAGATTCAACGCTTTGCGATCGAGGGATTTGAAGCTGATGACATTCTCGCGACATTATCGACTGAGGCAGAGAAGGAAGGGTTTGAAGTTTTGATCTGCAGTGGCGATCGTGATTCATTCCAACTCGTCACTAAGAACATCACAGTGCTCTATCCAAAAAAAGGTGTTACGGAGATGAACAGAATGACGCCGGCCGCGGTTGAAGAAAAGTATGGGCTTACTCCCAAGCAGTATCCAGACTTTGCTGCTCTACGGGGAGACCCAAGTGACAACCTGCCCTCTGTTCCTGGAGTTGGGGAGAAGACAGCAACCAAGTGGATTCAAGATTTTGGAAGTTTGCAAAAACTTGTAGAGGGAGCTGAGCAAATACCTGGCAAGGTGGGGGAATCCTTAAGAGCTCACATTGATTCGATCACTTTAAATCGTGAACTGACTCAACTGAAACACGATGTTCTACTCGATGCCTCTATTAAGGATCTTGCTTGGACCGGCCCAGACATGAAAGCCGTTGATGTTCTTCTGGATGAGCTAGAAATTAAAGCTTTAAAAAACAAGATTCATGCCCTTGTTGGGGATGAGCCAGCATCTTTAATTGAAACAAAATCTCAATTAGATATCCCCGTTGCCTCCATCACGAGTACCGAATTAAGGAAGAAATTGGAAAAGCGTGCAACGCCAATAGCGCTCTATGCCGAGAATGGTTTCGGAAGTAATGAGTGGGCTATTGCGTTATCACCAGATGAGGTCTATCTATCTACCGATCCTGCTGAGAATTGGTTGCTGGAATCCTCGATTCCAAAATGGGTGCATGGGGCTAAAGCTTTACTGCGAGGACGGGAAATAAAGGAAATTGAATTTGATACTGAGCTAGCTGCGTATCTCATAAATCCAGGCGGTCGAAACTTAGAACTCAGTGATCTATCTGAACGTTTTCTAAGTGTTTCGGTAAGCGCAAATGGCGATGACCTCTTCGCAGGGATAAATGCCTCACTTGCTGGTGTAATTATGAAGCTTGTGCCTGTCCTGAGAGAGCAAATTAAGGAACACGAACTTGCTCGGTTACTTGATGACTTGGAAATGCCAACAACCTTTGAGTTGGCAGACCTAGAACGAGTTGGCATCGCCGTAGACCTCAAGAAGCTTGAGTCGCTTAAGTCTCACTTTCATAAGGAGGTAGAGAGTGAAACCAAAGCAGCTCATAAGGCAGCTGGCCATGAGTTTAATGTCGCTTCTCCAAAGCAACTCCAAGTAGTTCTCTTTGAAGAACTGCATCTGCCAAAAACCAAGAAGATTAAGACTGGATTCACAACAGATGCCGAAAGCCTGCAGACACTCTTTGAAAAAACAGGGCACCCTCTTCTAAATAATTTATTGCGAATTCGAGAGACAAGTAAGTTGTTAACAACGGTAGAAGGCCTTCTTTTAGCGGTGGATTCAGATGGGCGCATTCATACGACATTCCAGCAAACAATCACCGCAACCGGCAGGCTTTCATCCACTGATCCCAACCTTCAAAACATTCCGGTACGCACAGAAGAGGGACGCAGAATTCGAGATTGCTTTGTTGCGCAGACCCCTTACAAGCAACTACTTACTGCGGACTACAGCCAAATTGAAATGCGCATCATGGCTCATCTATCGAAGGATGTGGGGCTAACAGCAGCTTTCAAGAGCGGTGAGGATCTTCACAGCACTGTTGCGGCTCAAGTCTTTGGAGTAGATGCAAGCAAAGTTGATCCAGAGATGCGTAGGCAAATTAAGGCCATGTCATATGGTTTGGCATACGGACTGTCCGCATATGGACTTGCTCAGCAACTCAATCTTTCTCCTGGAGAAGCGCAAGCACTGATGTATCAATACTTCGAACGATTTGGTGGGATTCAAGATTATTTGAAGAGTGTTGTGATTGAGGCAAGAGCGAAAGGCTATACCGAAACAATTCTTGGAAGGCGCCGCTACCTCCCAGATTTAAATAGCGATAATAGACAAAGGCGAGAGGTTGCCGAGCGAATGGCGCTGAATGCACCAATTCAAGGTTCTGCTGCAGACATCATCAAAGTAGCAATGCTTAAAGTAGTTCAAGGAATAAAGTCAGAAGGCCTCAAGTCAAGATTGCTTCTACAAGTACACGATGAGCTCATCTTTGAAATATTTCCCGGAGAAGAGAAGCGACTCGAAACTTTAGTGTGTAAAGAGATGGAAGGGGCAGTCGAACTTTCACTTCCACTTGCTGTAAATGTCGGCATCGGAGCTAGTTGGGATTTAGCTGCTCACTGAAGAGTTGCCAGGCTTTAATCGACTACGACCCATGTGAATCAAAGTAAGTCCTAGCCCAAACATAACGGTTGTGATAAAAAAAGCTGCGTGGGGTGATTGGTGTTCTGAAATATACCCTCCAAAAGATTGACCCACTGCCGTGAAGCTTCCTTCTATCGTCCATATCCACCCCAAGGCAGTTATAGCGCTTCCTGGAGGCCTAATGAATTCCAACATCTCTAAATAAAAAACTTGTTCGGCTCCGCTTATAAATCCAAATAGTGAAGAGGCTAAAAGAAGTGACCAGCCAGGATTAGAAAAGATAAATGGGATAGTTGCGAGGAACCAGAAAACATAAGTGACCCGAAATCCATTAACGGGCAAAATATGCTTTCCAAGCATTCCTGCCATCAAACTGCCAAGGATGGAAAGCGTTGCGCCAACGCCAAATGCTAGACCGGCAAAGCGTGGCATATTGTGAAGTGAAGAAATCGCAGGGATGCCAATTTGGTTTGTGCCGGTTCCAAATCCGATGAGTACAGCTTCTGCAATGAGTAATTGCATTCCAGGAGAGCGAAAGAGGCTAGGTGAACCCTCTTCTTTTTTATCTGGTTTCCAATTCTTGGTAAATTCCAGTAAAGACAGTGATATCCCTCCCGATAAACAGAAAAAAGATGTAGCAATAAGTGCTGACGATGGATGGCTCGAAAGGGAGAGCGTTGTTGCAAATACGGGGCCGAGAATTACTCCTATATTCAGTGATGCGGTATCAATTGCCACTGTTGCCCTGTATTGCTCTTCTGGGACAGCAGTTTTCCACATTGGCCGAACAGATAAATTAATTGGTGGAGCAGTTAGTCCAAGGACGCCTGCTGCGATAATCAAAAGTGCCGCGCCATGACAAACATCCACAGCCAATAACATGAGCGCGTATCCAGGAACAAAAAAACGCAGTGCACGCATGTTTCCAATTCGAGCTATAACAGAAGCACGAATTCCTGTACTCGCAGAAGCACAAATTCCATTTACGCCGGCTGCAATACCAGCCAATGCAATGGAGTGGGTGTCGTCATGAACTTTGAAATAGAGATCTAGGCCGACCATTCCATAGGCCAGTCGAGCGGGAAATGCAGCCATAATCATGTGACGAGCCCGCTTATTGCGGAGCACATCCAAATAAGCACGCATGATCTGGACTCTAGCAGCGAGTTTGACCCTCAATAAGAGGTTAAGTACATTTAGCTCTTCAACACGTCCCTGTCCCTACTACTTTCTATCCCTACGGAGCCCCTTGAGTACTCAACACGCAATTAACGATATTGGTTCAGCAGAAGATTTCCTTGCCGCAATCGAAGGCACAATTAAAAATTTCAACGATGGAGATCTGGTCTCTGGAATTGTTGTTCAGATAGACCGAGAAGAAGTTCTGCTTGATATCGGATACAAGACCGAGGGTGTTATTCCTTCTCGTGAGCTTTCAATTCGTCACGACATAGATCCTTCAGAGCTCGTCAAGGTTGGCGATCGCATTGAAGCTCTAGTGATGCAGAAGGAAGATAAAGAAGGTCGTTTGATTCTCTCTAAGAAGCGCGCACAGTACGAACGCGCATGGGGAGATATCGAAGGAAAGAAGGAGCGCGACGAGGTTGTTGTAGGTATGGTTATTGAAGTTGTTAAGGGTGGCTTGATCGTAGATATCGGTCTTCGTGGCTTCTTGCCAGCATCTCTAGTTGAGATGCGTCGAGTTCGCGACCTCACTCCTTATATTGGCCAGGAAGTTGAATGCCGAATTATTGAATTAGATAAGAACCGCAATAACGTAGTTCTTTCTCGTCGTGCTTATTTGGAGCAGACTCAATCTGCATCACGCACAACATTCCTCAACCAGCTCACAAAGGGCCAAGTGCGTTCTGGTGTAGTTTCATCGATCGTTAACTTTGGTGCTTTCGTTGATCTTGGTGGTGTTGACGGACTTGTTCACGTCTCTGAGCTTTCTTGGAAGCACATTGATCATCCAAGTGAAGTCGTTGAAGTTGGAGATGAAGTAACCGTTGAAGTACTAGAAGTTGATTTCGAGCGTGAGCGCGTTTCACTGTCTCTGAAGGCAACACAGGAAGATCCATGGCAAGCATTTGCTCGCACTCACACAATCAATCAGGTTGTTCCAGGTGAAGTAACAAAGCTGGTTCCTTTTGGTGCATTTATCCGCGTCTTTGAAGGAATTGAAGGCCTTGTTCACATTTCAGAGTTGGCTGAGCGCCACGTTGAAATTCCAGAGCAAGTTGTGCAAGTTGGCGATGAGTTATTTGTAAAGATTATTGATATTGATCTCGAGCGCCGTCGTATTTCGCTTTCACTCAAGCAAGCAAATGAAGGTCATGAAGTTGAGATTGAGGCATTTGATCCAACTCAATATGGAATGCCAGCTCGCTATGACGCGCAAGGTAACTTCATTTACCCAGAAGGTTTTGACTCTGACACACAAGAATGGAGTCCTGGCTACGAAGCTCAACGTGAAGAGTGGGAGCGTCAGTATGCAGAAGCTCAAGCACGTTTCATGGCCCACAAGAAGCAAAAGTCAGAAGCAAAGGCTGCAGATGCTGCCGCTACTCCCGTAGAGGCTCCAGTAGAAACTTTGACCGAAGCCTAAAACCTAGAGTTAAAGGCCCTGACTTCGGTCGGGGCCTTTTCCATTTCTACCGGCAATCTGCCCGGCTGCGAATACATCCAGCAACTAGGTAGGCTTGCGAGTGTGTTACTTGTTGCATTGACTGGTGGAATTGGCTCAGGCAAATCTCTTGCAGCCGAGTATTTTGCTGAACTCGGAGCTCAAGTTTTAGATTTTGATCAGTTAGCTCGAGATGTCATTGAGCGGGGTACTGAAGGCTTTGATGAAGTACTCACTCGTTTTGGAGACGAAGTCCTCTCCCAAGGGGTTATCGACCGCAGTAAATTAGCCCAGATTGTTTTTAGCGACTCTGACGCGCGCCTAGATTTAGAAGCCATTGTGCATCCAAGAATTCGTGAAGAATTTGATCTAGTCGTTAGTGGCTTACAGAGCGGCTCAATCCTGATCAGCCAAATTCCACTTTTAGTCGAGTCTAAAAATGAATACCCATTTGAATTTGTGATCACAGTCAGCGCTTCAGAAGAACTCCGCAGAGCTCGCCTACTTGAACGGGGAATGAAGGATTTTCAGATCACCAAACGTCTTGAGGCGCAAAGCACCGACCAAGCACGTGAGGCTATTGCCGATGCGGTTATTCACAATACGGGGGATAAGGATCATCTTCTTCGGCAGGTAGAGAACTTGTACGAAGACCGCCTGTATCCGATGAGATTTGGAAAATCGGGCGAGTGATGCGTCCAATTACAGATCTTCAGCGCAAAGTTAATGCTTTTGAAGTAATTAGCGATTACGTTCCATCAGGTGATCAGCCAACTGCAATCGCAGAACTCGCAAAGCGCATTCAGTCTGGGGCGCAAGATGTTGTTCTCCTAGGAGCAACTGGAACTGGTAAATCGGCGACGACCGCCTGGCTCATCGAGAAGTTGCAACGGCCCACGCTTGTACTTGCGCCAAATAAGACACTCGCGGCCCAGCTCGCAAATGAGTTTAGAGAGCTGTTACCAAACAATGCTGTTGAGTATTTTGTCTCTTATTATGACTACTACCAACCTGAGGCCTATGTTCCTCAGTCAGATACCTTTATTGAAAAGGATAGCTCGGTCAACGATGAAGTTGAACGTCTTCGTCACTCTGCCACTAATTCACTTCTCACACGTCGTGATGTGATTGTTGTTGCCACGGTCTCATGTATTTACGGCCTTGGAACTCCGCAAGAATATGTAGATCGCATGATTCGTCTTCGCGTGGGTGAATCCATCGAGCGAAATCAACTGTTACGTAAATTTGTTGATATTCAATAT
Source organism: Candidatus Nanopelagicaceae bacterium (assembly GCA_036781605.1). GTDB lineage: Bacteria > Actinomycetota > Actinomycetes > Nanopelagicales > Nanopelagicaceae > PALSA-747. The sequence continues at coordinate 6,903 of DAIQAR010000017.1, forward strand.
AAGCGTAATGACATGGCATTTGAGCGAGGCACGTTTCGGGTTCGGGGCGACACGATTGAGATCATTCCGATGTACGAGGAACTAGCAATCCGCATTGAGATGTTTGGGGATGAAATTGAAAAAATAATGACTCTTCATCCTCTGACAGGTGAGATCGTCAATGAAGAGAGTGAGATGTATATCTTCCCTGCTAGCCACTATTCGGCTGGGCAAGAGACCATGAATAGAGCGATCGCGGCTATCCAGTCAGAGATGGAAGATTCAGTCGCGCAATTCGAGCGTTCAGGAAAATTGCTAGAAGCACAGCGGCTTCGCATGCGCACCACCTTTGATATTGAAATGATGCAGCAACTGGGTTTTTGCTCGGGAATTGAAAACTATTCGCGCCATATTGATGGTCGGGCTGCAGGTTCCCCTCCAAACTGTCTCCTTGACTATTTCCCTGAGGATTTCTTGGTAGTCATTGATGAATCTCATGTAAGTGTTCCGCAAATTGGAGCTATGCACGAGGGAGACGCAGCAAGAAAAAGAACTCTTGTTGAACATGGCTTCCGGCTTCCTAGCGCGTTAGATAACAGACCCCTTAGATTTGATGAGTTTCTTACTCGTAAAGGACAGACTGTTTATCTTTCTGCAACACCTGGGAAATATGAGATGGAGAAGGTGCAAGGCGATGTTGTTGAGCAAGTAATTCGTCCGACTGGTCTTATTGATCCTGCAATCATCGTCAAACCAGTCAAAGGTCAGATTGATGATCTTGTAGGTGAGATTCGCATTCGGGCAGAACGCAACGAAAGAGTTCTCGTCACAACTTTGACAAAGAAAATGTCGGAAGATTTAACTGACTACCTTCTTGGTCTTGGTATCAAAGTGAGATATCTCCACTCCGAAGTTGATACTTTGCGCCGCGTTGAGCTTCTGCGTGAACTTCGATCTGGTGAATATGACGTACTTATTGGCATCAACCTTCTGCGTGAAGGATTGGATCTTCCAGAGGTCTCACTCGTGGCAATTTTGGATGCTGATAAAGAAGGCTTCTTGCGTTCAGCCACATCATTGATTCAAACAATCGGACGTGCTGCCCGAAATGTTTCTGGTGAAGTTCATATGTATGCCGACAACATGACAAAGGCCATGACCCAAGCAATTGATGAGACTAATAGGCGACGCAACAAGCAAATTGCCTACAACAAAGAAAAGGGTATTGACCCGCAGCCATTGCGCAAAAAGATTGCGGACATCACAGATCTGATTACAAAAGAGGCTTTGGATACTGAATCCCTAAGCGCCCAAAGTAAGCACAGCAAGATTAAGTCAGGCGGAGCCCCTTCCCTAGGCGTTCGAAAGGGGGAGAAGGTCTCTTTGCCAAGACAAGAGCTTCTAGCACTCATAGAATCTCTCACAGAGCAGATGAAGATGTCTGCTGCTGAATTGCATTTCGAATTAGCGGCGCGCCTTCGTGATGAACTCAGAGATTTGAAAAAAGAGCTACGAGGAATGGAGGAGGCTGGAACATGAGTACAGATCGCCTCATCATTCGTGGAGCGCGTGAACATAACCTTAAAGATGTCTCATTAGATCTTCCTCGTAACGCTTTGATCGTTTTTACAGGCCTTTCCGGCTCTGGTAAATCATCGCTTGCCTTCGACACAATTTTCGCAGAAGGACAACGCAGATATGTCGAGTCCCTTTCTGCCTACGCACGACAATTTCTGGGCCAAATGGATAAGCCCGATGTTGATTTCATCGAAGGTTTATCGCCCGCAGTTTCTATTGATCAAAAATCAACCAATAGAAATCCCCGTTCAACCGTAGGAACGATCACGGAAGTCTATGACTATCTTCGCCTGCTTTTTGCTCGTGCAGGTAGACCGCATTGCCCTAACTGTGGCAAGCCCATCGCAAGACAAACACCTCAAAACATTGTTGATCAAATTCTCGAGTTAGAAGAAGGTTCTCGTTTTCAAGTACTTGCTCCAGTTGTGCGAGAGAGAAAGGGTGAGTTCGTTGATCTCTTCAATGATTTCACAACTCAAGGTTTCTCCCGAGCAAGGGTTGATGGCGTTGTATATGCGCTTAATGAAGTCCCGAAACTTAAAAAGCAAGAAAAGCATTCAATTGAGGTAGTAGTTGATCGACTCGCTGTGAAAAAAGAGTCCAAGTCACGGATTACCGACTCGATAGAAACCGCTCTGAAGTTGGCAAACGGGTTGGTTGTGTTGGACTTTGTTGATCTGAAAGCGACAGACCCTCTGAAAGAGAAAGTATTTTCTGAGCACATGGCCTGCCATGACTGTGGACTATCTTTCGAAGAGATGGAGCCCCGCTCATTTTCTTTTAACTCCCCATTTGGAGCTTGCCCAGATTGCACAGGCATTGGCACAAGGCTTGAGGTTGATGAGGAGTTGGTAGTTCCGGATGACTCACTCTCACTCAACGATGGAGCAATTGCGCCATGGTCTGGCGGACATTCTGCCGAATACTTCAATCGCCTCCTAGTCGGTCTTGCGGAAGACATGAAGTTCTCCATGAACGTCCCATGGAAGAAGCTCTCGGTTAAGGCAAAACAAGCAGTTCTTCATGGGTCAGATTATGAAGTACATGTGAAATACAAAAATCGTTATGGAAGAGTTCGAAACTATTCCACTGGCTTTGAGGGTGTTATTGGATTTATCCAGCGTAAGCACTCTGAAACCGATTCTGACTTTAGCCGTGAGAAGTACGAAGCTTATATGCGAGAAACCCCTTGCCCTGTATGTAAAGGAGCGAGACTTAAGCCAGAAGTGCTTGCAGTAACACTTGGTGGTAAAAATATTTGGGAGATTTGCGAACTCTCAATTGCTGACTGCGCTGTGTTTCTAAAGAATATCTCTCTCAACGCCCGCGAGAAGAAGATCGCAGATCGTGTTTTGAAAGAGGTACATGCCCGGCTTGGATTCTTGCTAGATGTCGGCCTTGATTACCTCTCCTTGGAGCGTCCCGCCGCAACTCTGTCAGGTGGAGAAGCGCAACGAATTCGCCTTGCGACACAAATTGGGTCAGGACTTACCGGCGTACTATATGTCCTAGATGAACCAAGTATTGGATTGCATCAAAGGGACAACCGCAGGTTGATTGACACACTTATGCGTCTTCGAGATTTGGGTAACACTCTTATCGTTGTTGAGCATGATGAAGACACGATTCGGGTTGCGGATTGGATTGTAGATATCGGCCCAGGTGCTGGTGAACATGGAGGAAAAGTTGTCTCTTCTGGGGATTACGCCGCACTTATAAACGCTCCCGAATCCATTACAGGTGACTACCTTTCAGGGCGTAAGTCAATCCCTATCCCCAAAAAGCGTCGCACCTCTGACGCCAAAAAAGTACTTGTTATCAAGGAAGCTAAAGAGAACAATCTAAAAAATATTGATGTTTCCTTCCCGCTCGGAGTTTTTACAGCCGTTACGGGAGTAAGTGGTTCAGGAAAGTCCACATTGGTAAATGACATCTTGTATTCAGTATTGGCAAATAAGCTCAACGGAGCCCGAATTGTTCCAGGGCGGCATAGGACAATCGCCGGTATTGATCAGTTAGACAAAGTAGTACACGTCGATCAGTCACCAATTGGAAGAACTCCTAGATCAAACCCTGCAACGTACACAGGTGTATTCGACAAGGTCCGAGCATTGTTTGCAGAGACTGCAGAAGCAAAAATTAGAGGCTATCAACAAGGACGTTTCTCATTTAACGTGAAGGGTGGTCGCTGTGAAAACTGCTCTGGTGATGGAACTATTACGATCGAGATGAACTTTCTTCCAGATGTTTATGTTCCATGTGAAGTGTGTCATGGAGCTAGGTACAACCGAGAGACACTTGAAGTTCGCTATAAAACAAAGACGATTGCCGAAGTTCTCGATATGCCTATCGAAGAAGCATCAAAGTTCTTTGAATCAGTTCCAGCAATCGCCCGTTATCTCACGACGCTCAATGATGTCGGCCTTGGCTATGTCAGATTAGGCCAATCAGCACCGACGCTGTCTGGCGGCGAGGCACAACGTGTGAAGTTAGCAACGGAGCTTCAACGTCGATCTACGGGGCGCACGATCTATGTTTTAGATGAACCGACAACAGGACTTCACTTTGAAGATGTCAGAAAACTTCTCATTGTTCTCAACCGACTTGTTGATACTGGCAATACAGTAATTGTCATTGAGCATAATTTAGATGTCATTAAGTCTGCTGACTGGGTCATTGATATGGGACCAGAGGGTGGTGCTGGTGGGGGAACAGTTATCACAGAGGGCACGCCAGAAGTCGTCGCTAAAGATGTGAAGAGCTACACAGGAAAATTCTTGGCAGAAGTATTGAAGTAGTTGAGAAGCAATGAGCAATCCAGCTGATTATCGTCCTTCGAATATTCCTTCCGATCCAGGGGTTTACCGATTTTTTGATAAGAATGACAAAGTAATTTATGTTGGCAAAGCCAAAAATCTAAAGAACCGCCTCTCTTCGTATTTTGGAAGTAATCTCGCCACAAAAACATATCGCATGGTTCACACGGCAGTTCGCGTTGATTGGACAATCGTAGGTAGTGAAATTGAGGCGCTTGCACTTGAATTCACTTGGATCAAATCGGAAAATCCTCAATTTAATGTTCAGTTTAAAGATGACAAGACATACCCTTATTTAGCAGTCTCACTAGTCGAAGATTTCCCACGTCTTTATGTCACCCGGTCTAAGCACACAAAAGGTAATAGATATTTTGGTCCCTTCACCCGTACATGGGCGCTTCGTGGGACGGTCGATGTCTTACAGAAGATATTTCCGATCCGTGCCTGCAACCAATCCAATTTCAATCGCGCTGTAGCCACTAAACGCCAATGCCTCCTTGGAGATATCGGTAAGTGTTCGGCTCCTTGTGTTGAGTGGATTAGCAAAGAAGAGCACACCGCGTTAGCTAAAAACCTTGTTGCCTACCTTGATCAGAACCCAACTGATATAAGTGAGTCCGTATCCCGCGATATGCAACGAGCAGCCGAGAACGAAGAGTACGAATTAGCTGCCAAGTTACGAGACCAACTTGCGGCGCTTCGCTCTACAACTGAACTCACAGAGGTCTCACTCAACAATAACTTTTCTGCAGATCTAGTCGGCATCCACCAGGAAATTACTCACGCCGCTGCATCGCTATTCTCAATTCGGGATGGAAGAATAGTTGCATCACGGGCGTGGATCATCGACCTCGCTGATGTGCTCGAGGATGCGGATGTTACTGAATCTGCTCTTGCCAAGATTTATGTTGACAACAAAATCCCAAATGAAATTCTAATTGATAGAAATTTACAGGAAACTTCCTTGTTAGAGGCATGGCTTGAGAAGCTGAGTGATCATAAAGTGAAAATATCGGTCCCTCAACGTGGTGAAAAGTTTGACATGATGCGCGTGGTTCAACGCAATGCCCAACAAGCACTCATTCAATATTTGAGCAAGAGATCAAATGACAGCGCTGTAGTAGGAAAAGCGTTGGAGGAGCTTTCTGATGAGCTATCTCTCCCGGAGTTACCCCTTCGTATAGAGTGCTTTGACGTCTCCAATATTCAGGGTAAACACATGGTTGCCTCCATGGTGGTTTTTGAAGATGGGCAACCAAAAAAGAGTGACTATAGAAGATTTGCGATTGATGACGATGCGGGTTTTGACGATACCCGCGCAATGAATCATGTGATTACTCGTAGGATGAAAAGATATTTATCTGAACGAGAGATTGATCCTCAAGAAATTAAAGTACAAGGGGGAGCTAATCCCAAATTTGCCTATCCGCCAAAGCTCATTGTTGTTGATGGAGGTGCACCCCAAGTAAATGCTGCTTATCAAGCGCTACTTTCCCTTGGGCTTGAATATATCCCGCTTGTGGGTCTAGCAAAGCGTTTGGAGGAAGTTTGGTTACCAAATAATCCAGATCCAATTATTTTCCCTAGGCACAGCGAAGGTCTCTATCTCCTGCAGCGGGTCAGAGATGAAGCACACCGCTTTGCAATTAATTTTCACAGATCAAAGCGATCTGCTGTGATGTTGGAATCCTTACTTGATGATGTCCCACTCCTTGGAGAAGTACGTCGCAAGGCTTTACTGGATCACTTTGGTTCTGTTGGGGCTATTAGAAAAGCAAGTATCGAACAAATAGCTTCTATACCCGGAATAGGCGAGAAGATCGCTCATATGGTTCAAGGAGCGCTACCTAAATCTGAGAGCATTGATATGAGTACCGGAGAGATTCGCGAGTAGACTTACCTCATGTCGAGTGAAGTTGTTGTTATCACTGGTATGAGCGGCGCAGGCCGTTCAACCGTTGCGCATGCAATGGAAGATCTGGGCTGGTATGTAGTTGATAATTTGCCGCCATCATTGCTCGCAAACCTTTGTGATATGGCTGGAGCGACTACTCCAAAAATCGCTGTAGTTATTGATGTCAGAGTGCGCGAATTTTTTGATGCCCTCAATGCCGGATTGAGTGAGATTGCAGACCGTGGAATTTCCAGGCGAGTTCTTTTTGTCGATGCGGCTGACGATGTCCTTGTCAGGAGATTTGAATCCACACGTAGACCGCATCCGCTTCAGGGATCTGAACGTATCCTCGACGGAATTGCTAAAGAACGAGATCGCCTACGAGAAGTTCGCTCAGTTGCCGACATCGTGATTGATTCCTCATCACTTAATATTCACCAACTCGACCAGAAGATTGCCTCACTTTTTGAGTCCACTGATGATGCGGACCTTCGCGTAAACATTCTCTCTTTTGGGTACAAATACGGAATTCCTATTGATGCTGATCTTGTGATGGATTGCAGATTTATCGCTAACCCCCACTGGATTCCCGAACTTCGTCCATTGACTGGTCTGGATAAACCGGTGTCAGCCAAAGTTCTAGACAATGCAAATGTTCAGGACTTTTTGGAGAAGTATCAATCTTTATTTGAAACAATGGCGACAGGCTTCTTTCAAGAAGGAAGAAAGTATTTAACCTTGGCGGTTGGCTGTACGGGAGGCAAGCATCGCTCAGTTGCGGTTGCCGAAGAACTAGCCCGCAGACTTAATTCCAAATCAGTGGCAGGTGAGAAGAAGATAGAGGCGACTGCTGTTCATCGCGATTTAGGTAGAGAGTTGTGAAGAATCTCAAGGTTGTCTCACTTGGGGGTGGTCATGGCTTAGCTGCAACCCTGAGTGCGCTCAGGCCGCTGAGTCAGAATCTGACAGCGATTGTTACCGTTGCAGATAACGGCGGCTCAAGTGGACGCTTGCGTGATGAATTTCATTTTTTACCACCTGGTGATTTAAGAATGGCGCTTGCCGCATTATGTAGCGACGATGAGTGGGGCAGAGGCTGGGCAGATATTTTGCAATATAGATTTACTAGCGAGGGGCCTTTAGATGGGCACCCTCTTGGGAATTTATTGTTAATGGCGCTCTGGGATAAAGATGGAGATCCCGTACATGGAATTCGCCAGGTCGGAAATCTTTTGCGAATTGTGGGCGATGTCTTACCTATGTCCTTAGAACCCTTAGATATTGAAGGAACGTTTATAAGTTCAACCGGCAGACATATCGTTCGCGGGCAGGTAGAAGTAGCAACAGCAAAGGGAAAAGTAGAGTCACTCAAACTTATTCCAGAATCACCAAAAGCTACTAAGGAGGCCACTGACGCAATCATTGGCGCGGATTGGATGACATTTGGTCCTGGATCTTGGTTTTCAAGCGTTATGCCTCACTTTCTGCTTCCTGAGCAAGCAACTGCTGTTCGAGCATCTGGAGCAAAGAAAGTTATCGTTTTCAATCTCCCAGAACCGGAAAGTGCAGATGAGTTTGCCGGATCCTCTCCTGAAGATCACTTGGAATTTATTCTTCGTCATGTTCCTGATCTAAAAATTGATTACGCGATTGCAGATCCAAGCTCTGTGCCAGCTAATTCCAAGCTTCAAGCAATGGTTGAGGGTTTAGGAGGTCAATTAGTGATAGCCGATGTCGCGCAAACTCCTGGAAGTTTTCACCATGATCCAGAAAAATTGACCTCAGTTTTCAGCCACATTATGGCGTGAACCCTGCTTAAATTGCCGCATGGCAATGACTGCAGCAGTTAAAGACGAGCTCAGTCGTCTCTCCGTCTCCAAACCGTGTTGTCGCAAATCCGAGGTTTCGGCTTTGTTGCGATTTGCTGGTGGGCTACATATAGCGGCGGCAAAAATTGTTATTGAAGTTGAACTGGATGCAGCGCAAACTGCGCGTCGTCTGAGAAAAGATATCTCAGAAATCTACGGCCATGACAGCGAGCTATCTGTTCTATCGCCAAGCGGGCTACGTAAGGGAAGTCGCTATGTAGTTCGTGTCGTTACTGATGGTGACGCTCTTGCGCGCCAAGCAGGACTTGTAGATTCAAATGCACGCCCCATAAGAGGTTTGCCTCCACAAGTTGTTTCAGCTGGTATCTGCGATGCAGAGGCAGCTTGGCGTGGTGCATTTCTTGCCCATGGTTCACTCACAGAACCCGGCCGTTCATCTGCGCTTGAAATTACTTGCCCAGGACCTGAAGCTGCTCTTGCACTCGTTGGGGCTGCAAGACGATTGGGTATAACGGCAAAAGCGCGAGAGGTAAGAAATGTCGATCGCGTTGTCATTAGAGATGGAGACGCAATAGGGGCTCTACTCACTCGCCTCGGGGCCCACGAGAGTGTTCTTGCTTGGGAAGAGCGAAGGATGCGCCGAGAGGTTCGCGCGACTGCCAACCGCTTAGCAAATTTTGATGATGCAAATTTACGTCGATCAGCTAGAGCTGCTGTAGCAGCGTCGGCCAGAGTTTCTCGCGCACTAGAAATACTTGGTCCAGAGATTCCTGATCATCTTAAAGAAGCAGGGGAGTTGCGCATCCAACATGGTCAAGCGAGCCTTGAAGAGTTAGGTTCTCTGGCAAGCCCGCCTATGACCAAAGATGCGATTGCTGGGCGTATCCGAAGACTCCTTGCGATGGCAGATAAGCGTGCTCATGACCTTGGAATCCCCGATACAGAAGCAGGTCTGAGCCCAGATTTATTGGCTGAATAACTACCCTGATAGGGTTAGGCCATCACAGCGTTGTGGGCTCTCAAATAGCAATATTTGATTTTGAGCATGAATCGATCTGGCAAAAATGGCAGGCATGACTAGAAGGTAGGAATATCGTGATCCGTGTTGGAATTAATGGTTTTGGTCGTATTGGACGTAACTTCTTCAGAGCTTCTTTAGCCTCTGGCGCAGATTTTGAAATTGTAGGAATCAACGACCTAACAGACAACGCTACCTTGGCCCACCTTTTGAAGTATGACTCAATTCTCGGCCGTCTTGATCTTCCTGTTACATATACCTCTGATTCGATCACAGTCGGTGGAAAGACCATCAAAGTATTTGAAGAGCGCGATCCAGCTAACTTGCCATGGGGTGATCTCAAGGCTGACATTGTTATCGAATCAACAGGTTTCTTCACTAAGGCAGCTGATGCCAAGAAGCACATCACAGCAGGGGCAAAGAAGGTAATTATCTCTGCGCCGGCGACCGATGAAGACATCACCATTGTTATGGGTGTCAATCACGATAAATATGAAGCTAGTAAGCATCATGTAATTTCGAATGCCTCTTGCACAACCAATTGCCTTGCTCCAATGGCGAAGGTCCTTGACGAGGAATTTGGAATTCTTCGTGGCCTTATGACAACAGTGCACGCTTACACAAATGATCAAGCACTTCAGGATCAACCACATAAGGATCTACGTCGTGCTCGCGCAGCTGCGATCTCAATTATTCCTACATCAACAGGAGCCGCAAAGGCGATTAGCCTCGTTCTTCCAAATCTTAAAGGCAAACTCGATGGCTACGCTCTTCGCGTTCCAGTCCCAACTGGCTCAGCAACTGATCTTTCAGTTGAGTTAGCCCGCGAAGTAACTGCTGAAGAAATTAATGCAGCAATGAAGAAGGCTGCTAATGGTCCTCTGAAGGGTTATCTCACATACACCGAAGATCCAATTGTCTCAGCGGATATCGTCACAGATCCAAGTTCATGTATCTTCGACGCAGGCTTAACAAAAGCGATGGGCTCAACAGTTAAGGTCCTTGGTTGGTATGACAATGAATGGGGTTATTCAAATCGTTTAGTTGACCTCGTTGGATTTGTTGGTAAATCTCTCTAATGAGTTTTACTGCACTTACCGATCTAAATGTTTCAGGTAAGCGAGTATTGCTGCGTTGTGATCTAAATGTCCCGATCAAAGATGGCGTAATTGGGGATGACGGACGCATTAAAGCTTCACTTCCAACTATTAAATACCTGATCGATAACGGCGCCGCTGTTGTCATCATGGCTCATCTTGGACGACCAAAGAATGGCCCGGCTCCGGAGTTTTCTCTTGCACCTGTTGCTCATCGTCTTGGCGATCTCCTTGGTTCACCAGTCATATTCTCGTCCCAAGTTGTTGGCAGTGAAACTGACTTGAAGAAGGCTGCCCTTAAACCTGGCGAAGTGCTTCTTCTGGAGAACGTTCGATTTGAAGCTTCTGAGACAAGCAAAGATGGCGATGAACGTAAGGCATTGGCTGAAAAACTAACTGCGACGATGGACTATTTCGTAAGTGATGGTTTTGGAGCAGTACACCGTAAGCATGCATCTGTATTCGATGTCGCAAATATCCTGCCTCATGCTGCGGGTTTTTTAGTTGCTGCAGAAATTGACGTACTACGTAAACTGACTGTTAACCCAGAGCGCCCATATGGTGTGGCACTTGGCGGATCAAAGGTCTCAGACAAGATTGGGGTTATTAAGAATCTGCTTGGTAAGGTCAACGTGCTTGCAATTGGTGGGGGAATGCTCTTTACCTTCCTTGCTGCCCAAGGCTATGAGATCGGCAAGTCACTAGTGGAGACGGACCTTCTAGATGATGTGAAAAAGTTGTTAGACGAAGCGAAGAAACTCGGTGTTGAAATCTTGCTACCGACTGACATTGTTGTGGCACCAACTTTTGCTATAGATGCCACGCCAACCCTTGTTAAAGCGGACGCCATCCCTGCTGATCAAATGGGGCTAGATATTGGTCCTGAGACTGCCGCTGCATTTGCAGCAGCGCTTGTTCAATGTAAGACAGTATTTTGGAATGGACCTATGGGAGTTTTTGAATTTCCTAATTTTGCACATGGAACTCAAGTAGTTGCCGAAGCACTCACAAAAGTGTCCGGCATATCAGTAGTTGGCGGCGGAGATTCAGCTGCTGCGGTGAGAAAACTTGGCTTTAAAGATGAGCAGTTCGGCTACATCTCTACAGGTGGCGGTGCGTCACTTGAGTATCTAGAAGGAAAATCCCTACCTGGAATTGAGGTCCTGGAAAATGCGTAAACCAATAATCGCTGGCAACTGGAAGATGAACTTAAATCATCTTGA